>JBCEBZ010000296.1:0-16105 GCA_039206675.1 Rhodococcus sp. (in: high G+C Gram-positive bacteria) | reverse complement strand
GTCCGCAACCGTGCTGAATGCGCTGCTCGACCGGGCGGGCATCGAGGCGAGTACGGTCGACGACGTCGTGTGGGGCTGCGTGGGCCAGGTCGGTGAGCAGGCAGGCAACATCGCCCGCAACGCCGTCCTCGCCGCGAACTGGCCGGAATCGGTGCCGGGCACCACGATCGAGCGACAGTGCGGATCGAGTCAGCAGGCACTGCATTTCGCCGCCGCGGGCGTGATCTCCGGCCAGTACGACATCGCGGTCGCCGGTGGCGTCGAGTCGATGACCCGGATCCCGATGGGATCGGCGCGACGCGTCGGCCTCGGTGACGCGAACAGCGACGCGATCAAACACCGATATGGTGGCGTCGAGTTCAACCAGATCCGTGGTGCCGAGTACCTCGCCACCGAGTACGACCTGAGCCGCACCTGGCTCGACGAGTACAGCCTGCGCTCACACCAGCGGGCCGCTCAGGCCGTCGACGACGGTCGCTTCACCGGCGAGATCGCGCCCGTGACCCTCCCGGACGGGGCGAAGCTCGAAGTCGACGAAGGAATTCGCCGGGCCTCGACCCTGGAGAAGCTGGGTCAGCTGGACCCGGTCTTCCCCGAGGACGGCCGCATCACCGCGGGCAACGCATCGCAGATCTCCGACGGCGCGGCCGCGCTGCTGGTGATGTCCGGAGAGCGGGCCCGGCAGCTGGGGCTGACTCCGATCGCCCGGGTGCACACCGCGACGGTGGTCGGCGACGATCCCGTCACGATGCTCGCCGGACCGATCCCCGCCACCGCACGGGTGCTCGAACGGGCCGGCCTGACCCTCGACGACGTCGGAGCTTTCGAGGTCAACGAGGCGTTCGCCAGCGTCGTCGGAGCCTGGCTGCGGGCAACCGGGGCACCGGAGGACCGGGTCAACACCCTCGGCGGTGCGATAGCCCTCGGTCACCCGCTCGGCGGGTCCGGTGCCCGGCTCGCCACCACTCTCGTGCACCGCATGCGCGCCGACGGTGTCCGCTACGGACTGCAGACGATGTGCGAAGGCGGCGGCATGGCCAACGCCACCGTCTTCGAGAACCTCGCCGTCTAGAAGGGTGCCGGGCTCGTGGACATCGTCACTGCGGCGATACTCGAATTCGCCTGCCGGTGGCTACCGTACGGTGGTCCACCGGCCGACGAGATCTGGGTCGGGTTCGGTATGACGGCCCCCAGATACGAACAGCGACTGGCCAAGATCTTGGATACTGCTGCAGGGCGAGAGGTGCCTACCGAGGTCCGAGACCGGCTCTGCGCCCAGTTATCCGAACGGAGAAGGCAGCGGGCTCTGCGATCGGCAGCGCGAGTCTGAACCCGTCCGCGTCTACACGTAGGCCGGTCGCCGTGTGGCCCCGGGCGCCCGCGTGCGTTGCTGCTCGAGGACGGCGGCTCGCGCCTTGTCGTCGGTGGCGAGGTCGACGATCGCCGCCGCCAGGGCGTAGGCCCCGTCGACGAGGGCCTCGTCGGCGCCCGGCGAGACCGCGTCGGCCGCGAATGCCGCCGTGTGCGGCGCGGCCGTCGACCCCATCACCCCGATCATCGGGTGGATCGACGGGACGGCCTGGGAGACGTTGCCCATGTCGGTCGATCCGCCGCCGAGTGCGGTGCCGTCCGGGGATGGCATCACCCGGCCCCGGTGTTCGAGTGCGGCGTCGAATCGGTCGGCGAGGAACGGGTGCTGGACGAGGGGCTCGTAGATCGGGTCCACCGGCGTGACCGCGTAGGTGCAGCCGGTGGCCGTCGCGGCCCCGTCGACGCAGGCGAGCACCTTCTTCTTCAGGTCCGCGGTCTCCGCGAGGTCGAACGATCGCACCTCCGCCTCCACGACCGCCGACGCCGGGATGATGTTCGAGACGTCGCCGCCGGACAGGGTGACGGCGCTGACGCGCACGGTGTCGGGCAGATGCTGCCGCAGCAGTCCCACCGACACCTGCATCACCGTCGCCGCGTCACCCGCATTGATGCCCACGGTCGGTGCGGCCGCCGCATGCGATGCCCGGCCGGTGAACTCGACCCGGAACCGGTCCCGGGACTGCGACGTGCTGCCCGCGGTGGGCACGACCACGCCGGGGCCGGGATGGACCATCAGCGACACCGTCGCGTCCTCCCAGGCACCCGCCTCGAGCATGTGGGCCTTGCCCGCGCCCTTCTCCTCGGCGGGGGTTCCGAGCAGCTTCACCCGGATGCCGAGTTCGTCCGCCACCCGGGACAGCGCGATCGCCGCCCCGGCACCGGCGGTCGCGATGATGTTGTGGCCGCACGCGTGTCCGATGCCGGGCAGTGCGTCGTACTCGGCGCACACCACGACCGTCATCTCACCGCTGCCGTACACGGCCTCGAGGGCGGTGTCCTGCCCCCACACGCCCACCTCCACCGCGAACCCGGCGTCGCGGAGCAGGTCCGCGACGAGCGCCGCCGAACGATGTTCCTCGAACGCGAGTTCCGGGTGGGCGTGCAGATCGTGGCTCGCGGCGACGAGCCGGTCGCGCCACTCGAGGACGGTGTCCTCGACGCGTCGCTTCAGCTCCGCCGCTGTCCCGTGTGGGCCGCCGGCGACGTCGATGTCGGCGGCAATTGCATTGTCGGTCATGAACTTTCCTTCTCTCCAGGGGTGGGGAACTACGCTTCGGCGGGAACGGCGGCAGGGACGGTGGGCGCATCGCGGTCGGCGGCCGGGCCGCGCGTCACCACGGCGAGGCCGGCGACGGCGAGCGAGAGGATCCCGCAGATCACCCACACTGCTTGGTATCCCGCCTCACTCGTGATCACGGACCCGCCGTCGAGGGTCGCCGTGAATCCGGACATCACCGCGGTGAAGCTGGCTCCGGCGATGGCGCCGGCCACCGTCCGGGCGCTGTTGTAGAGGCCCGACGCGATGCCGACCGAGTCCTTCGGCGCCCGCGCCACCACAACGTTGGGGAGGACGGCGATGATGATGCCGTTGCCGAGACCCGACACCACGAGCCACGCGAGCACGCTGACGGTGTCCGAGTGCAGCACGGTGAGCAGGGCGTAACCCAGTGCGGCGGTGAGGGCACCGACGATGACGGCCGTGACGTCGCCGACCAGCGCGCCGAGCCGCGGTCCGACGAACGTGCCGGCGAATGCCGCGATCGACGCGAACACGAGCACCAGCCCGATCATCGACGACGTCAGGCCGAGCCCGAATCCGGCCGCTGCCGGGTCGGTGCCGACGAAGAGCGCGATCGGGGTCTGGCTGCCGAACAGCTGGGCGCCGAACAGTGCCGCGAGCAGGATCGGCAGGCCGACGCCCGCGCGGCCGGAGAGCATCGCGAAATCGACCAGAGGCGAGTCCACGCGCCGCTCGACCACCACCCACAGGGCGAGCAGCGCACCGCCGAGGAGGAGTCCGCCCAGCACGGGCCCCGACGACCACCCGAACCTGTTGCCCGTGCTGATCGCGAACAACGCGGACGCCAGCCCTGCACCCAGGAGGATCGCGCCGGCCCAGTCGAGGCGGCCGGTGGTCCGGGCCGTCGTCTCCGGCACGAAGACGATCACCACCACGAGCGCGAGCGCCATGAGCGCCGCCGGAACGAGAAGCAGCACAGTGAGACTCAGGAACGACGCGAGGATCCCGGACAGGACCACGCCGACGCTGGCGCCGAGTGTGAGTCCACCGACGAGCAATCCGATCGCCTTTCCCGACTGCTCCCCGGCCCGCTCACGCACGATCGCGAACTCGAGCGGCAGAAAGGCCGCGAGTGCACCGGTGATCGCCCGGCCCAGGATGAAGATGCCGTACGTCGGGGCCAGCGCCGACACGACACTGCCGACGGTGACCATCGCCGTCGCGACGACGAGCATCCTCTTGTGTCCGTACCGGTCGCCCATCTTGGCGAGCACCGGCACGAGAACCGCGGTCGCGAGCAGGTAACTCGTCTGCACCCAGTTCAGGTCGGCGGGACCGACCGAGTACTTCTCACCGATCGCCGAGAGGACCGGGCTGAACCAGGCCTGGAGGAATCCGCTGGACAGTTCCATGGCGAAGAGGAAACCGACGAAACCGGCCGCGGCGCCGAGGCGCCGGTCGGGACCGGACCCGGTGGGAATGGGGGATCGGAGTGCTCCCATGTGTGACCTCCAAGGTGGCGGGTCGCCGGACGAGGCGACATGACAATATGAGCGAAACGACCGAATCGATGCGTCCGAGTGTCGGGTGAGTGAGTTTCTGCGGTGTAAATGCGCAGATTTTGTACCTGAGGAGCCACTGTCATGCAGGAGAAGACGCCCACGGAGGACGAACTTCGACTTATTCACGCTCTGCAGGTGTGGCCGCGGGCCCCGTGGTCGCAACTCGGTCCGATCCTCGACGCCGACCCGGTCACCCTCGCGCGGCGGTGGTCCGGACTGACCGAACGGGGCATGGCCTGGGTGACGGCCCAGCCGCCGATGGTCGAGACGGCCCGCGGCGCGATCGTGGAGGTCGAGTGCGTCGCCGGGTCGATCGACACCGTGATCGCGGAGTTGTGCCAGGACAACGAATGCATGTCCATCGACGTCGCCTCGGGTGGTCGCGACCTGATCCTCACCGTCGGCTGTCAGAACCCGACTGCGTTCAACCGGTATGTCGTGTCCCGGATTCCGGGCATTCCCGACGTCCGTACCGTCCGCACACACCCGGTGGTCACCGCAATTTCCGGGGCCTCGCAGTGGCGTCTGCGGGCCCTCGACGCCGACGAGGCGACCGCGATCGACGCCGCCCGGCACCGCGACGCCGCCCGGCTCTCCGCGATGTTCGCACGTCCACCCGCCGCCGAACGCGACATCGTGTCGATCCTGTCCCGCGACGGTCGCGCGACCACGCGGACGGTCGCGGAGGCGCTGGGAATCTCCACCCGGCGTGCGCGCGAACGTCTCGGCGCGACACTCGCTTCCGGGGCGCTGGAACTTCGCACGGACATGCCGCGCTGGGCCTCGGGGTATCCGGTCTGCGCGTGGTACTTCCTCCGGGTCCCCGCCGCCCAGATGGTCCGGGTCGGCGCCAACCTGAGCGGGCTGCCCGCGGTGCGGACGGTGCTGTCGGTCGCCGGACCCGCCAACCTGCTCGTGTCCGTGTGGTTGCGGGAACTGTCCGACGTCGAGGGGCTGGAAGCGGTCGTCGAGCAGAAACTGCCCGCGGTCAGCATCCTCGACCGGTGCCTGGTCCTCGGCGTCCGCAAACGCATGGGCCGGGTGTTCGACGAGGACGAACTTCCGATGCAGATCGTGCCGTGGTAGGCGAAGCGCCTCTGTGACCGCGCTCACATCCGCCGCCGGGAATTGATCGGAGGGGTGGCACGTTAGTTGAGTCAGTAACGCTCAACTAATAGGAGGCTGAGGAATGCCAGCATTCTTCGGGCCGGAGGGCCCAGGTCGCATCGACATCAGTCGGCTCATGAGTCGCTCCACCCAGGAGGTCATGGCTGCTGCCGCACGGTTCGCCGCAGGTCGCGGCGATTCGGACCTCGATGCACTCCACGTTCTGCGTGTCATGGCAGAACACGACCCCGTCAAATCCCTGATGCAACGCGCAGGCGCCGACACGTCGGCCGTCGCCGATGCCGTCGAACTGCGACTGCCCCAGAGTCGCGACACGTCCGGTTTCGCCACTCCCGCCCTGAGCGGTGCGCTGAAGACGGCGCTGCTCGAGGCGCACCAGCTCGCGCGCGCTCTCGGTTCCACCTACATCGATCCCGAGCACCTCTTCCTGGCGCTCGCCGCCGATCAGGACCACGCCGCCGGACGCCTGCTCGCGTCCGAGGGCATCACCCCGGAGCGGCTGCAGACCGCGGTGCAGGGCGGGTCGGTGGAGGAGTCCCCGGACTCCGCGACCCCCACGCTCGACCAGTACGGCTTCGACCTCACCGAACGCGCACGCGGCGGCGGAGTCGACCCGGTGATCGGGCGGGACGACGAGATCGAGCAGACCATCGAGATCCTCTCGCGCCGCACCAAGAACAACCCGGTGCTGGTCGGTGAGGCCGGCGTCGGCAAGACGGCGGTCGTCGAGGGTCTCGCCCAGCGCATCGTCGACGGCGACGTCCCCGATCGCCTGATCGGTAAGCGCATCGTGCAACTCGACCTGTCGAGCATGGTGTCGGGCACCCGGTACCGCGGCGACTTCGAGGAACGCCTCAACAAGGTGATCGACGAGATCTCGGCGCACAAGGACGAGCTGATCGTCTTCATCGACGAGGTGCACTCCATCGCCGGTGCCGGTGGCGGCGCCGACGGTGCGATGGACGCGGGCAACATCCTCAAGCCGAAGCTGGCCCGCGGTGAGCTGCACATCGTCGGTGCGACCACGCTCGACGAGTACCGCAAGCACATCGAGAAGGACCCGGCGCTCGAACGGCGCTTCCAGCCGGTGACCGTCGCGGAGCCCAGCATCGAGGACGCGGTCGCGATCCTGACCGGTCTGCGCGACCGGTACGAGGAGCATCACGGTGTCCGCTACGCCGACGAGGCGATCACGGCGGCCGTCGAACTGTCGGCCCGTTACATCGGCGACCGCTTCCTGCCGGACAAGGCGATCGACCTGATCGACCAGGCCGGCGCCCGGTTGCGGCTGCGGATGCCGAGCGTCGACGTCGAGGCACTGCGGGCGACGCTCGCGGAACTCGAACAGTCGAAGGAGCAGGCCGTCGCGGACGAGGAGTACGAGAAGGCGTCGGCGCTGCGCGACCAGATCGTGGGCGTCCAGGCCCGGATCGACGGCAAAGCGGACGCGTCCGATGCCGCACCCGAGGTGACCGCCGAGCAGATCGCCGAGGTCGTGTCGCGGGCCACCGGAATTCCGGCGAGCCAGATGACGGAGGAGGAGAAGGAACGACTCCGCCGGCTCGAGGACGAACTGCATCGTCGCGTCGTCGGCCAGGACGACGCCGTGCGGGCCATCGCCCGGGCGGTGCGCCGCAGCCGCACCGGCATGAACGATCCGGACCGTCCCGTGGGCAGCTTCCTGTTCCTCGGACCGACCGGCGTCGGGAAGACGGAGCTGGCAAAGGCGCTGGCCGCCACCCTGTTCGGTGACGAGAACAAGATGCTGCGGCTCGACATGAGCGAGTTCGGTGAACGGCACACGGTCAGCCGCCTCGTCGGTGCCCCTCCCGGCTACGTCGGATACGGGGAGGCGGGACAGCTCACCGAGCAGGTCCGCCGCAACCCGTACTCGGTGATCCTGCTCGACGAGATCGAGAAGGCGCACCCCGACGTGTTCAACACGTTGCTGCAGGTGCTCGACGACGGCCGGCTCACGGACGGCCAGGGCCGGACGGTGGACTTCAAGAACACCGTCCTGATCATGACCAGCAACCTGGGATCCGACATCATCTCCAGCAAGTCGGGTGCGCTGGGCTTCGCCACCGGTGACGCGGAGGCTGCGGAGAAGCCGCTGCGGGACCGGGTGATGGGCCGGCTGCGGGAGTCGATGCGACCGGAGTTCCTGAACCGCATCGACGAGATCGTGATCTTCCGCAAGCTCGACACCGATCAGCTGCACCGGATCACCGACCTGTTGCTGGACGACAGCCGGAAGCGGCTGCAGTCCAGGGGCATCGAGATCTCGTTCAGCGACGCCGCGGTCGACTGGATTGCCGAGCACGGGCACCAGCCCGAGTTCGGGGCGCGTCCGCTGCGCCGGTCGATTCAGCGGGCCGTCGACGATCGGATCGCCGATCTGCTGCTCGACGACGTTCTCGTCGAAGGTGGCAGCGTCGCGGTCGGAGTGTCCGACGACGAGTTGGACCTCGTGGTCGGCTGATCCCCCAGGTGAGCGGCAAAGTGTGCTCCGGCACGCTTTGCCGCTCACGTGTCTGGGTAGGCCCCTTACCCGCCCTCGCCGTTCCGGATCAGCACCCGGTGATGAGCCGTGCGTCGTGCACCGTCACCTGTGCGGTGTGCGGGGCTGCCCTGTGAACCGGGTGTGTGCCCGGGGTGCGCCGCCCTCCGCGCAGGAGAAGTGGCCGGATTACCGCCGACCGCGGTGCGTGCTCGCCTCCGGAACGGGTACCGACTACCCAGACGTCAGTCGAGCAACTCGACTTCCCAATTCTCCTTCTGCACTTGCAGATCGATCTCCCGGATCTGCCGGGCGAGGTCGTCGGCCCGCCGCCGCAGATCCCGGACGGGCAACGCCGCGACGAAGACGAGTTCGGAGCGGAGCTGCCTGCCGTAGCGGTCCTGTTCCCGGCCCGACGCGGCATCCGCGGCGGCGGACACCACCCGGTGCCGGACCCGCAGCATGTCCCGGCGGGCCAGCGCATCGGTGATGCTCGCATCCCCCAGTGGGGCAGAGGTATTCGTCCGATTGATCCTTCGGATGAGGACCTCCATGCGGTCCAGGACCTCCTCGAGTTCGAACAGTAGCGACGCCGCGTCCTCGGCCGGCGATTCGCCTTCCTGGTGTCGCGCATTCGTGAGGATGCGCGACTTCAGCTGCTCCACCCGGCGTGTCAGGTCGCCGCGTTCGGCCAGGGCCTCAGCCAACTTCATGGGAATCTCCTTTCTCGAAGTCGTTGTCGGGCATCGCAAACGGGAAGGACGGATCGCGGACCCGCGGGGGTGCAGTGCGGAGCGCATCGAACGCGCGGGTGAATTCCCCGAACCGTCGTGTCGGAGAGAGATCTCGGTGGGCGCTCATGCGCCTTTCGTCGAGTCGAATTCGAGCATCCTTCATTGGTACCACATCGACGCTCGCGTGGCGACGGTAATTTCACCCCACGTGAGTGCCGAAGTGTGTTCCGCCGACCTTCGGCGCTCACGTGCTGGTGGGGGCGACTATCGTCGGGGGTATGCGAGCGGACGACGGCGAATTGACCTCCAAGCACCAACCGTTGCTGGTGCTGAGCAAGATCACGGAGATCCTCGACGCCTTCAGCCTGGCGCGGCCGTCGATGACCCTCGGTGAGATCCACCAGGCCACGGGCCTGCCGACGTCGACGGTCCAGCGGCTGGTCAGCAACCTGGTGGCGCAGGAATTCCTCGACCGCTCCGGCGACCAGATCCGGATCGGCGTGAAGATGGCGTTCTGGGCCGCGACGGCCACCAAGGGCCTCGACGTGCTGGCCGTCGTCAGCCCGGTGCTGAAGGAGATCCGCGACGCCACCGGCGAGACCGCCAGCTTCTTCCGCGTCGAGCAGGGTTACCGCGTGTGCGTGGCCATCGCGGAGACCGAGCACGCCCTGCGACGGAACATGTACGTCGGAAAGATCGTCCCCCTGCCCGCGGGCTCGGCGGGCCGGGTGCTGCTCGCCTGGAACCCGGACCTCACCGAGCAGGTCCTCGCCGGACCCATCGAACCGATGACGGAGGGCACCGTCACCGACACCGACGTGCTGCGTGAGCTGATCCACCAGGCCAGGGCCGACGGGTACGCCATCACCGCGGGGGAGCGGGAAGACAGCGCGTCGGGATTGGCGGCGCCCGTGTTCGATTCGTCCGGCGACGTGCTCGGCGCGCTGGCGATCAGCGGCCCGACCCTCCGCATGCCGCGCGAGCAATGCGAGAAGTGGGTGGATCTGCTCGTCGGCAGCGCCGAGCAGGTCACCCGGACGCTGGGCGGCCGCTACCCGTCATGATCTCCACGCCTCCGGGTTGACCGGGTGCGGTGGGATCCGGCCCTGTGCCATGGCCACCGCGTTCTCCGCACACAGCCGCGCCATCTCGGACCGCACGGCGACGGTGGCGCTGCCGACGTGGGGGAGCAGCACGGTATTCGGCAGTTCCGCCAGCCCGGGTGCGAGCGCGGGCTCGTCCTCGTAGACGTCCAGTCCGGCGCCGGCGATCTCCCCGGATTTCAGGGCGTCGACGAGGGCGGCCTCGTCGACGACGGGACCGCGCGCCGTGTTGACGAGAATCGCGGTCGGCTTCATCGCGCGCAACACGTCCGCGTCCACCAGGTGCCGGGTCTGCTCGTTCAACGGAACATGCAGGGACAGGAAGTCGCTGGTGGCGACGAGGGTGTCCCAGTCGGTGTGGGTGACGAGTCCGGCGAACTCGCCGAGTTCGTCGTCCGGCACCGGCCGGTCGCCGGGAGGTCGCGGGCAGAACAGCACCTGCATGCCGAAGGCCAGTGCCCGTTTCGCGGTGGCGCGGGCGATCCGTCCGAAACCGGCGAGCCCGAGGGTGCGTCCCGAAACATCCTGGCCGAGCAGCAGATTAGGTTCCCAGCCGGTGAACTTGCCGGAACGGACGAACGTGTCGGCCTCCACCGCCCGACGCGCGGTGGCCATGATGAGCAGCATCGCGACGTCGGCGGTGGCGTCGGTGAGAACGCCGGGGGTGTTGCCGACGAGTATTCCGTTGGCGGTGGCCGCGTCGACGTCGACGTTGTTGAATCCGACCGCGTAGTTGGAGATGCCGCGGATCTTCGCAGCGGCCAGGAGGTCGGCGTCGAACGTGTCGCGTAGCTGGGAGACGACCACGTCGTAGTTCCCCGACAGGCACGCGTCCCGGAGTTGGGCGGCGTCCGGAAGCTCTTCGGGCACTTCGACGCTACCTGCGGCGCGCAGCAGCGTGAGGGCGGGTTCGGGGATCGGGGTGGTGACGTAGAACCGGGCGTCGCTCATCGGCCGCCGCCGATGACCCACTCGAACGCGGCGGCGTTGGAGCGCGCGCCCTGCGCGGCCTTGGACCGGTTGGCCTCACCGAGTTCCGCGAGCGTCTTCTCGGACAGTTCGACGAGCGACCCGAACAGGGCAGGGGTGAGCCAGTCGGGGCGGGTGGCGAACAGGAGGTCCTCGCTGGCGGTGTTGCCGCTGGCACCGGGCGCGAAGGGGCAGCCGCCGAGTCCGCCGAGGGCGCCGTCGACGGTCATCGCGCCTGCCGCGACCGCGGCGAGGCTGTTCGCGACTCCCAGGCCCCAGGTGTCGTGGCCGTGGTAGACGATGCCCCGCTGCGGGGTCTCGAGCCGGACCCGGGAGACGAGCGAGTACACCTCGGCGGGGACGGCCTGGCCGAGCGTGTCGCAGACGACGACGTCGACGGCGCCGTGGGCGCGCGGGTCATTGGCGATGTCGATGACCCGCTGCTCCGGCACCCGGCCCTCGAACGGGCACGTGAACGACGTCGCGATACACAGCTGGATGCTGCCGCCGACCTCCCGCGCGAGTTCGATCGCCGCGGGCATCGCGGCGAGGCTGTCCTCGGTGGAACGGCCGATGTTCGCCTGGTTGTGGGAATCGGAGGCGGAGAAGCAGTACTGGAAATGCCGTGCGCCGGCGGCGGCGGCCTTCTCCACGTGCCGGGGCGTCGCCACCCACACCCAGCAGTGGTCGAGTTCCTCCGGCGTCAGTTCCGAGATCACCTCGACGGTGTTCGCCATCGGCGGCACCAGGTCGGGGCGGGCCATCGACCCGATCTCGAGAGCGGGCACACCGAGTTCGAGGAGCCTGCGGGCGATCTCGAGCTTTCGGCCGGTGGGCAGCATCTTGCCCGTCAGCTGCAGTCCGTCGCGCAACGTGACGTCGCGGAGCAGGGCTCGGGATTCGAAGGTCTGCGTCATGAGGTGCCACCTACTGTGTTGTCGACGATGGAGTCGATCTGTTCCGGGGTCTTGCCGAGCAGTGTCTCGAGGACCTCCCGGGTGTGCTCACCGAGGTCCGGTCCGACGTTGCGGATGGGCAGCGACTGCCCGCCGATCACCGGGACGATGCCGGGGAAGCCGACCTGCTTCGGCTCGGCCTCACCCGTGTCGACGGTGAACTGCTGAATCATGTTGCGGGCCGCGTACTGCTCGTCGCTGCAGATGTCGGCGGCCGTGTTGATCGGACCGGACGGCACCCCGGCGGTGTCGAGGATCTTCAGGGCCTCGTCGCGCGAGTACTGGATCGTCCACTCACCGATCGCCGTGTCGAGTTCGTCGCGGCGCGCCCACCGTCCGGCGTTCGTGGACAGGTCCGGGTCGGCGCCGAGGTCGGGGCGGCCGATGGTTTCCATGTACCGCTGGAAGATGGCGTCACCGTTGCCGGCGATGATGATGCTGTTGCCGTCGCTGCAGATGTATGCGTTCGACGGGGCGATGCCCTCCATCCGGCCGCCGACGCGTTCGCGTTTGATGCCGTACGCGAGGTAGTCGGGGATCAGCGACTCCATCATCGACAGGATCGATTCGTTGAGCGCGACGTCGATGATCCGATGCGGCAGCGACGGGCCCTGCGTACCTGCGACCTTCGCGGCCTCCCGCTGGAACAGCGCCATCACCGCCCCGAACGCCGCGTAGAGGCCGGCGATCGAATCGCCGATCGACACTCCCACCCGCACCGGGGGCCGGTCCGGGTCGCCGACGAGTTCACGGAAACCGCCGGCGGCCTCCGCCACCGCGGCGAACCCCGGCCGCTGCGACATCGGCCCGGTCTGCCCGAACGCCGAGATCCGGGTGATCACCAGGTCCGGGTTGGCCGCGTTCAACGCGTCCGGTCCGATGCCCCACTTCTCCAGGGTGCCGGGCCGGAAGTTCTCCAGCAGGATGTCGCACTCGGCGGCGAGGTCCAGGACCAGTTGCCGGCCCTCCTCGGTGCGCAGGTCCAGCACGATCGACTTCTTGTTGCGGTTGATCGTGCGGTACAGCATCGACGTGTCACCGGAGTACAGGCGCCAGTTGCGCAGTTCGTCGCCGGTCTTCGGGCGCTCGACCTTGATGACCTCGGCGCCGAAGTCGGCGAGCATCCGGCCCGCGGTCGGTGCGGCGATGTAATTGCCGAGCTCGAGTACCCGAACGCCGTCGAGGGGCCGAATGGTGTTGTCGGAGAACATGGTGATCCTTAACTGATAGTGACGCTCAGAGAACGAGGCTCATGGGCAGGACGAGCAGTATTGCGACAACCGATGCCACCGATACTCCCACCGAACACGTCTTCAGCGTGCCTCGTGTGGTCTGACCCATCAAGGACTGCAGCAACCAGAAGGTGTTGCTGGTGACGTGCACCGCGAACAGGGAGCCGGCGCCGGCCGCGAGGGCGATGAGGACGGGGTCGAGACCCAGGGTGGGGGCGATGGGCGCGAGGACACCCGCCGCGGTGATGGCGGAGATGGTCACGGAACCGACGGCGACGTGCAGGACTGCGGCGATCACCCAGACCATCAGCAGCGGAGCCGCGTGATTGGCGGTGAAGTACTGACCGAGGATGTCGCCGAGTCCGGCGGCGGCGATCGTCGCGGCGAGCGACCCGCCCACGCCGGTGAGGATGAGGATCTGGCCGCTCTCGCTGAAGCCGCTGGCGATCGCCTTCTGCACGCGATGCTGCCCGACGGTGATCCGCCCGACGAAGCTGGTGCCGATCAGGCCGATCAGCAGCGCGATCAGCGGTTCCGACACGAACGAGACGACCGGGTTGCTGATCTCGGCGATGTCCAGGATCGCGCCGGTCGCGATGAGCAGGAGCGAGAGGAGCAGCGGAGCGAGGAGCAGGATCAGGGGGCGGTCGTGCTGCGTCCGCTCGGCGGTGACGGTCGCGGCGCGTTGCGCCTGGGCGACGCCGCCGCCGGTGTCGGGCCGAGGGGTGGTCCCGCTGCTGCCGTCGTCGGTCCAGGTCTCTTCCTCGTCGTCGACGACCGTCTGGTGGAAGTGCTCCTCGTCCTTCTCGGGGTTCCACCAACCCCGGGTGAACAGGAACGACATGATCGCCACCGAGATCGCGACGGTCGGGATCACCAGGATCAAACCACAGATCAGCATCTTGCCGAGCGGCACACCGAGAAGTCCGGCGAGGGCGAGCGCCCCGACACCGGGAACCATGAGCACGATGCCGCACTCCAGGCCGATGGCCAGCGCGGTGGCCATCCGTGCGGTGCCGACCCGTCCGACCTTCGGTGCGAGGTTGCGGGCGAGCGGCGCCGAAATCACCAGCAGGACGTCGAGGAAGATCGATTGCAGCAGCGTCGCGATCGTCAGCGACAGCGCATAGGGCATCCGTTTCGGCCCGAATACGCGCAGCAACGTCCCGACCAGGCGCTGGATGGCGCCCATTTCCTTCAACATGGCGCCCATCAGGACGCCGAAGGCGATCAGCAGTCCCACTTCGGCCATGATGTCGCCGAAACCGGTGCTGATGACCTTCACCGTCTCGGCCGTGCCGAGACCTGTCGTGAGTCCGAGGTAGGCGGAGCCGACGACCAGCGACACCACCGGGTTGAACTTGAAACGCACGATCAACAGCACCACCGCCGCCACGGCGATCGCGGTGTTGATCAGGATTCCTACATCTGACATGTGCGCGTCCTAACGAGGAGGCAGGGCAGTGACTGGTGTCACAGGTACACCCATATTATGAGCACACACTCACGATATAAGCAATGGGGCCTCCGGCCCTGTGAGTGGTTAAGGAGTCTCTGGACTCGTTAACCACTCACAGGCGCGGAGCGCCACCACGACCTCACCGTGACAAATGTCAGGGGAGGGTAGGTGTGGCGCCGATGCGGGCCAGCCGTTACTGTGGCCGTCATGCAGCGCGCATATTTTTGGTTTAGCAGGCCGGCCCCGGGTGGGCCGGTCGGCGTAACCACGCGCTGACCTCCCCCACCCCAGAGCCGGATTACAGACCGGCTCGCGGGAATCTCCACAGTCTTCGAGGGCCGGCCTGAGAACAGGAACCCGAACCCATGACTGTCACTCTCGACACCACAACCAGCAGTGATCGCCTGGACGCCCAGCGCACCGTGAGCATCAGCCCGCTGGTGGCGCCGTCCGTCGTGCGTCGCGAACACGCCCCCGACGACGTCGCGTCCGCGACCGTCCGCTCGGGCCGCGCCGACACGGTGAACGTGCTGAACGGCGACGACGACCGCCTGCTCGTCGTCGTCGGCCCGTGCTCCGTGCACGATCCCGTCGCCGCCATGGACTACGCCCGCCGGCTCGCCGCCAAGGCCGAGGAACTGCGCGACGACCTGCACATCGTGATGCGGGTCTACTTCGAGAAGCCGCGCACCACGCTGGGCTGGAAGGGACTGCTCAACGACCCCCACCTGGACGGCACGTTCGACATCGACACCGGGATCCGCATGGGCCGCAAGCTGCTGCTCGACGTGTCCTCGCTCGGCCTGCCGGTCGGCTGCGAGTTCCTCGACCCGATCATGCCGCAGTACATCGCCGACCTCGTCACCTACGGCGCGATCGGTGCCCGCACCGCCGCCAGCCAGGTACACCGGCAGCTGTGCAGCGCGCTGTCGATGCCCGTCGGAATCAAGAACTCGACCGAAGGCGATGTGCAGGTTGCCGTGGACGGCACCCGCGCCGCCGCGGCGAGCCACGTGTTCCCCGGCACCGACCTCGACGGGCAGGCCGCGCTGATCCGCACGGTCGGCAACCCCGACTGCCACGTCATTCTCCGCGGCGGCAGCGACGGACCGAACTACGACGCCGAGACGGTCGCGGACACACTCGCCCGGCTGAACAAGGGCGGTCTGCCGGAGCGGGTCGTCATCGATGCCAGCCACGGCAACAGCAGCAAGAACCACGAGAAGCAGGTCGACGTGCTGGACGACATCGCGGCCCGTCTCGAGGCAGGGGAGGAGGGGATCGTCGGTGTGATGGTGGAGAGCTTCATCGAGGCCGGACGCCAGGACCTCACCCTCGGAAAGTCCGAGGAGCTCACCTACGGCCAGTCGATCACCGATGCCTGCATCGACTGGAACACCACGGCCGCGCAACTCGACCGGCTGGCGCAGGCCGTCGCGGCCCGGCGCGGATAGTCACCGCACGCCCCGCGTCCGGAACTGGACGCTGATCCGCGGTCCGAGCGGGCGGGCACTCTTCGGTACGCAATGCTCCCAGGTGCGCTGGCAGGAACCACCCATCACCAGCAGGTCACCGTGGCCGAGCGAGTACCGGATCGAGTGCCCGCCGCCGCGCGGGCGCAGCAGCAGCGGACGCGAGGCGCCGAGCGAGAGGATGGCGACCATCGTGTCCTCGGTTCGGCTGCGACCGGTGTCGTCGCCGTGCCAGGCGACGCTGTCGGACCCGTCGCGGTAGAAGCACAAACCGGACGTGACGAACTCCTCGTGGAGTTCGGGCAGGTAATGCCTGCTCAGGGCGTCGCGTGCGGTGACCAGCAGTGGGTCGGGGAGTGGCTCGCCCTCTGGGTAGAAC
>JBCEBZ010000295.1:0-16117 GCA_039206675.1 Rhodococcus sp. (in: high G+C Gram-positive bacteria) | reverse complement strand
CGACGCTGCGTAACGGTGGCGAGGCATGCACGGCCGCCAACCGCATCCACGTCGACACCGCCGTCCTCGCCGAATTCAGCGACAAGCTCACCGCCCGCATGCGCGCGCTGAAGGTCGGACCCGGCGACCTCGACGGCACCCAGGTCGGACCGCTGGTCAGCGAGAAGCAACGCGCAAGTGTCGCCGATCTGGTCGACGACGCCATCGGGAAGGGTGCCGTGGTCACCACCGGCGGATGCGTGGGAGCGGGCGAAGGCTACTTCTACGAGCCCACCGTGCTCACCGAGGTTGCGCCGCACGCCCGGATCTTGAAGGAGGAAGTCTTCGGCCCGGTCGCCGCGATCATCGGATTCGACGGCGAAGAAGCCGGCATCGCCGCCGCCAACGACACCGAATACGGTTTGGCCGCCTACATCTACACCGAGGGACTCGAACGCGCACTGCGGGTCTCGAACGCCCTCGAGGCTGGGATGGTCGGGGTGAACCGCGGCATCATCTCCGACGTCGCCGCACCGTTCGGAGGTGTCAAGGAATCCGGGCTCGGCCGGGAAAGCGGCAGCGAGGGCATCGAGGAATACCTCGAGGTGAAGTACATCGCCTTCCGGTGACGCGTTTCCGCGCGTCCTGCCCTTTCCTCCCGCACCGGTCCGGTCCGACAATGGGACGGTGAGTACCCGAGGTTCCGCCGCAGACTGGGCGTCCGGCCAGGTCCACGCCGTGCGTGACGATCCAGATGCCCGCCTCGAACTGAGCGCCCGCACGTATCACGGTCCGGTGGGCAACGCACCGCGGCATTTGCCGTTTCGTCGTGCGGCGCTGTCGTTCATGCGCTGGCAGGTCGGCCGCGGTGTGCTGGCTGCGCTCGACGCATCGCCGCCCGGGAGTCCGTGGTGGCGGGCAGTCAACGAGCGCCTGCTGCGCGACGGGTGCGAGGCCGTCGCCCGTAGCGGCGGCATGGGTGGGACGCCGTCGTCGCACGCGGTCGACCTGTGGATGCTGTTCGTTGCCGATCCGACCGCACGCACCTGGTACCGGGCCCACAATGCGAGCATCGTCTCCGCCTACCTCGACCATCGCGGCCTCGCCGAAACCGAGAGCCGTCCCGAGCGCTTCTTTCTCAACGTCGTGCTGCTCCGCGTTCTCTTCGCCCATGCATTGGTCGCGGCGCCACGTCTCGCGCTCGGGCGGCTCGCGCCGGCGGGACCCCTGCTCGGCGATCCACGCCTGTCGATGACGGGGATCTTCCTCTCGCTCTCACGAGTTCTCCCCGACCGAGATCCACTCGGAGACGACGTCGCCGCGTACGTCGCCGCCGAGCACAACCTCGGCGAGCTGCTGGACTACGGCCTGATCGGACCACGCCTCCAGCAGCTGTACGAATGGTCGGCCGCCGAGCTCGACGAACCGCGGCTGCTCGACTGCATTCGGGACGGCAGCCCAACCTATGCCTGGTCGTACACCGATCGCGAGGTGTGGCATCCGGCCCGGCCGGCCGCCACGATCCGCGCGGTGCGGCGCTTCGTACCGGCTCGTCGATAGAGGCGGTGTCTCCGCCCGTCCGCGGTCACGCCATCGTGAACGCGTCGTCGATCCAGGGCCGCCCCCACAGGTGAGCGGCAAAGGGTGCCGGGGGACGCTTTGCCACTCACCTATGGGGCGGTGCAGTCCGCGCGACGGCTCCCGCTCACCGCGAGTCCGGCGACAACACGGACAGCCCCCTCCGTCAACGGAAGTTCGGCGAGGACGTGTCCCTGGGCCGGTGCGAGTTCACTCCTCGGTGCGTGCGGCGACGATGGCGGCGAGGTCGGCGGCAATGTTCTCCTCGACCGCGGCTTTGTCGACACCCAGTCCGGCGAGCACACCGACGCCGTCCTCGACCTCGAGCAGGGCGAGCAAAATATGCTCCGTCCCGATGTAGTTGTGTCCCAGTCGAAGTGCTTCACGGAACGTCAGTTCGAGCGCTTTGCGCGACTGGGCGTCGAAGGGGATGAGCGCGGGTAGCTCGTCGACGGCGGGCGGAAGCGTCGCGGTCGCGGCGTGCCGGACCGTGTCCAGATTCACGCCCTGCGCGGCGATCGCCCGGGCGCCGAGCCCGTCGGGGTCGGTCAGGAGTCCGAGGACGAGATGCTGGGGCAGGATCTCGGAGTTGCCTGCGGCCCTGGCCTCGTTCTGCGCGACGACCACCACCTGCCGTGCGCGGGGAGTGAATCGGCTGAATCCCTGATTCGGATCGAGGTCCGAGGCCTGACCGGGGTCCTTGGGGACGAACCGCTTCTGTGCGGCTTGTTTGGTGACCCCCATACTCTTGCCGATTTCGGTCCACGACGCCCCCGAGCGGCGGGCCTGGTCGACGAAATGGCCGATGAGGTGGTCCGCGAGTTCGCCGAGGTGTTCGGCGGCGAGAACCGCGTCGGTGAGTTGCTCGAGCGGTGCCTCCGAATGCACCTTCTTGATCGCCTCGATGAGGTCGTCGAGACGGATGGGCGGGGTGACGGGCGTCGGATTATCCATGCGTCAACTCTAAGTTGACGACGATTCAGCGTCAACCCCGGGTTGTCGATCGAAAGTCTTCGCGTCGATCCGCAGCGAGAGGTCAATGCGCGGCGGGCGGTCTGCTACGTTGATGGCTAGCAGATCTAGGGATAGGTGTTCTATGCATATCGAGAAAGACCTGGTGGCCGCGTCGGCCACTCCCCTGGTGCTCGGAATTCTCGCCGAGGGCGAGTCCTACGGGTACGCCATCCTGAAGCGAGTCAACGACCTGTCCGGCGGGCGGATCCAGTGGACCGACGGCATGTTGTACCCCCTGCTGCACCGGCTCGAACGGCTGGGATTGGTGTCGGCGTCGTGGGGTGCCTCCGACAGTGGGCGCCGGCGCAAGCACTACACGATCACCGACAAGGGCCGGGACATGCTGGCGGAACGGCGCGCCCAGTGGGACGTGGTCGCGGACGCCCTGAGCCAGGTGTGGCGCTCCGTCCAACTGCCCCCGGCGGCCGCGGAAGGATGGTCGTGATGGATACCGACAAGGAACTGGAATCGCAGATCGGCCAGTGGCGGGGGTATGTCGAGCGCCGTCACGCGATATCCGCCGCCGACACGGATGAGATGGAAGACCATCTACGCGATCAGATTTCGGATCTGTCCGCCGCCGGCCTGAGGACCGACGAGGCCTTCCTCGTCGCGGTCAAACGGATGGGCAACGTGGACGACATCTCCCGCGAGTTCGCGCGGGAGCACTCCGATCGGCTGTGGAAGCAACTCGTCCTGATGCCCGCCGCACCGGACGGCGATCGCACTCGCCCTGCCCGTGAACTGTTCGTCGTTCTCGGGTTCGCGGTCGGCGCAGCACTCGCCCTCAAGGCAGGCTTGGCGACACTCGACGAGCAGGACCTCGCCCGCAATGTCAGCCTGTTCGTTCTTCCCTTCCTCGCCGGATACTTCGCGTGGAAACGGAAGGTGACGCTCCGACTGGCCGCGGCACTGGTGGTGCCGTTCGCCCTGGCGGCGGTGCTGCTGAACGTCTTCCCGTTCGTGTCGAACGGCTCCACCGAGGTGATCGCGGCGATCCATGCACCGATCGCGTTGTGGTTCGCGGTCGGCGTCGCGTATGTCGGCGGCCAGTGGCGGTCGGACCGGAGGCGAATGGACTTCATCCGATTCACGGGCGAATGGGTGGTCTACCTGACTCTGCTCGCTCTCGGCGGCGGCGTGCTCATCGGTCTGACGGTCAACGCATTCGACGCCCTCGGCCTGAGCGTCGAGTGGGTCGTCGAAGACTGGGTGCTGCCGTTCGGAGCGGCCGGTGCAGTCATCGTCGCCGCATGGCTCGTGGAGGCGAAACAGAACGTCGTGGAGAACATCGCCCCCGTCCTCACGCGTGTGTTCACACCGCTGACGACACTCATGCTGCTGGTGCTGCTCATCGCATTCGCGACGACCGGCAGCGTGGTCGACGTCGACCGGAACCTGCTGATCCTGATGGACCTCATCCTGGTCGTCGTCCTGGGCTTGCTGCTGTATGCGATTTCCGCCCGCGATCCCTACCTGCCGCCCGACCTTTTCGACCGCCTCCAATTCGTCCTCGTCGTCAGCGCCCTCGCGGTCGACCTGCTGATGCTGTTCGCCATGCTCACTCGAATCGCGGAGTTCGGCTTCACCCCGAACAAGGTGGCCGCACTCGGAATGAACCTGGTCCTCCTCGTCAACCTGACCTGGTCGGCCGTTCTCATCCTCGGGTTCCTCCGGGGCCGCCGCGAATTCGGGTCCACCGAACGCTGGCAGACCCGGTATCTCCCCGTCTTCGGTGTGTGGGCGGCGTTGATGATCGGTGCGCTTCCACCGATGTTCGACTTCGCGTGACGACCGGCGGGTCGTGATCGCTTATCGGGATTCTTCCAATGAGCGCGATACCTTCCGAATGACGCTGCCGCTGCGTAACATCAAGCACATCTCGGTGGAATCCCTCTGGAGGCCGACGTGGGTGGACTTGGTATCGATCTCGGAACTGCCAACACTGTCGTCGGAACTCCCGACGACGGCATCGTACTGAACGAGCCTTCCTTCATGCTGGTTCGGACGAAGGAACCGCACCGTGCTCTCGCCATCGGCACCGAGGCGCGCAGTCTCGTCGGCCGGACGCCCATCGGAATAACCCCGGTGCGGCCGTTGCGTGACGGGGTGATCGTGGACCTCGAGTCGGCGCGGGCCTTCGTGACGGCGATCGTCAAACGGGTGTCGCCGGCCAGGCGATACGGGGTGCGGCCCAAGGCCGTCATCTCGGTGCCTGCCGGCGCCACTCCGCTCGAGCGCAGGGCCCTGCTCGAGGTCGGGCACGAGGCCGGCCTGAGGAAGGTGGGATTGGTGCCCGAGCCGGTCGCGGGCGCCCTCGGCTGCGGGATCAACCCGCTCGAACCGCGCGCCCACCTCGTCGTCGACATCGGCGGCGGCACTTCGGAAGTCACCGCGATCTGTTTCGGTGGCATTCTCTCCCACCGAAGTTGCCGGCTCGCGGGGGACGAATTGACCAACGCGCTGTATCAGTACCTGCGGGCGGAGCACAACATCGTCGTCGGCGAGCTGACCGCCGAGCGTGCGAAGCTGGGCGCACCGGACACCGACGACGGTCAGTCACTCGTCGTCGAGGGCCGCGACGCCGTCACCGGCCGGGCACGGTTCGTCACGCTCGAGACCGAGGAGATCGTGGATGCGTTGCGGCCGACCACGACCGGAATCGTCCACACCCTGACCGAGTGCCTCGAAGACCTTCCGCCCCAGGCGATCGGCGACGTGATGTCGGAGGGGCTGCTCGTCATCGGCGGCGGGGCGTTGCTGCGTGGTCTCTCGCAGCTGCTCGAAGAGGCGTTCGGGTTCCCGGTGAAGACGGCCGAACGCCCACTCACGTGTGTCGCCGAAGGTGCTACCGCGTGCCTCGCGCATCCCGAGGTCGTTGCCGCCTACAGCAGCTGATTACCGGATCGGTGCCGGGGCCGGTGGTCGTGGGAAGTAGCGCTCGAGGATCTTCTTGACCACGGGGCCGGAAGTCGCCGACCCGAAACCACCTCCACGGACCAGCACCGAGACCACGATCTCGGGGGCGTCGAACGGCGCCACCGCGGAGAACCAGGCGTTGAGTCCCTCCCCCGGCGCGGACGGATCCTCCGCAGTTCCGGTCTTGGCGCCTGCCGGTACCGGCAGGCTCGCGAGTTGCCCGGCGGTCCCGGCGGCGGCGGACGCGCGCATCCCCGCCCGGACAGGATCGAGACGGTCCGCGAACGCGAGCCGCTGTGGCGCCGCGGTGGGGATGGGGATCAGTTCCGGCCCGTACGCCGCGGCCAGCTGAGGTGTCACCATCGCGCCGGTGGCGATCCCCGACGTCCAGCGCGCCACCTGGATCGGGGTCGCGCTGACCGTGCCCTGCCCGATACCCATCAACAGCGTCGACCCGGGATACCACGTGGCCCCGATGCTTCCGACGTTCTCCGGGGTTCCGAGAAATCCCTCCGCCTCACCGGGCAGGTCGATCCCGGACCGCCGCCCCGCGCCGAGTTGGCTCGCGACGTCGGCCATCTTCTCCGGCCCCAGAAGCTCACCGAGCTTGTAGAAGTAGACGTTGTCGGACCACTGGATCGCCCCGAGCAGATTGTTCGGGCCCATCGGCTGCCAGTTGCGGAAGGTGTGGCCGCCGTACGTGTAGGCCGCGCCGGTCTCGATGACCGCGTCGGGCGAGAGCACCGGGTACTGCATGTCCGCCGACGCGACCACGATCTTGAAGGTCGAACCGGGCGGCACCGCGGTCTGGGTGGCGTGGTTGACCAACGGACTCGGGCCCGGGGTCTGGCTCTGCGCCGTGAGCGCGACGAGATCCGCCGGGGGTCCGTAGACGTTGTTGTCGGCGCCCGGGACGCTCGCGAGAGCCAGCACGGCTCCGGTTCGCGCGTCCATCACGACGGCGGCGCCGAGGTCGCCCTTGCTGGTCCGCATCGCCTCCGCGAGCGCGTCGGTGGCCAGATTCTGCACGCCGATGTCGAGGTGCAGGCGCAGATCGTGGCCCCGTACCGGGTCGACACGCTCACCGGTGGCGACCGGATTGCCGGACGGATCGACGTACATGCACTGTTTGCCGTCACTGCCGCGGAGCAGAGCGTCGTATTGCTTCTCGAGTCCCGCCTTGCCGACCCGCGACCCGAGTGCGAGGTGTGGCCACCGTTCCATGTCGTCGCCGTCGGCGACTCCGACGTGTCCGAGGATGGACGCGAGCACGGCACCGTACGGGTACTGCCTGCGACCGGACGGCACCACGAGGACACCGGGAATCCGCGCATCCACGATGCGCCGAGCCTGGTCGGGCGCGACCCTGCCCACGGCGACCTGGGTTTCGCCCTCGCCGCCGGCGTCGATCAGGTCGGCCAACTCGTCGGGTGACTTCGCGAGCAGCGCGGCGAGCCGGTTGCGGGCGTCATTGTCGCTGTCGTCGAACATCCGGGCGACCACGGCAACGGCGTACTCTGCCACATTCACCACGAGGGGGACGCCGTTGCGGTCGACGATCAGTCCGCGTTCGGCGGGCAGGCGGATGCACCGCATCATCTGCGCATCGCTCATCGCCCGATACTCCGCGCCCCGGTCGTGCTGCACCTGCCAGGCGAACACCGACATCGCGACGAGCGCGGCGATCATCGTCATCGTCCCCGCCGACATTCCGCGTGGACGGCGCCGACGCCCGGGGTCGGGGGCCCACAGCGGTCGCGCGACGCCGTCTCGGCGCACCGCGAGCACCAGTCCGATGGCGGCGAATCCGACGATCGCGGCCGTCCCCCCGTAGCTGAAGAGGGGAATCGGCATCCCGGTGTGGGGTAGCAGCGACAGACTCTGACCGATCGACACCAGCGCGTGGATTCCGAACAGCCCACCGATTCCGGCCGCGACGAGTGCAGCCTCCCGGGTCCGTGCCGTGCGCGCAGCGAGTGCGGCCCGCCACACGATCACGGAGGTCGCCACCACGACGGCCAGGCCGGCGATCAGACCCCACCCGTACACCAGGCTGGCGAACGCCAGATCATGCTCGGATTCGGGAAGAAACTGTGCCCTCACGTCGTACAGCGGCTCACGCGCCAGACCCCACAGGCCGCCGCTGCCGATCGCGATGTTCGCCTGCAACTCTGCCCATCCCGCACCTGCCGGGTCTGCGTTGCTCGACAGGAACACGTGCACCCGTTCGAGCTGATACGGCCGGAGGAACAACACCGCGAGCGGCAGCGACGCGATCCCCAGCACGAACAACGGGACCAGCGGCAGCAGCGGGACCCGCGCGAGGATGAGCATGAATCCGGCCGTCGCGACGAGCACGACGGCCGTCGACAGGTCGGGTTGGACCGCGACGAGCGCCACCGGCACCGCTGCGATCGCCAGGGTCGCGAGGAATCGTGCGAGGGTGAACCCACCCGCGAGCATGCCCGCGGGCACCAGAACCAGGGCGAGCTTGGCCAACTCCGAGGGCTGAACGGTGAACACGCCGAAGTTCAGCCACCGCTGCGCGCCCTTCGTCGCGACGCCCGCGAGGGGAACGGCCGCAAGCAACAGCGTCGCCACCGCGAACACCGCCCAGCCGAAGGTCCGGAGATCACTCATCCGCAGGCGGGACACCACCCACATGATCGCGAGTCCGGCCGCCGCGAAGAGGAGATGGCGAACGGCGTGCCCCGTCATCCCGGTCGCCGTCAGATTCAGGAGACCGAGCACGACGAGGACGACCGCCGCCCCGACGATCCACGGATCGGATTCGTGCTTGCCGTCCTGCATGGCCGCCCCCGGCACTCAGCAGCGTGCGTTCTCGGCGGGCATCAACAGCGGCTCGGACGCAGCCGTCGCCGGGGCCCTCGTGATCGCCGCGACGGCCAGCGCGGCCCCGGGCGGCAGATCGGTCCGGACGATGCCGTACACCTGCTGCGACCCGGGCTGAACACGCTCCGACACGTCTCCGCCCGCCCGCACCTCACCCGAACAGCGGTCATACACATTCACCGTCCAGGTCACGGCATCGACAGTCGCCGCCGGATCGAGGTGGACGTCGACGCGGATCGCGCACGCCTGCCCGGGACCGCACTCCCCGTTGGCGCGCGTGGCCGTGACGAGCGTGATCGGCCCTGCGCTGCCGGGAGCGCCGACGTCGACCGGCGGCGGCACGCGTCCTGCATCGGTCGTGGCCGGCGTGGGCAGGCCGACCGTGGGCTCCGGTGGCGGCGGCGACACGGGCCGAATCTGATTCTGATCCTCGGGATTCACCGGATTCAGGACGGCGTCCCAGCCTCGGCGCAGCTCCGACCACGCCCGCGGCGCCGCCCACACCGCGGCGAACAGGATCACGATGACGACGACGCCGAGAGCGCCCTGCCTGCGGGACGGCCGTCTCCTCCTGCGATGCCACGGATTCCGGACCGGCGGGAACCAGCCCGGTGATGCGAGAGTGGAACCGGTGGCCACCGGTGGCGGCGCACCGGCCGTCCGCTCCTCCACTGTCGGGGTGTCGGGGCGTGGCCGTGCCGTCGTCGCCGCGACCAGCCGGGCGAGTTGGCAGCGTTTCCGCCGCTCCTCGGCGGGATCGACGTCGGGTTCGATCGCCAGACGAACTCGTCGCAGCAGCGCATCGAGATCTGTTGTTTCGACGAGCGATTCGTGCAATCGGTCGGGCAGGGCGGAACCGCGACAATTCGTCGCGATGCTTCGGAACAGCCCGGCAACCGCCTCGTTCACGTCCTGCCCGGACACCCCACCGCGTCCGTACTCGATCGTGAGATGGCCGCTGTCGGACACCGTCACGTTGCGGAGACGGATACGGTCCGGCCCTTCGCTGCGGACCGGTTCGAGTTGATCGAGCGCGTCGGAAACGAGCAGCGACGCCTGTGCCGGTGACAGTATCGCCGCCGCGAGGAGTCTTCCGAGCGCCACACCACCGACAGCGGCGGCGTGATCGGGTTGTTCGGGCGGTTCGGATCGAGCATCGGCGGGTTCGTTTCTCCTCGTGAGGAGCCCTGTCATCGCTTCGATCATCGCGCACCCCGACGCTCTGCCTCCCGCGCCGTGAACGAGACCGGAACGGGCGGCGACGGACCTTGAGTTGGGCTTACCCTGTGCCGAAATCCTTTACGCCTGTGTCATTCCATTTAACTCCGGCCGATGCTCCGGCGTCCGCGAAATCGTCCCGTCCGCTTCCGCACATTTTCGTCAGCGTTCACTCGGGGGTACCCCGAAGGCCTGCATCACGACCGCACCCCAGTCCCGCCATACCGGGCAGGGCAACGGGTCCCGGTGGTTGAGGAACCGGATCACCTCGTCGTCGAAGGCGGCGGAGTGGGGCATCGACGAGTGTGCGGCGCGGACCGGACAGCCGTTGCGTTCGACGTCCGACCTCCAGCCGTGCGGCATCAGCGGAAGATCGGCAGCCGACGCGATACTGAGAACACGCATCCCTTCGGGCAGTGTCTCGCCGAGGACGGCCTGTGCGCTGCCCGCGTCCCCGAGCAGTTGCCGCGCCGCGGGCGTGTCGGGGTCGAAGGGGAAGAAGGCGAACTCGATCGCGGGCACCGCCCAGCGCAGCAGGTCGCCGAACACCCTGCCCGGCCGTTCGACGTCCGGAGGGGGAAACCCGAGCGGGGTCTCCGGGAACACACCCACCAGGATCAGCACGTCGACCTGTGCCCGACCCGCGGCGACCGCTTCCCACGCGATCCAGCCGGCGTGGGAATGTGCGGCAACGGTCAACGGCCGCTGCAGGTTCGCTGCCTGCTCGGCGAGGAGGGCGACCTGTTCCCCGACGGGTCGCTGGGTGTCGACCGGTTCGTACGGGGCGCCGGTCCGGATCGGGCACGTGGCGTCGCGTCGGGGCTGCCCGTCACCGGTTCCGGCGTAGGAGAAGTAGTACACCTGTTCGCATTCATACCCCAGCCGCTGCACGTCGGCCCGGTACATCGCCCCCTCCCCCGAGCGTGAGTCGATGCCGGACATCAGGAGCAGCGAACCTGCCTGTCGTGGTCCGGGTTCCGGATCGTCGTATGCACGGGTCCGAACGAAGATCACCGACACGACCGTCGACGCGACGAGGACGGCGGCGAGTGCCGCGACGGGCCGCCTGAGCGGCGCCCGGCCCATCGCCCACACCGTCAGTCCCGTCGCCACCGCGGATACCGGCACGAGCAGCACGGTCAGGCCGGGGGCGCGGTCCGCCAGGGCGCCCAGTGCGAGGATCGCCGCGCAGTACGGCACCATCACCTCGATCCGCAGGCCCCTGCGCCACGCCCGCCCCATCGCCGCGCGCAGGCCGGCGCCGCCCTGCCACGGCACCGGCCCGAGTATCACCACCACCACCGCGACGAGTGCAACCGCCGGCCAGAACGCCCGCGAATACAGCATCGCGTAGGCGGTCGCATCGGCGGACGACGCCAGTAGGACGGGACCGAAAGCAGTCGCGTAGAACGCCGTCGCGAAGCGGATACGCCTCGTGTCGAGACCGCCGAGCAGCCAGGCCATCAGCACAATCCGCACGGCCGACACGACGGCCAGCAACGACAGGAACTGCGGCCACGACTCGGTGCGTACCAGCAGAAGTCGCAGGTCCGCGAACTGATCCAGCGGCGGCAACGCGACGAGATGCACCAGTCCCGGCCACACGGGAACCACCCCGCACAGCGCGAGCACGACGACCAGCATCGCGGCGGCCGCCAACGGCCACCACCGAGCCCCGCGCCGCTCCCACCGACTCATACCTTCGCTGTACCCGCTGTCGGTGGTCGGGCACAACCCACCCCGTCCACCCCGCAGGACTTCGTGCCGGACAACACGATTCCAGCCGGGCAGTGCCGTGACCGCGGCGAGATCATGCCGGCGGACGGAGGAACATGACATTCCCGGGTGACATCGGGGAGGATGATCACCTGATGGACGGTGCGGAGGTCGGAAGCCACGGGTCGCTCATGACGTTCGACCAGTTCGAGGACATCTTCCGGGTGGCCGCCAGCATCGGCGTCGTGAGAGACGACTTTCACCGATTCGACGACGTCGTCACCGGGAAGCTGTACGACCTGCTGGTCGTCGCCCAGGCTGACGCCGCGGCTCAGCACCGGACCGTCATCGAACTCACCGACCTGCCTATCACCAGAGGCCTGCAGGAGAACATCGGGTTGTTCCGGGAACTCGGCCCGCATCTCCGGGTCGGCCCGATCCTCGAGCGACTGACCGACTACCCGCCGCTCGGCGGCGTCCTCGCGGTCGACACCCGATCAGGACTCCCGGACATCACCGGCGGGCTGAGCGTCGCCCTCGCGCGCACCTTCCGCATCGTCTACCCCGAACTGAGGACATTGCGGGCCCGACCGACGCATTGGTCGCTGGTCAGCACGCTCGTCGACCTGTACCTCTGACGTCACCGGCGGCGACAGACCAGCGTCCGTTCCCACTTTGGTAACACCCCCCGGGGTTAAAAACTCCACCCCCGGATGGAGGGTCGACCACCCCTCTAGGGGGCGTTGGTGGGCCCCCGTTACGGCGAAGACTGATGTCAGTCCACAAGGGACACGGAAACCCACACACCACACTCAGGAGCAACGCAATGAACTCGACCAAGACCCGCATCGCCGCCGCAGCCGCCACGGGCGCCGCCCTCGGAATCGGGATGTTCATGGCCCAGAGCGCCACTGCCGTCGCCGCACCCGCGCAGTCGACGTGGCCTCAGGTCGTCTCCCCGGACTCCGGGCTCTCCCCGTACAAGGTCGAGGTCAGAGACCGCATCGGTTGCGCCAATGCATGGCCCATGGTCGCCTGCGACGCCCCGGACGAGGACGTGCCCCCGCAGGTCACTCTCGTCGAGCCCGGCACCACCCTGGTCGAGCCCGGTGGCACGTCCCTCTTCGGCCCCGCATCCGCGACCGTCCATCAGGTCAACTACCCCCTCGAGCCCGACGACGGGGTGATCTCCCACTCGCTCGATCCCGACATGCCCTGGATGTGATGTGACGACGACTCGGAGTAGACGACTTGGATTAGCGGACCTGCAGATTCTCGGCCGCCGGCGCCTATGGCCCCGGCGGCCGAGACGTGTGCGAGGGCGCGCGCCGTGCGAAGACGGAGTATTTAGAAAGACGAACCATCACTGACATCCGTTCACGCGAGGAGGACGATGAAACAGACCGGTCTCGCTCCGATCGTGGAACGAGTCCCGTTGTCGCGAGTCTTTTTCGAAATGATGCACCCTCTCCGCAGTTCCCGATCGAACGTGAGGCGGCCGAGATGACGACAGAAGGCGTAATGGGCTCGCAGGCTGCCGATCAAGAATGTCAGGACTGCGGCTACGAACCGGAGCTGAAGCGAACTCTGGGCTCGTTTCAGGTGTTCGCCGTCTCGTTCGCGTTCATTTCCGTGGCGGTCGGGATCTTCGGCACCTACGACGACGTACTCCGCGACGCGGGACCGGTGGGAATCTGGCTCTGGGTCGTCGTGGCCCTGGGGCAGATCCTGGTGGCGCTGGTGATCGCGCAATTCGCGGCTCGCATCCCACTCAGCGGCTCCTCCTACCAATGGGCTTCACGGCTGGCCAACCCGAAAGTCGGCTGGTTGTTCGGTTGGCTGACCTTCTGCTACCTGGCGCTCGGCGTGGTGACGGTCGACAACGCGATGGCAAGTTCCGCCCTCATGCCGCTGTTCGGCATGGAGCCCGACGAGGGCACGGCACGCGTGATCACGCTCGTCGTGGTGCTTGTCCAGGCGGTGCTCGTCGTGTTCTCCACGCGCCTCGTCGGCTTGATCACGTCGGGCGCGGTGGGGCTCGAACTGGTGATCGTCGTGGTGCTGGCGATCGGGCTCTTCGTCGCCGTGGCGATCACGGGCGAGGGCTCGGTCGGCAACCTCACCTCCCGCGGTGTCGCCGAGGGCGCCCCCAATTATTTCGCCGTCGGCGGCGGGTTGATGGCTGCAACGATCATGGGGCTCGCCACGCTCGTCGGCTTCGACTCCGCGGCGAACATGGCTGAGGAGGCCAAGGATCCGTTTCGCAGCGTCCCGCGCGCGATCGTGGGATCGGTGGCGGCGGCGGCGGTGCTGGGACTGGTGTTTCTGATCGCGCTCACGATCGCGATCAAGGATGTTCCCCGGATCAGCGACAGTGACACGCCGGTGGCGGCGATCCTGCGCGATCAGCTGGGTCCGGTGATGGAAAGGACACTGCTGGTCGCGATCGCGTTCGCCTTCTTCGGCGCGGGGATGGTGACCCTGGCGACCTGCTCGCGAATGGTGTTCGCGATGTCGCGCGACGCACGCTTCCCCGCTCACCGGATGATGCGCCGGGTCAACCCGCGCACGCAGACACCCATTCCGGCGACCATCTTGATCGTCGTCGTCGGGGTCGTCCTGATGGCCGCGCTGCCTGGCGGCGCACTGCTGGAATTGCTCACGGTGGGAACGGTCATCTCGGCGGTCCTCTACGGCGGGATCGTCGTCCTCTATCTTGCGGTCCGCACACGGCTGGATCGGAAGGAGGGCGCGTTCGATCTCGGGCGCTTCGAGATGCCGGTCGCGATCTGCGCACTGGTGTGGTCGGCGTTCGTGGTGTTCGTGATCGTATCGCCCTCAACCGCGTTGACCTCGATACTGATTGCGGTCGGATTGCTCCTCGCGGGCGGGGTGTACTTCGCCTACCTGATGATATTCAAACGCGAGGTACTGGACACCGAGCCCGGAGACGCCGATGTCTTCTCGCACTGACCGCGCGGCGCAGCCCCTCACCGCCACGACCAACGTGCTCACCGGTGACGTGGTGCGTCCGGGCGACTCCGGGTACGAGGAGGCTCGGGTCGGCTGGAACCGGCTGTATTCCCGCTACCCGGAGGCGATCGTGTTCTGCTGCAACACGCAGGACGTGGTCAACGCTGTCCGCTGGGCCCGAGAGGAAGGCATCGCCCTGCGTGCGCGCAGCGGACGCCACAGCCTCGAGGGTTGGTCGTCGCTCGACGGCGGCGTCGTGATCGACGTCAGCCGGATGAAGGACATCGTAATCGACGAATCGGCGCGCACGGCGACGGTGGGAACGGGTCTGACGCAGATGGAGACGGTCGCGGCGCTGGGGCGACACGGCTTCGCCGTTCCGACCGGCTCGGAGGGCGGCGTCGGACTCGGCGGTGTGATTCTCGGGGGTGGCTTCGGGCTACTGACCCGCAGCATGGGTATGGCCTGCGACAACCTGCTCGCCGCGGAGGTCGTGGTCGCCGACGGCGCGCGTTCGGCGAAGGTCGTGGAGGCCTCTGAGCACAGCAACTCCGACCTGCTGTGGGCGTGCCGTGGTGGAGGCGGCGGCAACTTCGGGATCGCGACGTCCTACACGTTGAGGCTGCACGAGCTGTCGAACGTCACATTCCTGGTCGCGAGGTGGACGGGCCACGGCGACCTGGGTGATCTGCTTCGCGCATGGCAGCGCGAGGCGCCGGTCGCCGACGAGCGGCTGACGAGCGCACTCGAGGCGGACTCCACCGCGGTCGAGCTGTCGGCGCTGCTGTACGGCGGTTCGCGGCCAGAACTCGAGGACCAACTGCGCTCGCTGTTGGCGATCGGCAGTCCCGAGGTGACGGTGACGGAGGACGCGTGGCCCACCGTGTACAGCGGCGTGGACAGGGGGCCGAACGACGTCCCCTTCTGGAAGTTCTACTCCCAGTTCGTCACCCGCCCGTTCCCCGACGAGGCGATCGATCTGATCGTCCGCTTCATGGACAACACCCCCAGCCCGCCGAGCAACTTCTTCTGCTCGAGCTTCGGTGGGGCCGTGCGTCAGACGCCGCCGGGGGGATCCGCGTTCCCGCACCGCGACGCGCTGTTCTACTGCGAGCCGGGCGCGGCGTGGAACGACCCCGACCTGAACTCGGTGGCGCTGGGCTGGGCCGCCGACTTCTGGCGCGCGCTGCGTCCCTACGGCGACGGCGCCTACGTCAACGTGCCCAACGCCGCCGCGTCGGACTGGGAGCGCGAGTACTACGGCTCCCACCGCGAGCGACTGCGCGAGGTCAAGGCCACCTACGACCCGGAGAACGTGTTCAACTTCGAGCAGAGCGTGCCCCCGTCGCCGGCCGACCCGTCCCGAGCCCTACGCTGGGGCGATGGCGGTCAACCGAAGTCGCAAGGCCAGGGGAGCCCGTAAACGCAAGCGTCGGATGGACAGTGTCGAGCACGACCTCACCGACGAGCAGTGGGGTGCCCTCACCGAGGCGTGGGGCGGCTGCGCGTATTGCGGGGCGACCGACAAACCGCTGCAACGCGACTGTGTACAGGCACTGTCCCGCGGCGGGCGGTACACCCTCGACAACATCGCCCCCGCCTGCGGCTCCTGCAACGCCAGCAAATGCAACGACGAGGTCACCGGCTGGCTGCGGCGCAAGCGGCTCGACGAGCGCGCCTTCCTGCTGCGTCACATCGAAATCACGAGCGCACTCGCACGGCGATTCCCCGCGGATCCGGACCCCGAGGTCGAAATGCCGGAAACCGCCGCCCCGTGACCTGCGGGGCCGACGGTAGCTGCGGCACCTGCTATTTGGTACCGAAGATACGGTCGCCCGCGTCGCCGATGCCGGGAAGAATGTAGCCG
>JBCEBZ010000294.1:0-51313 GCA_039206675.1 Rhodococcus sp. (in: high G+C Gram-positive bacteria) | reverse complement strand
GGTCTCGCCGACGAACTTGTTCAGCAGCTCGGGGCCCTTGATGTTGAGGAAGTAGGACTTGGCTTCCTTGCTGTCCTGCCCCCGGGCCTCCGCGATCTTCTTCGCGAGCGAGTTGGCGACCGCCTTGGCGATGAGCGTCTTACCGCACCCGGGCGGACCGTAGAGGAGCACGCCCTTCGGCGGGCGGAGCTCGTATTCGTGGAACAGGTCCTTGTGGAGGAAAGGCAGCTCGACGGCGTCGCGGATCTGCTCGATCTGCCGGCCCAGGCCGCCGATGTCGTCGTAGTGGACGTCGGGAACCTCTTCGAGAACGAGATCCTCGACCTCGGCCTTGGGGATCCGCTCGAACGCATACCCGGCCTTGGTGTCGACGAGGAGGGAGTCGCCCGGCCGCAGTTTGCGGGTGGGCGATTCGGCGTCGTACGCGACCGACTCCCTCTCGCTCTCCGCGAAGACGGTGGCGAGGGGTTCGGCCAGCCAGACGATCCGTTCCTCGTCCGCGTGGCCGACCACGAGAGCACGCTGACCGTCGTCGAGGACCTCGCGCAGCGTGCTGATCTCACCGACGCGCTCGAAAGTGCCCGCTTCCACGATCGTGAGTGCCTCGTTGAGACGCACGGTCTGGCCGAGCTTGAGGGTCTCGGCGTCGACATTCGGGGAGCAGGTCAACCGCATCTTGCGTCCGGAGGTGAACACGTCCACCGTCTGATCGTCGTGCACTCCGAGCAGCACGCCGTACCCGCTCGGCGGCTGGCCGAGGCGATCGACTTCCTCTCGAAGCGCAATGAGCTGCTGACGGGCCTCCTTGAGGGTGTCCATCAGCTTGGTGTTCCGGATGGACAGCGAGTCCACTCGCGATTCCATCTCACGAAGCTGTTCCGGCGACTCCGCGAGCTGCCTACGCAGTGCCGACGCCTCTGCGCGCAACGCCTCGAGCTCTCGTGCGGCCGCAACCGAATCGGGGTTCTCTGTCGAGCTCATGTGCGTCTCCTCCCAATGAGATCTATCAACGCTACCGGCACTGCCCGAATTCTGCGCCGTGACACGGATTCTGCCGATTGCGAATCGGCATACGTGACGCCCCGGGCCACCGAAACTCTCATGTTAGCCTTACCTACCTGTCGAGCAGTTCCTCTCTGTTCTGTGTAACGAAAGGGTTCGTCGTGATAATCCGCAAGCCCCTGAACGGCAGATCCTTCATCGGTAGGTCCGTGGTCGCCGCCGGCGCGGTGGTCTTCGCGCTCGGGATGTCGGCCTGCTCGTCGGACGACGCTTCCGACACCGCTGCGGCGACGTCCGCGGCCACGTCGTCCCAGGCAGACGCGGCGGTCGCGGCCCCCACGTCGGAGGAACTGCTCGGTACGCTCCAGCTGCTCGTGGACCCGGCCCGCCCGGTCGACGAGAAGACCGTCGTGGTCGTCGACGGCGACGAACGCCGCCCGAATCTCGAGGCGATGACCGCTGCCATGGCCAACTACCCGGTGTCCTTCACGGTCACGGACGTGCAGGTGGAGGGCGATACCGCGACGGCGAACGTCGCGATCGTGAGTCCGCACGGCACGGCCGCCCCGACGGCGTGGACGTGGGAGAACGTCGACGGCGTGTGGAAGGTCTCGGACGAGAGCACGTGCACCCTGCTGGGCATGGCACGCGCGGGCTGCAGCTAGCTCCTCGCCTTCCGCGGCGCCCGCTCCGGGCGCCGCCGAAGGCGTATCTCAGCCCTTACCCGACCGGCGTTGCGGCTTGGGGGTGACGGTTCCCTCGGCGAGACGACGGGCGCTCACCAGGAACGCGGTGTGGCCCTGCATCCGGTGTTCCGGCCGCACGGCGAGCCCGACGACGTGCCAGCCACGGACGATCGACTCCCAGGACCGCGGCTCGGTCCAGCATTCCTGCTCGCGCATCGCCTCGACGACCCTGGAGAGCTGCGTCACAGTCGCGACGTAGACGATGAGCACACCGCCGGGGACCAGCGCCTTGGACACCGCGGGCAGCGCGTCCCAGGGGGCCAGCATGTCGAGGACCACCCGGTCGACCGGGCCGCCCGCCGCCTCGGCGTCGAACTCGGCGACGTCGGCGATGGTGAGGTCCCAGTTCTCGGGGCGTTCCCCGAAGAACGTTTCGACGTTCCGCACCGCGTGTTCGGCGTGGTCGTCGCGCACCTCGTACGAGATGACCCGGCCTTCGGGCCCGACCGCACGGAGCAGCGAGCACGTCAACGCTCCGGACCCGGCGCCGGCCTCGAGCACCCGGGCGCCGGGAAACACGTCACCCTCGTGGACGATCTGAGCCGCGTCCTTCGGGTAGATCACCTGCGCGCCGCGCGGCATCGACAGCACGTAGTCGGCGAGCAGCGGTCGCAGCGCGAGGTACGGGGTGCCGTTGGTCGACTTGACCACGCTGCCCTCGTCGGTGCCGATCAGGTCGTCGTGCAGGATTCCGCCGCGGTGCGTGTGGAACTCCTTGCCCGCCTCCAGGTTGACCGTGTAGTGCCGGCCCTTGCCGTCGGTCAACTGGACGCGATCGCCCACCCGAAACGGTCCACTCGGTCGCGTTTCGCGTCCCACCATCGTCACCGACTCCTCAGCCTGTTCGTCCGGCGCCGTCCGGCGCCCGCCCCGCAGCCCCGACACGACTGTCGGACCGGGGGCCTACCCTGCCAGGTGTGAGCATCTCAGAGTCGCCAGCCCCCGTCACAAAGGGTTCCCCGTCACAGCCCGGCGACACTTCGGCCACCCGCAGGCGCCCCGCCCTGTCACCGTCCCGCGCCGGCGACTTCAAGCAGTGCCCGCTCCTCTACCGCTTCCGTGCCGTCGACCGGCTCCCCGAGGCGCCGTCGCGCGCGCAGGTGAAGGGCACGGTGGTGCACGCCGCGCTGGAGACGCTGTTCGGGCTCCCCGCCGCCGAACGGGTTCCTGCCCGCGCCGTCGACCTCGTCCTCCCGTCGTGGGAGCGCCTCCTGGACGAGGCCCCCGACCTGATCGATCTGGTCCCCGTCGACCAGCGCGAGTCGTTCCTCGACGAGGCGCGGTCCCTCGTCACCGCCTACTACCAACTGGAGGACCCCACCCGGTTCGAGGCCGAATCGTGCGAACAGCGCGTCGAGACCGAACTCGCCGACGGGGTGCTGCTCCGCGGATTCGTCGACCGCATCGACGTCGCCCCCACCGGTGAGGTGCGGGTGGTCGACTACAAGACCGGTCGCGCACCCCGCGAGATGTCCGAGTCCAAGGCGCTGTTCCAGATGAAGTTCTACGCACTGGTCCTGCTGCGCACCCGGGGCATCGTCCCGGCGCAGCTGCGGCTGCTGTACCTCGCGTCCGGGACGGTCCTCACCTACGCGCCCGACGAGGACGAACTGCTGCGCTTCGAGCGCACGCTGTCGGCGATCTGGAAGGCCATCCTGGCCGCCGGTGTCACCGGAGATTTCCGACCCAAGCCGAGCCGGCTCTGCGACTGGTGTGATCATAAGTCCCTGTGCCCCTCGTTCGGCGGAACGCCGCCTCCCTACCCGGGATGGCCGGAGGGGCCCGCCGAAGACGCGCCGGGTTTCGAGGAGATAGTCGAATGAGTTCCGAGTCCTATTACGTACCACTCGGTTCGGAAGCACTGGGTGCGCCGGACGTGGACTCGGACCAGAAGATCACCGTCGAGCGGTTCGGCAGCACGGATCTGACGATCAGCGTGTGGGCCGACACGATGCAGCACGGCGCTCCCCCGTCGGCGTTGCTCGTGCGGGCGCTCGAACGGTGCGCCGCACGCGAGGACGCACGCCTCACCCGCGTGGTCGTCGAGATCCTCGGTCCCATCCCGATCGCCGAACTGGAGGTCCGGTCCTGGGTGCAACGACCGGGACGCCGGGTGGAGCTGGTGGTCGCCGAATTGTGGACCGTCGGCGATCGGCCGCGTGCCGTGGCGCGGGGCTCGGCCTGGCGCATGGAGACCGTCGACACCGGCGACGCCGTCCACGTCGTCGACCCGCCGCTGGAACCGCGATCCGCCGGCCGGGACGGCACGTTCGGCGGCATCTGGAATTCCGGCTACCTCACCACCCTCGACTGGCGGTGGATCGCCGAAATGGGGTGCGAGGGACCGGGCAAGCTGTGGGCGAAGCCGCGGCCCGCACTGGTGCTCGGCGAGACCATGACGCCGCTCGAGCGGCTGTTCGCCATCGCGGACATCGCCAACGGCGTGGGATCGAAGCTCGATCCGGCGCACTGGACGTTCCTCAACACCGACCTCACCGTGCACATCTTCCGGGTGCCCGAGGGCGACTGGGTCGGTGTCAGCTCCGAAACCTCCATCGGCCCCGACGGAGTGGGCATGTGCGCGGGCGTGCTCTACGACGAGACCGGGGCCGTGGGCCGGATCGCCCAGACCGTACAGGTCCGCGCCCGCCCCTGAGCGGAGCGAGCGCGGATCGTCTTGCGGCGGAACGGGATCAGAGTGCGCGGCAGGACCGGATGTTGGACGCGAGGATGGCCTTGGCGCCGAGGTCCGCGAGTTCGTCCATGACCCCGTTGTGGCCCTTGATCGGGACCATCGCCCGGACCGCGACCCAGTTCTCGTCGGCGAGCGGCGACAGCGTCGGCGACTCCAGTCCGGGGGTGATCTTCAGCGCGTCGTCGAGGATCGTCTTCGGGCAGTCGTAGTCGAGCATCAGATTCTGCTGCGCGAAGACGATGCCGCGCACCCGCTCGACCAACTGGTTGCGCGCGGAATCGTCGGCGGGCGAACCGGCGCGCTCGATGAGCACACCCTCGGAGTCGCACAGGGTGTCACCGAACGCGACCAGGTTGTGCTGGCGCAGCGTGCGGCCGGAGCCGACGACGTCGGCGATGGCGTCGGCGACCCCGAGCTGGATGGAGATCTCCACGGCGCCGTCGAGGCGGATGACCGACGCCTCGATCCCGCGTGCGGAGAGGTCGTCGCGCACCAGGTTCGGGTAGGACGTGGCGATCCGGAGCCCGGCGAGGTCCTCGACCTTCCAGTCCTTGCCCGCGGGGGCGGCGTACCGGAACGTGGAGCGGCCGAAGCCGAGCGACAGCCGCTCGGCGACCGGGGCCCCCGAATCACGGGCGAGGTCGCGGCCGGTGATACCGAGATCGAGTTCGCCGGAGCCGACGTAGATCGCGATGTCCTTGGGGCGCAGGAAGAAGAACTCGACCTGATTGGACGGGTCGAGGACGGTCAGGTCGCGGGAGTCGGTGCGACGGCGGTAACCGGCCTCGGAGAGGATTTCGGCGGCGGACTCGGACAGCGAGCCCTTGTTCGGGACTGCGACGCGCAGCATGGCGGAGGGTTCCTTTCGGGAGCGGGTGGAGGAGTCTCGATCACCGATCACAGATGTCGGTAGACGTCCTCGAGTTTCAGGCCCTTACCCACCATCAGCACCTGCGTCCAGTACAGCAGTTGGGAGATCTCCTCGGCGAGCGCCTCGTCGCTCTCGTGCTCGGCGGCGATCCACACCTCACCCGCCTCTTCGAGGATCTTCTTTCCCTGCGAATGGACGCCGGCGTCCAGGGCGGCGACGGTGCCGGACCCCTCGGGGCGGGTAGCGGCACGCTCGGTCAGCTCGGCGAACAGGGATTCGAAGGTCTTCACGAGGACCCATTCTTTCACGCCGCCGCGGACCTCTCCGAACCGGTCACCACCCGAGTGTGCGGCGACTCTCGAACCGGCGGACCCGGCCCGAGCGGGGATCGGTGAACTCGATGGCCCGCGCCAGCAACCGCAACGGCGTCGAGAAGTCGCCGGGCTCGGATCGGCGGAAGTCCGGGTAGTAGTTGTCGCCCTCGATCGGCAGGCCCAGCGACGACATGTGCAGCCGCAGTTGGTGCGTCCGGCCGGTCTTCGGCAGCAGTCGGTAGCGGGCGCGGCCGTCCCGGGTCTCGATCAGGTCGACGACGGTTTCGCTGTTCGGTTCTCCCGGCTCCTCGGTGGCCGTCATGATCCCGTGTTCCTTGACGATGCGGCTGCGGATCGTCCGCGGAAACTCCAGCGCGGGATCGTGCCCGGCGACGGCCTCGTATTCCTTCGTGACCTGCTGGGAGACGAACAGTTCCTGATAGGCCCGGCGGTCTTCCGGCCGGATCAGGAACACCAGCACACCGGCCGTCATCCGGTCGAGCCGGTGCGCCGGCGTGAGATCGGGAAGGTCGAGCGCGCGCCGCAGCCGCACGACCGCCGTCTCGGTGATGTGCGCGCCCCTCGGGATGGTCGCGAGGAAGTGGGGCTTGTCGATGACCACGAGGTGGTCGTCGCGGTGGAGGACGTCGATCTCGAACGGAACCGGGATCTCGGGTGCGGGGTCGCGGTAGAAGTACACGAACCGGGTCGGCGCGTAGCGGGTGCCGCGGTCGACCACCCTGCCGTGTTCGTCGACGACTTCCCCGCCGTCGATCAGCGACAGCCAGTGCGCCCGCTCGTCCGGATACGTGTCGACGAGGAATTCGGCGACGGTCTCCGCGCCGAGCCCTGCCGGCATCCGGATGCGATCCGGACCGAGACCGTTACGGACGGGCAGCGGTGCCCCGGCCACCTCAGCCCGCCCGGTTCTCGGTACAGCCGGCGCACACGAGCACGAGTTCGCGGCCCCGGTCGTCCGGCAGGTTCTCGTACCGGGACGTCGGGCCGCCGCATCGGGTGCAGCGTCCCAGGGTCTTGGCCTGGTCGCTGAACTCGATGGTCATCCGCTTGTCGAAGACGTACAGCGACCCCTCCCACAGACCGGTGTCACCGAACGCCTCGCCGTAGCGGACGATGCCCCCGTCGAGTTGGTAGACCTCACCGAATCCGCGCGAGCGCATCAGCGAGGACAGGACCTCGCACCGCACTCCCCCGGTGCAGTAGGTGACGACGGCCTTGTCCTTGAGATGGTCGTACTTGCCGCTGTCGAGTTCGTGCACGAAGTCGCGGGTGGTGGACACGTCCGGCACGACGGCGTCCCGGAAGCGGCCGATCTCGGCCTCGAAACCGTTGCGCCCGTCGAAGAAGACGACGTCGTCACCGCGGCCCTCGACCAGTCGGTGCACCTCGTCCGGCGCCAGGTGGGTCCCGCCGCCGACGACGCCGGCCGCGTCCACCTTCAGCTCTCCCGGCGCACCGAACGTCACGATCTCCGGCCGCACCTTGACACTGAGCCGCGGGAAGTCGTCGCCGAGCCCGTCCGACCACTTGATGTCGGCGTCCTTGAACGGGCCGTAGCTGCGTGTCCCCTTCACGTACCGCTTGACGTCGTGGATGTCGCCGCCGACGGTCGCGTTGATGCCGTGCTCGGAGACGAGGATCCGTCCGGTCAGGTTGTGCGCCTCGGCGAGCGTGTACTGCCACAGCCGGATCGCCTCCGGGTCGGCGAGCGGAGTGAAGACGTAGAACAGCACGATTTTCGGGACAGCCACGGGAAACCAGGATACCTAGAGACGCACACCGCTCGGCTGCGCCCAGGCCTCGGCCAGATCGGAACCGGTGAGCCCCTCGAGGCTGTCCCGGAACACCCGCCCCGGTCCGTCGGCCACCGGGATCTCGCACGGGACGATCAGGACGACGCAGCCCGCGGCCTGCGCGGACGCCGCGCCGGTGGGCGAGTCCTCTATGGCGAGACACTGCGACGGATGCAGCCCGAGCAGTTCGGCGCCCCGCAGGTACGGGTCGGGATGCGGTTTACCTGCCGGCACCTCGTCGCCGCACACCGAGTGGTCGAAGTGATGCCTGCCGAGCGTCTCGAGTGCCCGCTCGGTGAGGCGGCGTTCGGTGTTGGTCACCAGCGCCGACCTCAGGCCGTGCGCCCGGGCGGTCCGCAGTGCGTCGTGGGCGCCCGGCCGCCACGGGATGCCGTCGCCGAACAGTTCCTCGACGCGGGTGAACATCCATTCCTTGGCGTCGGCGAGGGCCGCCGGGTCCCGGTCGAGTCCGAGGGCGTCGAAGATGACGCCGAGCGCGTTGGCGCTGGACGCGCCGATCGTCTTCAGCCGGGTCTCCTCGGTCATCGGCCCGCCCAGGTGCAGGGACAACTCGCGGACCGCGACGTCCCACATCTTCTCGGAATCGAGCAGCGTTCCGTCCATGTCCCACAGCACGCCTGCGAGACCGTCGAATGCCTCAGACATTGAAGTACTTCGCTTCGGGGTGGTGCAGCACGAACGCATCCGTGGACTGCTCGGGATGCAACTGCAGTTCCTCCGACAACTTCACACCGATCCGTTCCGGTTCGAGGAGAGCGACCATCTTCGCGCGGTCCTCCAGGTTGGGGCAGGCGCCGTACCCGAAGGAGTAGCGGGCGCCGCGGTAGGCGAGGTCGAAGAATCCGGACACCTCCGACGGATCCTGCTCGGCCACGTTGTGGCCGCCGGGCAGCACGAGTTCCTCACGGACCCGCTGATGCCAGTACTCGGCCAGCGATTCCGTCAACTGCACGCCGATGCCGTGCACCTCGAGGTAGTCGCGGTACGCGTTGGCGGCGAACAGTTCGTTCGCGAAGTCCGCGATCGGCTGCCCCATGGTGACCAGCTGCATCGGGAACACGTCGACCTGACCGGTCTCCTTCGCCTCGGTGCGGGACCGGACGAAGTCGGCGACGCACAGGAACCGGTCGCGATGCTGGCGCGGGAACGTGAACCGGAACCGTTCCTCGGCGCCCGGAGTCGGGTCGGTGAGCACGACCACGTCGTCACCCTCGGAGACGGCGGGGAAGTACCCGTACACCACGGCGGCGTGGGCGAGGATTCCCTCGGTGCTCAGCCGGTCGAGCCAGTACCGCAGCCGGGGCCGGCCCTCGGTTTCCACCAGTTCCTCGTAGGTGGGACCGTCGCCGGAACGCTGCCCGCGCAGACCCCACTGCCCGAGGAACAGGGCACGCTCGTCGAGCAGACCCGAGTAGTCCGACAGCGACACGCCCTTCACGATCCGGTTGCCCCAGAACGGCGGGCTCGGGACGGCGATGTCGGTGGCCACGTCGGACCGCTCCGGCAGCTCGACGGGGACCTCGGCGGCCTTGCGCTTCTCCGCGATGCGCTTGGACCGCTCGTGGCGGGCCTTACGCTCGGCCGCCTTCTCGCGGGCCGCGATCGCTTCCGGGCTGTCCGGGTCGGGTGCGCCGCCCCGCTTGACGGCCATGATCTCGTCCATCTTGTGCAGGCCCTCGAACGCGTCGCGCGCGTAGCTGACGTCGCCCTCGTACACCTCGGCCAGGTCGTTCTCCACGTACGAGCGGGTCAGCGCGGCACCGCCGAGGAGGACGGGGAACTTCTCCGCGACACCCTTGGCGTTGAGTTCCTGCAGGTTGTCCTTCATCACCACGGTCGACTTCACGAGCAGACCGGACATGCCGATGACGTCGGCCTTCTGCTCGATCGCCGCGTCGAGGATCGTCGCGATCGGCTGCTTGATGCCCAGGTTCACCACGTCGTACCCGTTGTTGCTCAGGATGATGTCGACGAGGTTCTTGCCGATGTCGTGGACGTCGCCCTTCACGGTGGCGATCACGATGCGGCCCTTGCCGTCCTCGTCGGTGGCCTCCATGTGCGGTTCGAGGTACGCCACGGCCGCCTTCATCACCTCGGCGGACTGCAGCACGAACGGCAACTGCATCTGCCCGGACCCGAAGAGTTCGCCGACGGTCTTCATGCCGGACAGCAGGGTCTCGTTGATGATCGCGAGCGGCGGCTTCTCTTCCATCGCCGCGGTGAGGTCGTCGTCGAGGCCGTTGCGCTCACCGTCGACGATGCGCCGTTCCAGCCGCTCGAACAGCGGCAGCGCCGCCAATTCCTGGGCGCGGGATTCGCGCGCCGACGCCGCGGAGACGCCCTCGAACAGTTCCATCAGCTTCTGCAGCGGGTCGTAGCCCTCGCGCCGGCGGTCGTAGACCAGGTCGAGGGCCGTTTCGCGCTGTTCGTCGGGGATCCGCGCCATCGGCAGGATCTTCGACGCGTGCACGATGGCCGTGTCCAGGCCCGCCTCGGTGCACTCGTGCAGGAACACCGAGTTGAGGACCTGACGGGCGGCCGGGTTGAGGCCGAACGAGATGTTGGAGACGCCGAGGGTGAAGTGCACCCGCGGGTGCCGCTTCTTCAGTTCGCGGATCGCGTCGATCGTCTCGATGCCGTCGCGGCGGACCTCTTCCTGACCGGTGGAGATCGGGAAGGTCAGCGCGTCGATGATGACGTCGGACTCGTCGAGGCCCCAGTTCTCGGTGATGTCTTCGAGCAGGCGCTCGGCGATGCGGACCTTGTGCTCGGCGGTGCGCGCCTGCCCCTCCTCGTCGATGGTCAGCGCGACGACGGCGGCACCGTGCTCCTTGACGAGCCGCATGATCTTCTGGAACCGCGAGTCCGGTCCGTCGCCGTCCTCGTAGTTGACGGAGTTGACGGCACACCGGCCGCCGAGGTGTTCGAGGCCGGCCTGCAGGACCGCCGGCTCGGTGGAGTCGAGCATGATCGGCAGCGTCGACGACGTCGCGAACCGGCTCGCGAGGGCGGCCATGTCGGCGGCACCGTCGCGCCCGACGTAGTCGACGTTGAGGTCGAGCATGTGGGCGCCGTCGCGGGTCTGATCCTTCGCGATGTCGAGGCATTTCTGGTAGTCCTCGGCGATCATCGCCTCACGGAATGCCTTGGAGCCGTTGGAGTTCGTGCGCTCGCCGATCATCAGGATGCTGGCGTCCTGCTCGAACGGCACCGCCGTGTACAGCGACGACGTCCCCGACTCGTGCACCGGGTTGCGCGCGGCCTTCTCGACGAGGCGGACAGCGTCGGCCACCTGCCGGATGTGCTCCGGGGTGGTGCCGCAGCAGCCGCCGACCAGACCGAGACCGAACTCGGTGACGAAGCCGCTGAGCGCCTCGGCGAGTTCCTCCGCGGTGAGCGGGTACTCGGCGCCGTTCGGGCCGAGCTGCGGCAGTCCGGCGTTGGGCATCACCGAGACGGGAAGGGAGCTGTACTTGGACAGGTGGCGGAGATGTTCGCTCATCTCGGCGGGACCGGTCGCGCAGTTGAGCCCGATCATGTCGATACCGAGCGGCTCGAGCGCGGTCAGCGCGGCACCGATCTCACTACCGAGCAGCATCGTGCCGGTGGTCTCGACGGTGACATGGGTGATGATCGGCAGCCGCGACCCCAGCGTCTCCATCGCCCGCTGACTGCCCAGGATGGCCGCCTTCACCTGCAGCAGGTCCTGGCAGGTCTCGACGAGGATCGCGTCGGCGCCCCCGTCGATCATGCCCATCGCGGCCTCCGCGTAGGCGTCGCGCAGGATCGCGAACGGGGCGTGGCCGAGCGTCGGCAGCTTGGTTCCGGGGCCCATCGAGCCGAGGACGAAGCGGCCCATGCCGTCGCGTCCCGGCCCCATCTCGTCGGCGACGTCACGCGCCAGCCGGGTTCCCTTCTCGGCCAGTTCCCGGATACGGTCCGAAATGTCGTAATCGGCGAGGTTGGGGAGGTTGCACCCGAACGTGTTGGTCTCGACGGCGTCGGCCCCGGCCTCGAAATACGCGCGGTGAATCTCTTTCAGCACGTCAGGGCGGGTGTCGTTGAGGATTTCGTTGCAGCCCTCGAGCCCGAGGAAGTCGTCGAGCGTGAGGTCCGCGGCCTGCAACATGGTGCCCATGGCTCCGTCGCCGATGACAACGCGCTGGTTCAACGCATCGAGCAGGGCAGAGTGAAATGGCGCAGACATGCCGTCCAGACTAGTGGGCGCGGGAACCAACGCTGGCCGTAGGCTGGGTGGGTGAGTTCCAGTGAGTTCCCCGTCACGCCTGCGGGCCCCGACGACGACACCCCCGACACCGCGGACGACGGTGCCACCGACAGTGGCGTGCCCGTACTTCGCGACCCCGTTCTCGTCGCCGCCTTCGAGGGCTGGAACGACGCCGGCGACGCCGCGAGCGGAGCCGTCGAGCACCTCGAACTGACGTGGGACGCCCAGCCGCTGGCCGAGCTGGACTCCGAGGAGTACTACGACTACCAGGTCAACCGCCCGACGGTCCGGCAGGTCGACGGCGTCACCCGGGAGATCGTGTGGCCGGCCACCCGCCTGTCGGTGTGCTCGCCCCCGGGCAGCGACCGCGACGTGGTGCTGCTGCGCGGAATCGAACCGAACATGCGCTGGCGCAGCTTCTGCGAGGACCTCCTCGAGCTGATCGACCAACTGCAGATCAACACCGTGGTGATCCTCGGCGCCCTGCTCGCGGACACCCCGCACACGCGGCCGGTCCCGGTGACGGGCAGCGCGTACAGCAGCGAGGCCGCCGAACGGTTCAAGATCGAGCAGACCCGGTACGAGGGACCGACGGGGATCACCGGGGTGCTGCAGGACGCGTGCGTCCGGGCCGGTGTCCCTGCCGTGTCGTTCTGGGCGGCCGTGCCCCATTACGTGTCCCAGCCGCCGAACCCCAAGGCGACGGTGGCACTGCTGCAGCGCGTCGAGGACGTCCTGGACATCGAGGTGCCGCTCGGGGAACTCCCGTCGCAGGCCGACGACTGGCAGGAGGCCGTCACCGAGATGACCGCGGACGACGAGGAGATCGGCGACTACGTCCGCTCCCTCGAGGAGCGCGGCGACGCCGAGACCGACATCTCCGAGGCCATCTCGAAGATCGACGGTGACGCGCTCGCGGCCGAGTTCGAGCGGTATCTGCGCAGGCGTGGGCCCGGCAGCTTCGGGCTGTGACGAAGAACTCGTCCGAGTCCCTTCGTTCCTCACTCCAGCGCACTGCGCTCTACGCCGGTGGTTTCCTCGGCCCGTTCGGCGGCGGCGTGGTCGCCTCGATTCTTCCCGAGATCGGTGACGACCTCGGCGTGAGCGCGTCCGCCGCCGCCGGGTCGCTGACGGCGTACCTGCTGCCGTTCGCGTTGCTGATGCTGGTGTCGGGCACCCTGGGCGCCCGGTGGGGGCAGATGCGGACCGTGCGGATCGCGTACGGCGTCTATCTGCTGTCGTCGCTGGCCTGCTTCGCGGCGCCGACGCTGCCGCTCTTCCTCGGCGCGCGCGTGCTCCAGGGGTGTTCCAACTCGTTCACGACGCCGCTGCTGCTGGCCGCGCTCGCCGCCTCGACGCCGAAGAAGCACCTCGGCCGGGCGCTGGGGATCTTCGGTGCATTCCAGGCCGCGGGACAGTCGAGCGCGCCGCTCGTCGGCGGACTCGCGGCGGAGGTCGACTGGCGGCTCGCCTTCCTCGTCATCGCCCTCGTGGCCGCGGCGCTCGGCCTGATCGGTGTGCCCGACAGCCCGCCCGCCGAGGCGGGGGCCGCGCGCCCGCGACTGCGGGACGCCCTCACCCCGTCGGTCCTGAGAATCGGGGTGGTCGCACTCCTCGGCTGGGGCGCACTCGGTGGGCTGAGCTTCCTGGTCGCGTTCCGCGCCGAGGACGTGTTCGGCCTGAGCCCCACCCAGCGCGGCCTGCTGCTCACCGGGTTCGGCGTCGCCGGCATCCTCACCGCACGCCTCGTCGGCGGTGTCATCGACAAGATCGGGGCCCGGGCCGCCGTGCTGATCGGCGCGTTCGGCGGGGCGATTCTCGTCGCCGCCGCCGGGACCGTCTCGCTTCTCGCGGTCGTGGCGGTGGCGTGGTTCGCTGCCGGAACCGCAGGTCAGTTCATCCTGGTCGGAGTCAACGCCGCCGTGCTCGGGTCGCCGGGCCCGAACCGGGGCGGCGCGGTGTCCGTTGTGCAGGCGTTGCGGTTCACCGGCAACGCGCTCGCGCCGATCACCCTCACGCCGGTGTACGCGGTCTCGCCCGCGGCCGGCTTCGTTCTGCCTGCCCTGCTCCTCGCCGTGCTCGCCCCACTGCTGATGCCCCGCGACCGGCCACCTGCCTGACATGCTTTCGGAAGGGCTGTGAGCTGTTTCTGATTCCCACGTAACGTGCACGCAGCCGTTACGACACTCCCGGCGCGCAGCCTCGGTGCATGGCCCACACACCGAGTTCGAGCAAGCTGCTGGTCGTCGGCAACGGTATGGCCGGCGCCCGCACCGTCGAGGAGATCCTGAACCGCGGCGGGAGCGAGCGGTTCGAGATCACCATGATCGGCGACGAGCCCTACGGCAACTACAACCGGATCATGCTCTCGCACGTGCTGTCCGGGGAGGCGGCCGTCGACGACGAAGACCTGATCCTCAACCCCATGGGCTGGTACACGGCGAACGGTGTGAAACTCCACGCCGGTGACCGCGCGGTCGCGCTCGACCGGTTCGCGAAGACCGTCACGTGCGAGAGCGGCCGCGTCGTCGACTACGACGTGCTGATCGTCGCCACGGGAAGCAACACGTTCTTCCCCAACATGGACGGACTGCGGGAGCACGACGGCCGCCTGGCCCGCGGGGTGTTCGGATTCCGCAACATCGCCGACACCAACGGCATGCTGCAGATGGCGCAGGCACACGACGACGTGTCCGCGGTGGTGATCGGCGGCGGACTGCTCGGGCTCGAGGCCGCGTACGGGCTGCGAACGCAGGGGCTCACCGTCAACGTCGTGCACTCCCCCGGGCACCTGATGAACCAGCAACTCGACGAACGCGGCGGCAGCGTCCTGCGCGCCGAGATCGAGAAACTCGGCGTCGGCGTCCACACCTCGATGCGGACCACCGCCGTGCTGCGCGACGACGCCGGCCGGGTGACCGGGGTGTCGTTCGTCGACGGCTCCACGTTGGACGCCGACATGGTGGTCGTCACCGCGGGAATCCGGCCCAACACCGAACTGGCGCGGGCCGCCGGTCTGGTGGTCGAGCGCGGGATCGTCGTCGACGACCAGATGCGCTGCGAGGACGAGGGTTCGGTGTACGCCGTCGGCGAGTGCGCACAGCACCGGGGAGAGACGTACGGCCTCGTCGCCCCCGTGTGGGAGCAGGCGGTCATCCTCGCGGACGTCCTCACCGGCTCCGATCCGGAAGCGGCCTACGTCGGTTCGCGCACCACCACCCAGCTGAAGGTCGCGGGGGTGGACGTGGCCGCGATGGGCGTCAAGGGCCCGGAGACGGCGGACGACGAGTTCGTCCAGTACTACGAACCGCGCAGCGGCACGTACAAGAGCCTCGTCGTCCGGGACGGAAAGCTGATCGGCGCCACCCTGATGGGCGACATCAGCAAGGCAGGCCTTCTCACGCAGGCGTTCGACGGCAAGGTGCCGCTGCCGGAGGAGCGAATCAGCATGCTCTTCGACGTCGGAGCCCCCGGCGCCGCGACGAGTGTCGCCGACCTGCCCGACGACCTGCAGGTGTGCAATTGCAACGGTGTGAGCAAGGGCGATCTGGTGGCCTGCGTCCATTCCGGCGCGAAGACCCTCACCGACGTGTGCGCCACCACCCGCGCGGGCAAGGGCTGTGGGTCGTGCAAGGGACTCGTCGCCGACATCGTGGCCTGCGCCGCCGGCGGCGAACTCGAAGCGGACCCCTCCGCCGACTGGTACGTGCCGTGCATCCCGATGAGCAAGCCCGAGCTCATCGCGGCCATCCGGGAACGCGATCTGCGCGCCGTGTCCCAGGTGTTCACCGAACTCGCGACGGACGCGAAGGAGGACGCGTCCGCGAAGATGCCGCTCGCGTCGCTGCTCCGCACGATCTGGGGTCCCGACTGGGTGGACGAGCGCGGCGCGCTGTTCATCAACGACCGCGTGCACGCCAACATCCAGCGCGACGGCACATTCTCGGTGGTCCCGCAGATGAAGGGCGGTGTCACCACGCCGGACCAGCTCCGCAAGATCGCGGACGTCGCCGACAAGTACGGCGTGCCGCTCGTGAAAGTGACCGGCGGGCAGCGCATCGATCTGCTCGGCATCAAGAAGGAGGATCTCCCCAAGGTGTGGGGCGACCTCGACATGCCGTCCGGATTCGCCTACGGCAAGAGCATGCGCACAGTGAAAACCTGCGTCGGAACGGATTTCTGCCGCTACGGTCTCGGCGATTCGACGAGCCTCGGTATCGCACTCGAGGAGCGGTTCCAGGGCCTGGAGACACCCGCGAAGCTGAAACTCGCGGTCGCCGGCTGCCCCCGTAACTGCTCCGAGGCCCTGTGCAAGGACTTCGGCGTGGTCGCCGTCGGCGACGGCCGCTGGGAGATCTACGTCGGCGGCGCCGCCGGCGCCCACATCCGCAAGGGCGACCTGCTGGCCACCGTCGAATCACCGGACGCTGTGCTGGAACTCGGCGGGCGCTTCATCCAGTACTACCGCGAGAACGCGAAATGGCTCGAACGCACCTACGATTTCGTGCCGCGGGTGGGACTCGAACATCTTCAGGCGCTGCTGGTCCGAGACGAGGAGGACATCGTGACGGGATTGGACGAACGGATGCAGACGGCGGTGGACGGCTACCGCGACCCGTGGAAGGAGCGCAGCGCGCCGAAATCGCCCGCACAGTTCGCTCCCTCGCTCCCGCTACTGCCGCTCCCCCAGGTGCCGGTCCGATGACCGCCCTGACCGAGGGTCCCACCGAGTTCGCGGTGGGGCCGGTCAGCGACCTGACCCCCGGCGAGGGCCGGACGTATGTCGTGCAGAACCGGCAGGTGGCCGTATTCCTGCTGTCGGACGGCACAGTTCGGGCGATGGACGCGGTGTGCCCGCACAAGGGCGGTCCCCTCGCCGACGGGCAGATCGACGCCACCGGTGTGATGTGCCCGCTCCACCAGTACGCGTTCGCCTTCGACACGGGCGCCTGCGGATCCGAGGGTGTGGGCACGGTCCGCACGTACCCCGCGTCGGTCCGCGAGGGATCGGTCGTCGTGCACGTGTGAGAGTCCGCCCGATTGCGCTCCGCCCTGGTACGGCGTGCCTTTCGGGAAAACTGCGGCACCGCTGTCATCATGAGGCGAGTGCTGCAGCTGAAGGGGCTCGTCGCATGGACAGATCGCTGATCGAGTGAGTACCGTCGCCAGTCCGGAACGACGGCGCCGATCCGGAAACCACCCTCGGGCCGGTGACCGGACCGCGGGAACCGTGTTCCGTACGGACATCGAGGGTTTGCGGGCCGTCGCGGTGCTGGCCGTGGTCCTCTTTCATGCGGGTGTGCCCGGGATCGACGGCGGATTCGCCGGTGTCGACGTCTTCTTCGTCGTCTCGGGGTTTCTCATCACCGGCCTGCTGTGGCGGGACGTGGCGACCGACGGCCGCGTGGGGCTGGCCGAGTTCTACGGTGCGCGTGCCCGGCGTCTGCTGCCCGCCGGGTGCGTCGTGCTGGTGGCCACCGCGATCGGCGCCGCCCTGCTCCTTCCCCCGCTGCAGGCCCGCGCGGTCCTCGGCGACGGGATCGCCAGTGCGCTCTACGTCGGCAACTACCGGCTGGCGCTGCACGGCACCGACTACCTGGCCGCCGACACGCCCCCGTCACCGTTCCAGCACTACTGGTCGCTCGGCGTCGAAGAGCAGTTCTACCTGCTGTGGCCTGCGCTGATCATCGGGGTCGCGTGGCTCGTGCGGCGCAGAACACGACGCCTCGACCCGGACCGCCCGCCGTCGACGACCCCGTATCTGATGGTCCTCACCGTGGTCGCGGCGGTGTCGTTCGCGGTGTCGCTCGACTGGACCCGCACGCTGCCGCCGTGGGCGTTCTTCTCGCTGCCCGCCCGCGCCTGGGAGCTGGCCGCAGGCGGGTTGGTCGCGCTGTCCGTCCGGCACTGGCGGCGGCTGCCGCCGTTGGTCGCCGCTGCCGCCGGATGGGCGGGACTCGCACTGATCGTCTTCGCCTGTCTTCGGCTGGGCGAGACGACGCCCTACCCCGGCACCGCCGCGCTGCTGCCCGTTCTCGGCACGGTGCTGGTGATCGGGGCGGGCTGCGCCGCACCGCGGCTGGGAGTCGGCCGGGGCCTGTCCCTTCCACCGATGCGGGCGGTCGGTCGGGTGTCCTATTCCTGGTACCTCTGGCACTGGCCGGTGCTGCTGCTCGCGCCGATCGTGCTCGGCCGCTCACTCGACCTGACCGATCGGCTGGCGATGGTCATGGTGTCCGCGGGTCTGGCCGGACTGACACTGGCCCTGGTCGAGAACCCGGTCCGCTTCTCGGCTCCGCTGCGCCGCTCGGCCTCGCGCAGCCTCGCCCTCGGCGGAGCCGTCACCGCCGTCGCCGTCTGTGCGGCACTGGTTCTGCTGGTGGCGCGGCCGGTCCCGGTCGGACACGGCGCCGCGGCCGCGTCCCTCACCGTGTCCGCGCCGGTCGAATCGGCTACTCCCACAATCGATCCACGTGACGCGGCGGTGAACGACATGACGGCGCAGGTGCAGGCGGCGGTCGCGGAAGCCACTGGGCTGCAAGCGGTCCCGTCGAACCTGTCGCCGCCGCTCGCCGACGCACCGGCAGACAAGCCTGCGGTATTCGTCAACGGCTGCGTGCGGTCGTGGCTCGAGGTGGGGCAGGACGAGTGCGCGTCGGGAGACGTGACGTCTGCGACAACGGTGGCGCTGGTCGGGGATTCGCACGCCGCGATGTGGGCCCCGGCGTTCGAAGCGGCCGCCGAGCAGCATCAATGGCGGCTGGAGACGATGGGCAAGGTCACCTGCCCACTTCTCGACCTCCCCCTCACCAGCCCGTACCTCGGGCGGGAGTACAGCGAGTGCGAGCAGTGGCGCGGCGAGATCCTCGACCGACTGCGGGCAGAGCGGCCTCGGTTGGTGGTGCTGAGCATGTCCCGGCGGTACGGAGCCGATTTCGGTTTCAGCGTGTACGGCAGGCCCTGGCTCGACAGCCTGACCCGCGTGGTCACGGAGCTCCGGGCCACGGGTGCCGCCGTCCTCGTCCTCGGGCCCATTCCGGATCCGCAGTCGACCGTCCCGACGTGCCTGTCCGCGCACCTGGACGACGCGACTGCCTGCTCGCCGCCGCGGCCGGTCGCGGTCGACGACGCAGGGGTCGCGGCCGAGGCGACCGCCACCGCGGCAGGCGGAGGGAGGTACGCCGATCTCACCGCGCTGTTCTGCACCACCGAGCGCTGCCCGGTCGTCGTCGGCAACGACCTCGTGTACCGCGACGACAACCACCTGACGCTCGAACACGCGCAGGCACTCTCGCCCGTGATCGCCGCACTGGCCGACCGCGCACTCGCGCAGGGCTGACGGCCCCGGCGAAAAAATCCGGTTCGGATGTCACATTCGGCTCGTGGCCGGTGTCTCTATGCCGAGAACATTCCAACCGGAGGAGGAATCATGACCAGGATCCCGCAGGCTGAGCTGACCGGCATCTACGGTGCGGTCGTCAAGCGGATGTCCCGCAAGATGCTCGGCGACGTGCCCGAGGGGGTGGGGGTCGTGTGGCACAACCGCAGGGTGACGAACTTCAGCTTCAGCGTCGCTCGCAAGATCCAGAAGTGGGACCGGTGTGACGAGAATCTGAAATCGTTCGCGCACATGGCGGTCGCGAGCCTGGTCGGGTGCGGATTCTGCCTGGACTACGGCTATTTCCAAGCCCACAACAAGGGGCTGGACGAGACGAAGGCACGTGAGGTGCCGAGGTGGCGCGAGTCGGACGTCTTCACCCCGGTGGAGCGGGACGTGCTGGAGTACGCCGAGGCGATGACGCTGACTCCGCCGACCGTCACCGACGAACTGTCGGCCAGGCTGCTGGAGGCACTCGGTCCGGCCGCGCTGGTGGAGCTGACCGCGTTCATCGCACTGACGAACTTCATGACCCGCTCCAACACCGCGTTCGGTATCGAGTCGCAGGGCCTCGCGGCGTCGTGCGGTCTGAAGCCGCTGAGCGCACGCCCGACGACCCGTACTCAGCCGACGTCGTAGGACAGGACCAATTCGTAGCCGCTGTCGCCGGGTCCGGCGATGGACAGGTCCGCACTGCCGCGCAGGTCGGTCAGCCCGCCCGTGCCCATACCCGGCACCACCTCGATCCGGGCCGACACGGAACCCTGGTCCTGACTGCCGACGTGCTGGAACACGCACGTTCCGTCGTGCCCGCCGATCGAGCCCTCGAACCGCTCGAGGCCGAGCACCGGCGCGGCATCGGCCTTGTACGCGATCAGGTAGGACACCATGCTCGTTCCCTCGATGTCCCCGGAGTACGAGTATTCGACGGCCGCCCGGGTGGCGCCGCGCGCGGGGTAGTAGGTGTCGCCGGCGGTCGTACCTTCGCCGTCGATGTCGGTGATCACCGATTCCGACCACGACGCAATGGCGAATGTGCTTCGAGCAGTGTGTGAGTAGCCCATGTCAGGAGACTCTAGGTACGCGACGGCGTGGCGTTCTTGAACATTCGCGACACTAGGATGGGTGTGTGCCGAATGTGCCAGGACACCCCGAAGCGATCGTCCGCCCAACCGCCGACGCATCCGGTTTCGAGGTCGAACGGGTCGCTCCCCGAGCAGATTTGGCCGAGTTCGTCGACTACCACTGGCTGGTGAGGTGGTCGGTGCCGAAGCCCCATCGGCAGCAGGTGGTTCCCCAGCCGCGCGTTCACATCGCCGCCGAGGACGGACAGTTGCTGGTGCACGGGATCTCCCGGTCGCCGTTCTACCGAACGTTGACGGGAGACGGCCACGTACTGGGAGCCGCCTTCCACGCCGGCGGGTTCCGGCCACTGTTGAAAAGCAGTCTCGGCGCGATCGCCGGAACCGTCCAGCCCGGACGGGATCTGTTCGCCGGCGACGACCGCCCGGTCGCGGAACGGATCCTCGCCGGCACGGACAGCGCGGAGATGATCGACGCGTTCGAGCGGTACCTTCTGCGCACCGATCCCGTTCCAGATCCCACGGGACGGGAGGTCACGGCCCTGGTCGGCGATGCCCAGCGTCGCCGGGACCTCGTCCGCGCAGACCAGCTCGCCGCACACGCCGGTTGCAGCCTGCGCACCCTGCAACGGCTGTTCACCGAGTACGTCGGCATCGGTCCGAAGTGGGTGATTCAGCGGTTTCGCATCCTCGACGCTGCTGCTGCCGCCCACTCGGGGGAGAGGATCGACTGGTCGGCGCTCGCCTACGAACTGGGGTTCAGCGACCAGGCCCATCTGACCCGGGTCTTCACCCAGGTCGTCGGTACACCGCCCGCCACCTATCAGCGCGCGAACGGCCTGCCGTAGCGCGTCCGGCTCCGCCGCTCAGCCGGCGAAGCCGAGTCCCCGCTCCGCGAGTTCCTCCTCGAGGATACGGATCGCTTTCGGTCCGACGCCGTGGATCGTCAACAGCTCCTTGGCGGTGACCGTCGTCAGTTGATCGAAACGGGTGTAGCCGTGGGAAGCGAGCTCACGACGGGAGACCTTCCCCATGCTCGCCGGGAATTCGGTCTCGCCTGCGGTGTCGGAAGACGACATGTCCGTCCTTTCTCCTCGGCGTGCGCCGATGCCGCCCCACATCGTATGGGGCCGTGCGCCGTCGGCGCGCGTACGTCACGCCGGCGGAGCGTCGTCCGCGGTGTGCAGGTGCGCCCGCTCCCCGTCGTGGTCGAAGATCGTAAGGATCTCCACCGGGCCGTCGTGGGCGCCGATCGAGTGCGGCACCATGGTCGAGAACTCCGCTGCGGCACCAGCTTCGATGAGGATGGTCCGCTCGCCCAGTTGCAGGCGGGCCGTCCCCGACAGCACCGTGAACCACTCGTGACCGGGGTGCACACACACGTGATCCGGGCCGGCGGGCCGTTCGGGGGTGATGCGCATCTTCGCCACTGTCGCGCCGTGGAGGGCGCGTTCGCGAGACAGGAGCCAGGTCGTGAGGCCTCGCGCCTGTTCGGGCATCGGCCGGATCACCACATCCTCGTCGTCGACCGACTCGACGAGCTGATCGAGCGTGGTGCCGAGCGCCCGTGCGATCGGAACCAACTGGTCGAGGGCGATCCTGCGATGGCCCGTCTCGATGCGGCTCAGCGTGGACGGACTGAGGAAGCAGCGGGCCGCGAGCGCGTCGAGCGACCATCCGCGGGCCACCCGGAGGCCCCGGATGCGTTGCCGGATCACACCGTCCAATCCGAGTTCTTGCGTCATACGCAAGAGTGTATGCGCATAGCGCAGGTCACGGCTAGCCTGGAGTCATGACACAGCACTCACACCACCACGCCCACCACCACGGCGAGCACACACCCGCCCACGAGACCTCGCTGGCGGACCTCCTCGAATTGGACGCCGAGATCTTCGGCTCCTATCTGGACCAGGTGGCCGAGTGGGCCGGACTGCGCGTCGGGGAGACGCCGCGCCGGGCCGTCGACGTGGGCGCGGGAACGGGCGTCGGCAGCCTGGCGCTGGCTCGGCGGTTCCCCGCCGCCGAGGTCATCGCGATCGACAGGTCCGAGGTGATGCTCGAACGCGTCCGCACGGCCGCGCGCGAGCAGGGCCTGGCCGACCGGGTGAGCGTCGTGCACGCCGATCTGGATGCCGGCTGGCCGGCAGTCGAGGCCGCGGACCTCGTGTGGGCGGCCTCCTCGTTGCACGAGGTCTCCGACTCCGACCGGGTGCTCCGCGACATGTACGCCGCCCTGAACCCGGACGGCGTGCTGGTGCTGGTCGAGATGGACGCCCTGCCCCGCCTCCTGCCCGACGACCTCGGCCTGGGCCGCCCGGGCCTGGAGTCGCGCTGCCACGAGGCCCTGGCGCGGATGGACTGGAACGCGCACCCGAACTGGCGGGACCACGTGGAGCGGGCCGGTTTCGTGGACGTCGAGCAGCGCAGCTTCACCAGCGAGGCACGTCCGGCCCCGCAGAACACCGGACGCTACGCCCACACCTTTCTGCTCCGCGTCCGCTCCGCACTCGACGGACAACTGGCCGCCGACGACCGCGACGCTCTCGATCGCCTCCTCTCGGACGACGGCCCCGACAGCGTCCTGCACCGTGAGGACCTGACGGTGCGCGGCAGCCGGACGGCCTGGATCGCCCGGCGCCCCTGACGTCGCCGGTGGGCCAACATCCTCGTCGCCACATCTTCTCGGCTGGATGACCGAGAACGTGACCGAGCGGAGAACGGCCGTCGACGCCCCGACGGCGACCTGACCGAGCACTCCCCGCCGGCGGAAACTCCTGGAGTGTGTGGAATACGACCACGCCACGCCGCGCGTGATGGCGCGCACAAGCACCCGCGGGTAGCAGGATGTACATCTTGTGGCCTCACCGACCGAGTCGGACAGGCTGACGGAAGTCGCAATCCGTTCGCAACACGAATAGGGGTTCTTGCATGTCCATGGGAGTCGGGCTCAGGATCGGCAGTGTCGTGTCCACCGCGGTGGTGGCGTCGAACGATCCAGGATCCCCGGATCCGGTCGTCATCGTTCGCGACACCGTCCTGCACATGTGCCCGGACGGCACCGCGATTCTCGGCGGATCGGCGCCGCACACGATCGGCGACACCCACACCGTGTCGGGGTTCCTTCCCCGCGTCGGCGACCCGGCCGGTGTCGCGGTGGGTGACGGATCGCGGTACCGCGCCGAAGACCTGGTCGCGGGCGCGATGCGATGCCTGCTCCGCGAGTGCGAACCTCTCCCCGACCACGGTGGCCGGACCGGCGGCGCCCCCGACATCATGGCCACCTATCCGACCCGCTGGGACTCGGCCGCGGTCGCGGCGCTCCGCGACGCGCTGGACTACGCCGACATGTCGTACCTGTCCCTGGTCTCGGACGCCGAAGCCGCCGCGGCCTGGTTCGAATCCGAGATCGCCGAGCGCCCCGGGCAACTGGTCGGCATCTACCACGTCGACGACACCGGATCGACCGTCGCGCTGATTCGCTCGGGTGTCGAGGCAGGCAAGGCGTTCCGGTTCTCCTCGGGGGGCTCCCCGACGGCCCAGATCGCCACCGCGCTCGGTGCGTTCGGCTGGCTGCCCAGCAATCTCGATGCCGTCGTCGTCACTGGTGACGGCCTGATCGCGAGGGACTCCGCGGCCGTTCACGGATTCGCGGCCACGATCGGCGAGAAGTTCGACGTCCGGTGCGTCGTCGGCCCCGGCCCCGAGCAGACCTCGGCTCTCGGTGCCGCCATCCGCGCCGCCGGGTTCAATCCGACCACCCACAAGGTCACCCCGATCGGCCTGCCACCGTCGTACGACGTCACCGAGGTGATCGACGCCGTCGTCGGCGAGCCCGTGCCGTCGACCTCCGCAACCCCCCACCGGCCGGCCACACCCACGCAGAACCCGGCCACCGCCGCGGCGGTGGGCGCCTCCCCCGCGCGAGCGTCGGGCGGAACGGCAGTCGCGACGCCGCCGGAACCGCGCGCCGTCGCGCAGTCAGGGGAAGGTTCCGACAGTGCGTCCCGGGCGTCCTGGCTCGTCGCCGCGGCGGTCGGTCTGGCGCTCGTGCTGGTCGCGATCGTCTTCGTGCTGTTCGTCCTCTGATCGCCCCACCCCTCTTCGTCCGTGCTGCGACGGAGTGGAGGTGGGGATCGGCACGGCGTTTCCTCGACCGCTGCACGACCGCATAACCTGTCACGGTGAGTGAATCAGGCAGCGATCCAGATCGGTCCCCCTCGGGGCTGCGCGCCGCGCACCCAGCGGTCGCTCCCCCGCTCCGGGACGACCGGCTGAAACTGTTCTCCTTCGCCACCGCGGAGAAGCGAGCGGAGTACCTGTGGGTGCTGCGGGCCTTCGATCACGCCCGCGCCAACTACATCGTCCTGCTCCACGCGGGCGACGTCGCCCGCATCCTGGACGGCCTCGCCGGCGAGGACCCGGCCGGGCGACTCGGCGCCGGAGACGTCACTCCCCTGCTCGAGCAACTCCACGTCTGGGAAGTGCTCGAACGCAGTTACGACGGAACGCGCGCCGCGACACTCGCCGAGTACCGGAACCGGCACTTCGTGTACCAGTTCAGTCAGGCCGGCTACCAGGTGTTCCGGGCCGTCGAGGACGCACTCGCGGCCCGACTCGACGATGCGTCGCTGTCCCGGCTGGCCCTCCCCGACCTTCTCGCCGACATGACCGACCTGGCCGCGGCGAATCGTGCCGCCGACAACGACCTGGTGTACCGGAAACTCAACCGACTCGACGCGACGCTGTCCGACATGGCCGGGCGCGCCGCGCAGTTCTATCTGACCCTGGGCGACCTCGTCCGCACCACGGAGATCACACCGGAAACGTTCATGTCCCACAAGGACGCTCTTCTCACGCACATGCGCGAGTTCAGCTCCGACCTTTCGCGGTATGCGCCGAAACTCGCCGCGGCCATCGCGCTCGTGGAAGACTCCGGCGTCGAGGCGATGGTGGCGCGGGCCGCCGCCAGCGACGAGCGGGTGTTCCTCGATATCCAAGAGCGCGAAGCCGATTGGCGCGCGCGATGGGCCGGTGTGACGCACTGGTTCGTCGGGAGCGAGGCAGGCCCGAGCGAGTCGGAACGCCTGCGCGAGGGCACGATGAGCGCCATCGCCGCCGTCCTGTCGCTGCTGCGCCGCGTCACCGAGACCCGCAAGGGCGGAGTCAGCAGGGAGAGCCAATTGCGGCACCTCGCAGGCTGGTTCGCCGCGACCCCCAACGAGGACGCGGCGCACGCGCTGTTCCAGGCCGTGTTCGACCTCGGCCGTCCGCGCCACCTCTCGATGGTGCATCCGGACGCCGACATCATCCCCGACACCCGGTCGTGGTGGGAGGCGCAGCCCGTGGAGATCTCCCGCACCCTGGCCGAGACCGGACGCCCCCCGTCCCCCGGTCTGCCCGCGCGAGTGCAGCGCAACGAGGGCAGCGTGCGCCGCCTGCGTGAGGAACAGCTGACCGCACAACGACTTCGCGCGGCGGCGGCACAGTCGCTCGCCCGGGGCGGAGTCTACGAGCGGGAACTCGACGAGGCCGAAACCGACGTGCTGCTGAGCCTGCTGAACGCCGCACTGACGGCGCGGGTACCGGTCAGTGGCCGCGTGAAGAGCAGCACCGGATCGGAGAACGGCGTGAAGCTCACCCTCAGCCCACACGGTGAATCGACGGTGGTGCGCACCGCCCGGGGACGTCTGCACCTCGACGGACTGCAGGTGAGCGTTCGGTGAAGGCACGGGAGATCTCACCGCTCGCACTCGATTCGTATCAGCGCGCCGCCCGCGTCATTCTGTCGAATCATCTGGTGACACAGACCTATCCGGATCGGATCGCGCTTCCCCTGCTCCGCCGGTGGGCCACCGAACTACGCGAAGATCTGATGACGCTCTTCGGGTACCGGCTCGAGGTCACCGAGACGACCGCCCGCCTGTTCACCGTGAGCGACCGACTCGACGCCGGAACACCGGCCAAGACGGCCACCGACCGCACGTTCGACCGGTACCGCTACGCCTACCTCGCGCTCGCGCTGGCCGCCCTCGGTCGCGCCGGAAACCAGATCACCCTGTCCGAACTCGCCGATCACGTCGCCGCCGACGCCGCGCAGGTCGACGGGGTGGACCTGTCCACCGAGCGCGCGTCCGACCGGGACGCGTTCGTCGACGCCGTCGGCTGGCTCGCGGCCCGCGGCGCGATCGCACTCGCCGACGGCGACGCGGGCGGCTGGGCCGCCAATCCCGATGCGGGCGAAGCGCTCTACGACATCGACCGGTCCGTGGTCATCGCCCTGTTCCGGCCGCCACGCGCACTGCAGCATCTCCGCTCCATCCGCGGTCTGCTCGCCGGCGCGGAATCGGTGACCGACGAGGACACCTCGGAGACCTCACGGACGGTCGACGTGAAGGAGACGACGCGGCGGGTCCGGCGCGCTCTCGTCGAACGGCCCGTCGTCTACGCCGCCGACCTGGACGATCACGAACTGGTGCAACTCGCGCTTCCCCGCACCGCGGCCGATGTCGAGTTGCTCACCGGACTGGTCGCGGAACGGCGCGAGGAGGGCGTCGCGATGATCGACACGTCCGGGCGGCTCTCCGACGTTCGGTTCCCCGGGACGGGAACGGTCGCGCAGGTCGCGCTCCTGCTCGCCGGGGAGATCGCCGATCGGGTCCTGGATCCCGACGCCGCGGACACGGCCCGGACGCCGCTGCCGCGGGGCCGGTCCGAAGACCTGGTCGAACAGGTCGACAGCGCGATTCCGCAGTCCGGGATCTTCGACAGCCTGGCAGGTCACGACGGAGTCGAACCGGCGGAGCCCGCCCCCGCCGACCGGCTCTTCCCGGTCGTCGAAGACCAGTGGATCACCGACACCGTACGGACCCTGACCGAAAGATTCGGGCGCACGTTCGCCGCCGGGTGGCAGGCCGACCCCGACGGCCTGGGGCGCGCCGCGCTGGCGCTGCTCGAGCGGCTGCGGCTCACCGCGTCGGTGCCGGGCGGCGTGCTCGCGCTCCCGGCGCTCGCCCGCTACCGGGGTGTGGTGGTCACGATCCGCGACCGCACACCGGAGATCGACCTGTTCCAGAGCTCAGCGAACGACAGCGAGGACATCACAGCATGACGAGTGCGCGTTTCCGGCCCACCCGCGCCGGGATCATCAACCTCTGGGACTACCGGGATCAGGAGTTCTCCTTCGCCGACGGCCGCCTCGTCCTGCGTGGCCCGAACGGTTCCGGCAAGACGAAGGCGCTCGAAGTGCTGTTCCCGTTCGTCTTCGACGGCAGGATCGAACCGCGGCGCCTCAACCCGTTCGCCGGCGAGGAACGGACCATGAAGTCGAACCTCCTGTACCGCGGGCAGGAGAGCGCGTACTCGTACGTCTGGATGGAGTTCTGCCGCGGCGCGAAGGACGACCCCGAAGCCGTCACCGTGGGAATCGGCATGCGCGCCTCCCGCACCAACGACAAGGTCACGCGCTGGTACTTCGTGGCCGACGGCAGGGTCGGAGTCGACTTCTCCCTGCTCGGCACGGACGACCGTCCGCTCACGAAGAAGCAACTCGGCGAACAGATCGGCACCGACTCCATCACCGACCGGCCGCTCGACTACCGCGCCGCCATCGACGCCCGGATGTTCGGGCTCGGTGTCCAGCGCTACGACCAGCTGATCAACCTCATCCTCACGCTGCGCCGGCCCCAGCTCGCGAAGAACCTCGACCCCAAGGGACTGTCGCAGGCACTCACCGACGGTCTGCGCCCGCTCGACGAACAACTGGTCCTCGAGGCGGCGCGCTCGTTCAGCGACATGGAGGAGGTCGGCCGGGCACTCGAGGGGCTGGCGGCGGCCGACCAGGCGGCGCAGAGTTTCGTCGGCGTGTACGCGAAATACCTTCGCCAGCAGGCGCGTACGGACGTCGACCAGCTCGCGACCCGTCTCGGCGCGGTGCGGACCGGCATCACCGCCCTCCACGGGGCGGCAGCCGACCGGGCACGCAGTCAGGAGAGCCGGGAGGCCGCCGAAGAACGCTTCACCGCCGCCGAGCGCGCACTCGACCAGGCCAACGCCACCCTCGACGCACTGAAGCGGTCGACCGCCTACGAGGGGCGAACGCAGCTCGACGACCTGGCGCAGGCCGTGTCGACGCTCGAGAAGTCGACGGAACTGCAGGCCGAGAAGGCACGTAAGGCCAAGGCGACCCTCGAACAGCGGTCCGAGGAGCACGAGAAGGCGGGTGACGCCGTCACCCGCGCCGTCGAGGCGCTCGCCCACGCCGAAGACGAGCTTCACGTCGCCGCCGAGGACGCCGGAATCACCTGGACCGCACTCCCCGACACCGCGCGCGCCGACCAGTTGACCGCGGCGCTGCGCGGGCACGCCGAGGAACGCGACGGCGACCTTCGCGCGGTCCGGGCCGCGCTCGCCACCGTCGAGAGAGCCGCCACCGAGCGGACCCGCGCCGACGACGCGGCACGTCGCGGTCAGGAGCAACTCGACGCCGCGAAGGTGACCGTCCTCGAAGCCGAGACCGCGGTCGAATCGGCCCGCAGCCGGTGCGCCACGGAACTCCGCTCCTGGTGGACGGAACAGTCGTCCCTCTACGCCGAGATCGAGGCGCCCGCCGCGCTGTTCGACGCACTGGACACCGCCCTCCGCGGGATCGGTGACGAGGATGCCGCCACCCTGTCGGAGACGCTGACGGAGCAGACCACGGACGCCGTCGACGCACTCCGGTTGCGACGTCAGCAGTACGACCGGGACGCCGCCGCCGCGGCCGAGGCGATCGCCGAATACGAATCGGCGCGCGCGGCAATCGAATCCGAGCACGACGACGCCCCGCCGCTCCCGGCAGGCAGGCACGACGCGCGGGCCGGGCTGACCGGTGCGCCGCTGTGGCGTCTGGTCCGGTTCACCGACGGTGTCGACGCCGCGGTCGCGGCGGGAATCGAGGCCGCGTTGGAAGCCGCGAATCTCCTCGACGGCTGGGTTCCCGTCGCCGACGCGCTTCCCGACGTCGAATCCGAACAGTTCCTCGTGGCCCTCCCGGCCGAGGACCGGCCCACCGGCAGGACCCTTGCCGACGTTCTCGACGTCGAGCAGGACACGGGTGTCCCCGACGACCGTGTGCGCGAAATCCTCGAATCCATCGCCCTCGAATCCCTCGACCTCGCCGAGGGTCCGGTGGGCGTCGCCCAGGACGGTGGGTACCGCCAGGGAATCCAGCGGGGGCGGCACACGAAATCGGACGCGGAGTACATCGGCACCACCGCGCGGGCCCGCAGGCGTGCCGCCCGACTCGCCGAACTCGACGGGACGCTCGCGGAGACCCGGGCGAGGCTCGACGACACCCGGGCGTCCGCCGAGGCGGTGGCAGCGCTGCTGACGCGGACCACCGCGGCGGCGCGGGCCCTCCCCCGCACCGGATCGATCCTCACCGCGCTGAAGAAGGTCACCGAATCGGCAGGCGCGCTCCGCAGCCGTACCGACACCGCGACAGCTGTCGGTCGCGAACTCGACCAGGCCATCGCCGACCTGTCCGCGAAGGAAAAACAACTCCGGGCCACCGCATCCACGCACCGGACTCCCCATGTCGCCCGCGAGATCGACTCGCTGGCCGCGGCCGTGCGGCATTTCGAGAAGCAGGGTGAGATGGTGCAGCGGTGCCGGCGGGAACACGGCAAGGAAGTGGAGCACACACGCCAGTCCGAGGACCGGCTGCACGAGGCGCGCGGCAACGCGGAGGAATTCGCGGAGGAGGCCGCCGTCGCCGAAGAGATACTCGCGCAACAGATCCAGCGTCTCGAGACGCTCCGCGACACGCTGGGTGCGGGGGCCGAGCAGCTGGACCGGCAGCTCGAGGAGGCGCACGCGCGGATCGAGGCGTGCAAGAAGGAGCAGCGCGACGCCCGCAAGGCCGACAAGGATGCGGGCGAGGCCATCGGTAAGGCCGAGGGCGCGTACAACACCGCCGTCCAGACGCTCCGGCTGGCCCTCACCGAAACTCACGCCGACGCCGCCCACCTCGCGCCGTACGCGCGGCGCGACCTGCTCGAACTCCTCGGCGTCGACGGCGGCCACACCTGGCCCGCCAGCGCGGCGGCGTGGATGAGTGCCGAGCAGCTGGTGTATCGCATCCAGAGCGCCGATCAGGACATCCCGGTCCTGCCGCCCGAAGTGGACGCGCTGTTCCGCGCACTGGACGGCGCCACCGAATCGGTGCGGGTCAGCGACTCGGCACGCAAGTCGACGCGGACCGCGCTCACCACCGCGCTGCAGGACTTCGACGCACAACTCGCGGCCGCCGGCCAGGACTACCGGCTGCAGTGGGACGCACCCGACGGCCTGACGGTGGTCCAGGTACAGGACGACGAGGGGTACTCGTCGATCGGCGAGTTCGCCGCCCGCATCGCGTCCGCGCGCTCCGACCAGGAACTGCTGCTCACCGAATCCGAGCGCCGCATCCTGGAGGACGCGCTGCTCACCGGCCTCGCCCAGCAGATCCACGAGCGGACCGTCGACGCCCGCGAACTCATCGCCCGGATGGGCACCGAGATGCGGGAGCGGCGGATGTCGTCCGGCAACACCATCGGCGTCCACTGGGTTCTCGCCGACAACCTCGACGACAGCGCGAAGGCCGTCTCCAAACTGCTCGAGCGGGACACCTCGGCGCTGGGCCCGGACGAACTCGCCACCATGCGCGCCCACTTCGCCCACCAGATCAGGACCGCCCGCGCCGCCCATCCGGAACGCTCGTACCCGGAGATCCTGGCGTCCGCCCTCGACTACCGGCGGTGGCGGGTGTTCTCGTTCACCCTGATCAGCGGGAACGGCAACGAGGACAGGCTGACGGTCGCCCGGCACAGCGCGCTCTCCGGCGGCGAGCAGTCCGTCTCACTGCACCTGCCGCTGTTCGCCGCGGCGCACGTCATGCTCGACTCGGCCGACCCGCACGCCCCGCGGCTGCTGGCGCTGGACGAGGCGTTCGCCGGCGTCGACGACAACGGCCGGGCCGAACTGCTCGGCCTCAGCGTGCAATTCGACCTCGACCTGTTCATGACCGGGTTCGACCTGTGGATCACGTACGGCGGCGTGCCGGGCTGCGCGCACTACGATCTGGCGCACTCCACCGCCGAGCAGAGTGTCAGTGCCACCCTGCTCGTGTGGTCGGACGGCGAACTACTCGCCGAACACGACGGCACCGACCTGGCGCAGGCGCTCGGTTCGCCCCTGCGCCGGCGCGTCCCGACACCCGCGGAGGGTGCCCTCGAGTTCGCCTGATGCCGTGAGTACTTGTTAACCGCGGGCGGTTAACAAGTACTCACGGGCGGCGAAGCCGCACGCCGAGAAGGGCATCGACGGCCGCGGCGAAGTCGGCCGGCGCGGCCGTATCGGAACCGCCGTGATCGAGGGCGCGGCGGGCCCAGCCGTCGAGGGCGTCGAGCGCCTTCGGGGTGTCGAGATCGTCCGCGAGATGCTGCCGCAGCCGGGCGATCGTGTCGGTCGCCGACTGCGCCGACTCGAGTGCGGCGGCGTCCTTCCACAACTGCAGCCGGGTGTGGGCGTCGGCGAGAACCTGCTCGGTCCACGGACGGTCCTGCCGGTAGTGACCGGACAGCAGTCCGAGGCGGATGGCGGCCGGGTCGACGCCCTCGCCGCGCAGTTTCGACACGAACACGAGGTTGCCGCGGCTCTTCGACATCTTCTCGCCGTCGAGACCGATCATGCCGGTGTGCACGTAGTGGCGGGCGAAACGGCGGTCCCCGGTGGCCGACTCGGCGTGCGCCGCGGAGTACTCGTGGTGCGGGAAGATCAGGTCGCTGCCACCGCCCTGGACGTCGAAACCCGAGCCGATGCGGTTGAGGGCGATGGCCGAGCACTCGATGTGCCAGCCGGGACGTCCGGGACCGAACGGCGACGGCCAGGACGGCTCACCCGGCCGGGCCGCACGCCACACCAGCGCGTCGAGGGGATTCTGCTTGCCGGGGCGGTCGGGGTCGCCGCCGCGTTCGGCGAAGAACGTGTCCATCGTCGCGCGGTCGTAGCCGGATTCGTACCCGAACTGCTCCGTCGCGTCGGCACGGAAGTACACGTCGGGGAATTCGGGGTCGTCGACGACGTAGGCGGCGCCGGACGCGACGAACTTCTCGACCATCTCGATCACTTCGCCGATCGATTCCACCGCACCGATGTAGTCGCGCGGCGGCAGGACCCGGAGGGCTTCCATGTCCTCACGGAACAGCGCCGTCTCACGCATCCCGAGGACGACCCAGTCCTCGCCGTCACGATTGGCGCGCTCGAACAGGGGGTCGTCCACGTCGGTGACGTTCTGGACGTAGTGCACGTCGTGCCCGGCGTCACGCCAGATCCGGTTCACCAGATCGAACGTCAGGTATGTGGCCGCGTGTCCGAGGTGGGTCGCGTCGTAGGGGGTGATACCGCACACGTACATCGTGGCCGTGCGCCCGGGAGTGACCGGGCGAACCTGCCGGTCGGCGGTGTCGAACAACCGCAGCGGAGGCCCCTGGCCTGGAACGGACGGGACAGCGGTTTCGGACCAAGACTGCATGACAGCGAGCCTAGTGGACCCGCGTTTCCGCCTCGGAGGGAGCCGCCGCCCGCCGGGCTCCGGACGGGTCGCTCAGAACGCGGGCCACGGGATGGGCCGGTGACCGTTCGGCCGGGGCATCACGGGCGCGGCGAGGAGATCCACGGCGCGCTCGTACAGCGCGGCGACCTCGTCGGACGTGATGTGCTCGCCGAGCCGCGCACCGAAGTCGCCCTCGAGCGAGGAGATCAGTTCGGCGATGTCGACGACGAGGGCGCCCGGCACGTCCGTCCCGGCCCACCCCCACAGCACGGTCCGCAGCTTGTTCTCCGTGTGCAGGCAGATGCCGTGGTCGACGCCGTAGACGGAACCGTCGAGACCCTCGAGGGCGTGGCCGCCCTTGCGGTCGGCGTTGTTGATCAGCACGTCCAGGACGGCCATCCGCTGCAACCGCGGATCGTCCGCGTGGATCAGCGCGACCGGTTCGCCGTCCATGTCGGTGGCGCGCAGGATCTCGAACCACCCCTCGGGGACGGCGTCGGGCGCGCAGATGTCGACGAGGTCGAGACCGCCGGTGTCGTCGGCGTGCCGGTCCGGCGTGTCGACCCACCGCTGCACCATCCCCGGGCCGAACGGACCGTCCCGCAGGAGAGTGCGGGGAATCACACCCCACCCGAGCTGCTCGGACACGAGATACGACGCGTATTCACGTCCGGCGAGCGTGCCGTCGGGGAAGTCCCACAGCGGGCGCTCCCCGCGCACCGGTTTGTACACGCAGCGGACGGTGTTCTCACCCGCGGCCGCGTCGCAGACCAGGGTGGCGTTACTGGCGTGGGTGATCTGGCCGATGAGGGTCAGCTCGCCGGACTCCAGGGGATCGGACTCCTCGGCAGGCAACCGTCAGTCCTCCTCGTCCATTTCCGGGGTGAGTCCGAAGCTCTGGCCGCGGCGGTACCCGTTGGTGCGGATGCAGATGTGCCCCTCCGGGGCGAGCGGCTCACCGCACAGCGGGCACGGTGCGCGACCGGCGGCGATGACCCGTTCGGACCGCAACGAGAAGTCCCTCGCCTGCAGCGGGGTGAGGAAGACGCGCACGGCGTCCGGTCCGTCCTCGGAGTCGTCGAGGACGACGGACTCGTCGAACTCCGTCTCGCTGACGGCGAGCAGTTCCACGACGACGGCTCCGGCGTCCGCGTCCCAGCCCAGGCCCATCGTCCCGACCCGGAACTCGGCGTCGATCGGGGTGACGAGTGGGCTGGAGTCGTCCAGTTCGGCCCCTTCCGGCGGAACGTCCGTCCCGAACCTGCGGTGGACTTCCTCGAGGAGAAGTCCCATCCGGTCGGCCAGTACTTGAACCTGCTGTTTCTCCAGCAGGACGCTGATCACTCGCGCCTCGTGTACGGCCTGGAGATAGAACGACCTGTCGCCGGGTTCACCCACCGTCCCGGCAATGAATCGGTCAGGAGTGCGGAATACGTGAATTGCGCGTGACATTGCACCTCCTTCAGCTGGAGCCGGGCCCACTGCGGCGCTGCCCACTCGTTGTTCCGTCGGACTGTTCCTCGCAGCATGCTGCGTTCATTATCCGTCAATCGCTACCGGCCGGGTCCGCCGAATGCGTACCGGCGAGGTCCGGAAAATCATCACAGCCGGACCTCCCCGCCGGGAACCGATCCGGATACTTCGGCCCGGGCGCCGTCTCCCGAGGCCGGGGGCACGTTCACCCCCGACAGATCGGCCCCGGTGTCGTTCATCTTCAGCACGTAGGGGCGGGTGGAGGTGTATCGGACGACGCTGATGGAGGCGGGTTCCGCGACGATCCGCTGGAATCCGTCGAGGTGCGCGCCGAGGGCGTCCGCGAGGACCGATTTGATGACGTCGCCGTGCGAGCACGCCACCCACACGACGTCGCGGCCGTGGAGTTCCGCGAGCCGGGCGTCGTGCTCCCGGACCGCGGCGACGGCCCGCGCCTGGACCTGGGCGAGCCCTTCTCCGCCCGGGAACACGGCGGCGGACGCGTGCTGCTGCACGATCTTCCACAGCGGTTCCTCCAGCAGGACCTTCAGCTCGCGACCCGTCCACTCGCCGTAGTCGACCTCGACCAGCCGATGTTCCACCACCGGGGTGAGGCCCCGCGCCCGGGCGAGCGGTTCCACCGTCTGCTCGCACCGCACGAGCGGTGAATGCACGATCTCCTCGATCGCCACGTCCGCGAGCCGGGCCACGATCGCCTGCGCCTGCTCGCGGCCGCGGTCGTCGAGTTCGACTCCCGGTGACCGGCCGGCAAGCGTGTGTGCGGTGTTCGAGGTCGACCGCCCGTGGCGCAGCAGCACAACTGTCATTGGCCCAGCCTAGTGTCGCGCACTCCCCGACCGCCCGATCTCAGGTGGCCGACACGACGCCGGTCGCGAGAAGCGACAGCACGACGACGCCGAGGATGATGCGGTAGCCGACGAACCAGTACATGGAGTGGTCGACGACGAAACGCAGCAGCCACGCGATCGACGCGTACCCGATGGCGAATGCGATCACGGTCGCGACGAGGAGCTGCGGACCGCTCGCGTTGAGACCCTCACCGGCCGGTTCGAATGCGTCCGGCAGGCTGAACAGCCCGGACGCAACGACGGCGGGGATCGCGAGCAGGAACGAATAGCGGGCCGCGGCTTCACGGGTGAGTCCGAGGAAGAGGCCGGCACTGATCGTGCCGCCCGACCGCGAGACCCCCGGGATCAGGGCGAGCGCCTGGGCCGAACCCATGATGATGCCGTCCTTGGCGCGCAGATCCTCGACGGGGCGCACCTTCCGCCCGTAGTACTCGGCCGCCGCGATGACCAACGCGAACACGATCAGCATGGTGGCGATCAGCCACAGGTTGCGGGCGCCGGTGCGGATCTGATCCTTGAACAGGAACCCGAGCACACCCACCGGGATCGTGCCGATGATCACATACCAGCCCATCCGGTAATCGAGGTCACTGCGATGCTCGGCATGAAACAGTCCCCGGAACCAGCCGGCGATGATCCGTCCGATGTCCCGGGCGAAGTAGATGAGCACCGCGGCCTCGGTGCCGAGCTGGGTGACGGCGGTGAACGAGGCACCGGCGTCGTCACCGAAGAAGATCTCCGACACGATCCGGAGATGGCCCGACGAGGAGATGGGCAGGAACTCGGTCAGTCCCTGCACGGCACCGAGGACAATCGCCTGGAGCCAGGTCATCGCCTCGCCCATCACTCACCGGCCCCGAGGCCGAATGTGCCGCTCTGACGCCAATTTCCCATGTCGCGTTCGTAATTCACCGGCGCCACGGTACCGGGGCAGGTGACCTCCGGCAGAATCCGGCGTGGCAGGACCCCTGCCACGCGATACCCCACTACTCTGCTCCTGTGGTGGCCGGTCCCGGGGGACACCAGCATCTTCGGGAGCGAAGCCCGGGGTGCAGCTACGGTACGAGACGCAGGCGGTTATGGAACAGAGATCGGTCGGAGCAAGCGGGTTGCGAGTGTCACGTCTCGGGCTGGGCACGCTCACCTGGGGTCGGGACACGGACGGCGACGAGGCCGCCGCGCAGATCGCGGCGTTCGTCGATGCGGGTGGGACCCTCGTCGACACCTCCCCCGCGTACGGCGACGGTGCGGCGCAGCGGATCCTGGCGGAATTGCTCGACGACGTGGTGCCGCGCGCGGAACTCGTCCTGAGCTCGAGTTCGGGGATCAACCCGGCGGGACCCTCGCGAATCGACTGCTCGCGACGGGGTCTCGTCGCCCAGCTCGACGCGACCCTGCGCGAGCTCGGCACCGATTACCTGGACATGTGGCAGGTCGCCACGTGGGATCCGTTCACGCCGGTCGACGAGGTCGCGGCCACACTCGATTTCGCGGTGTCCAGCGGCCGGGTCCGGTACGTCGGGGCGAGGGGCTACCTGGGCTGGCAGCTCGCGACCGCGGCAGGCGCGTCCCGGAGCACCACGCTCGTCGCCACCCAGGTGGAGTACTCGCTCCTCGCGCGGGGCGTCGAGGAAGAGCTCGTTCCGGCCGCCGCCCACCACGGCGTCGGGGTGTTCGCGGCCGTGCCGCTGGCCCGCGGAGTGCTGACCGGCAAATACCGCAACGGCATCCCCGTCGATTCACGCGGGGCCGACGAAGCGCACGCGCAGGACGTCCAGAGCTACCTCACCGACTCGTCCGTGCGGGTGGTGGACGCGGTCGTGACCGCCGCCGACGGCCTCGGCACGTCCCCGCTGGCGGTCGCACTCGCGTGGGCCCGCGACCGTCCCGGCGTCGCGAGCGCGGTCGTCGGGGCCAGGGACATCGCCCAGTTGACCGGAGTGCTCGTCGCCGAGGAGCTGGAATTGCCCGCCGCGATCGCGGCCGCGCTCGACGACGTCAGCGCGTAACGCGGGCCGGCCGGCTGCACGTGCACCTGCAGTTCACGTGCAGGGCAGGCTAACCTGGTGCCCACCGGCCGACGTCCGTAGATCCGCAGGAGAGTCCATGACCACGCTGAACGAGGCCGACGCGGCCGACCGCGGAACCGCCGGCTTCGCCGAGCGGATCAAGGCGGGTACGGACGCCGCTCACCGGGAGACCGAGCAGTCCCGTTTCGTCGGGGCCCTGCTCGCCGGGGAACTCACCTCGGACGGCTACGCCGAACTGCTCGCGCAGACGTACCTCGTCTACCGCGAACTGGAGGACGCCGGGCGCGCCCACACCGGCAGCCCCGTCGTTTCGCCGTTTCTCCACGACGAGCTGCTGCGGGTCCCGTCGCTGGAGGCGGATCTCGAATTCCTGCGCGGGCCGTCGTGGCGGGACACCCTCTCCGCGCTGCCCGCCACCACCCGGTACGTGGAACGGCTCCGCGAGGTGGCATACGAATGGCCCGCCGGTTTCGTTGCGCACCACTACATCCGGTACATGGGCGACCTGTCGGGTGGGCAGATCATCCGGCGCATGCTCGAGCGCGCCTACGGGTACAGCACCGACGGCCTGCAGTTCTACATCTTCGACGAGATCCCGAAACCGAAGGTGTTCAAGGACAGCTACCGCGCGAAACTCGACGCCGCGCCGCTCTCTCCGGAGGACCAGCGGCGGGTGATCGACGAGGTCAACCTCGCGTACCGCCTCAACGGCGCCCTGTTCGCCGACCTCGAAGCCGGCATCGATCGGTATCTCGCACGATGAGGTCGATGTTCCGGGCCCCCGCGGACAGGTCGTTGTTCGCGGTTCTCGTCCTGCTCCTGGTGTCCGTGGTGGCGGTGTCGGCGTGCAGTTCCGGCGCCGGCGACAGCGCGGGCGGCACCGGCGGCGCGCGCACGGCGGTCCTCGACGACCTGAATCCGGAGCCTCTCGCGTCCCCCGCGACACCGGCGCTGCCCGTCACGGTCCGCAGTTTCGACGGGGTGGACGTGACGATCACGGACGCGAGCCGGATCGTGACCGCGGACCGCTACGGAACGCTCACCGAGACGGTGTTCGCGCTCGGGCTCGGCGACAACGTGGTGGGCCGCGACATCGCGTCCGAGTTCCCGGCCGCGCAGGACGTGCCGGTGGTCACACCGGGCGGGCAGTCCCTCAACGCCGAGGCCATCCTCGACCTGGCGCCGACGGTGATCCTCACCGACACCAGCATCGGACCGCAGGCGGTGCAGGATCAGCTGCGGGCGGCCGGGGTGCCGGTCGTCTACTTCGATCCGACGCGCACCCTCGACGGCGTGCCGGGCCAGATCACCGCGGTGGCGAATGCGCTCGGTGTGCCGGAGCAGGGCCGGGAACTCGCGGACCGCACGCAGAACGAGATCGCGGCGGCCCGCAGTCGCGCCCCTGAGGGCGAGAATCCGCTGAAGATCGCGTTCCTCTACCTTCGCGGCACCGCGATCACCATGATCGGCGGCCCGGGTTCGGGGGCCGACTCCCTGATCGACGCACTCGGCGCCGTCGACGCCGGCACCGCCTCGGGGATCACGCAGCAGTTCGCGCCGATCACCAGCGAGGCACTGATCGCCGCCGCCCCCGACGTGCTCCTGATGATGACCGGGGGGCTCGAATCGATCGGCGGAATCGACGGCCTGGAGAAAATCCCCGGGGTGGCGCAGACCCCGGCGGGCCGGAACCAGCGGGTCGTGGACATGCAGGACGGGGTGCTGCTGAGCTTCGGCCCGAACACCGGTCGCGTGCTGGGAGCCCTGGCCGACGCCGTCTATCCGGCCGCCACTCCATGACCGTCGAAGACCTCGACGCTCCCGGTAAGCCCTCGCCACGCACCCGGACCGGTGCCGTCCTCGGCGGTCTGCTGATCGCCCTCGCCGCCGCCGCCGTGTTCTCGGCCTGCATCGGTCAGGTGCCGACCGGTCCCGGGGAGGTCGTCGGCAGCATCCTGCACCGCATCGGACTGGATCTCGGGCCGATGCCCGCGCACCCCAGCGGCGAGGTCACGCTGTGGGAGGTCCGGTTCCCGCGTGTGGTCCTCGCGATCCTGGTGGGGGCGGCACTCGGATGCGCGGGAGCGTTGCTGCAGGGTGTCTTCGCCAACCCGCTCGCCGAACCCGGCGTCATCGGGGTGTCCGCAGGTGCCGCGGTCGGGGCCAGCGCCGCGATCGTCGTCGGCGGCGCGTTCGCGGCCGGGTGGACGGTGGCCGCAGCCGCCTTCGTCGCCGGACTGGTCACGACCGTCGCCGTCTACCTCCTGGCCCGGCACGAGGGTCGCACCGAGGTCGTCACCCTCGTCCTGACCGGTGTCGCGGTCAACGCGTTCGCCGGCGGGCTCATCGCCTTCTTCACGTTCGTCGCGTCCCCCGCGGCACGCGATCAGATCGTGTTCTGGCAACTGGGCAGCCTGAACGGGGCCACCTGGGGCGCGGTTGCGGTGGTGGCGCCGATGACGGTCGCCGGGATCGCCGCCACCATGATGATCGCCGGGAAACTCGACCTGCTCTCGCTCGGCGAGAACGCGGCACGTCACCTCGGCCTCGACGTCGAACGGCTGCGACAGATCGCGGTACTGATCGTCGCCCTGCTCGTCTCGTCCAGCGTGGCCTTCACCGGCATCATCCTGTTCGTCGGACTGGTGGTCCCGCATCTGATGCGGATCGCCGTCGGCCCGGGCCACCGAGCCCTGATTCCGGCGAGCGCGCTGTGCGGTTCCCTCGTGCTGCTGCTCGCCGACCTGGGCGCGCGGTCACTCGTGGCCAACGCGGACCTCCCGCTCGGCATGCTCACAGCCCTCGTCGGCGGACCCTTCTTCTTCTGGTTGCTGCGCCGCACCCGGGCCAGTCAGGGCGGGTGGGCATGAGTCCGTCGTTCCACCCGCTCCGCACCCGCGTCGGCGAGGCCCTCGAGCAGAACCTGTTCCGGCGGACCGATCCGGTGCCCCCGCCGCGACCGTCGGGGGCCGTGACGCTGCGGGCGGACGGCATCGCCGTCACCCGCGGTGGCAGACCCGTTCTCGACGACGTGTCGGTGGACGTGCGGATCGGGGAGGTCCTGGTTCTCGTCGGCCCCAACGGGGCGGGCAAGTCGACACTCCTCGCGGCGCTGTCGGGTGATCAGGACGTGCACGCGGGCAGCGTGCAACTCGACGACCGGGACCTCGGCGAGTGGACGGCGCTCGAGATGGCGCAGCGACGGGCGGTCCTCCCCCAGCAGAACACGGTCGGATTCTCGTTCACCGCACGTCAGGTGATCACGATGGGCCGGTCCCCGTGGGCGCGCACACCCCGCACCGGCGACGACGACGCCGCGATCGCCGAGGCCATGCGGATCTGTGACGTCGTGGCGTTCGCCGAACGGCCGTTCACCGCACTGTCGGGCGGTGAACGCGCCCGCGTGGCGCTGGCTCGAGTGCTGGCGCAGCGGACCGAGACGATCCTGCTCGACGAGCCCACCGCAGCCCTCGACCTCGGCCATCAGGAGACGGTGATGCGCCTGGCCCGCTTCCGCGCGGAACAGGGCACCGCGGTGGTGGTCGTGCTCCACGACCTCGCGCTCGCCGCCGCGTACGCGGACCGGATCGTGGTCCTCGAGCAGGGTCGCGTCGCCGCCGACGGACCTCCCCGCGACGTCCTGTCCGAGGACTTGCTGACCCGGGTGTACGGACACCCGGTCGAGGTCATCGCGCATCCGGTGACCGGCGCGACGCTGGTCCTCCCCCGCCGCGACCACGGCTAGGGCGTGTCTACCAATCCCTCTCGAATGCACCTGGCGAATCAATCGTCGTCCGGCAAGGCGGAGGAGAAGCCGATACCGCTGTTGTATCGGCGCCGACGACAACGCAGCAGGGCGGCGATTGGGCGCCAGGAGCGCCGAAATGGGGATTGGTAGACGCGCCCTAGGGCGTGCGGTCACAGTCCGTCGATGACCGCCCCCAGACGGCTGAGGACCGCGCGCACGGTGATGCCGTCCTCCGGCCGTGCCGACAGGGAATCGGGATCGGACACGGCGTCGCGCACGACGGCGACGATGCTGCGCTCGTCGGTCAGGTCGATCTCCCGGACCGAGCGCCGCGCGGAGGCCACGATGTCGTCCGGGGCCGGGACCTCGGTTTCGACGTCGGCGCGGTAGACCTCGACGTGCATCGTGCTCTTGCGCACGCGGAATGCGTAGGAGTTACCTTCGGCGGTTCGGCCGAAGCCGTGCGCGTGCGGTCCGACCGAGATGTCTTCGACGGTGAACGCCGGCGTTTCGGGTGTTTCCACGGTCTGCTCCTCGATGACCTGGGCCGGCGATCGGGAAACCACCGGACGCGGGGTCGATTGTTCTCACGGTATCGCCTCGGCACCCGCTCGGCGCCGACCGAATTCGTGGGCGTTTCGCGGATCAGGGATGCTAGTGGACAGTTGTGCAGGTGTAGGTCGTTGAGAGAACCCCGAGGAGCAGCACATGGGTAGGCCGGGAGCGCGCGTCGTCGCCTCGTGTATCGGAGCGGCGTTTCTGCTGGTCACGGGTTGTTCGTCGAACTCCGACGAAGATCAGGCGATCACGATCGCACCCGCGAGTGCCGCGCAGTCCCCGGCGCAGAGCACCGCGCCCGCGGGTGTCGTCCACCCCGTCGGCCTGCCGATCGATTCGACCACATTCGACCCCGAGACCCGCACGACCGTCGTCCTCGGCGGCGAAGGCAACGAGATCCTGCTGTTCCCGGCCGGCGATTTCACGGCGGCTCCGCGCACGATTCCACTGGACGGCGCCGTCGCCCAGGTTTCCCTCGCCCCCGGGGGCGTGGCCCTTCTCGCGATGAACACGCAGGTAGGACGGCTCGACCTGCGCACGGGTGAGGTGACGTTCGTCCCTGCCGACGGCGATGTCCGCTCGGTCGCGCAGTTGCCCGACGGCCGGCTGGCGATGGGCCTGGGCAATGGCGAGATTCACATCGTGAACACGGAGACGAACGAGTCACAGGTGATCGACGGCCTCACCTCCGTAGACGGGCTGGCCGTCGTCGGCGACTCGCTGACCGCCCTGGACCGCGGTCAGACGTCCGTCACCGCCGTCGACGTCCCCGGTGCCGCCGTCGGCGTCGCGCTGCGCGCCGGTGAAGGCGCGACGCAACTCACCACCGACCATTTCGGGCGGATCCTCGTCACCGACACCACCGGCGACGAACTGCTCGCCTACACCACCGACACACTGATGCTCCGGCAGCGGTTCCCGGCCGGACTCGCACCGTACGCCGTCGCCTACGACGACGCCGCCGACCGGGCGTGGGTCACGCTGACCGGGACCAACGAGGTGGTCGGATTCGACCTGTCCAGCGGTGTCGGCGTGGAAACGGCCCGGTATCCCACCGTCCGGCAGCCGAACTCTGTCACTGTGGATACCGTGAACGGTGACCTCCTGATCGGTTCCGCGACGGGAGACGGTTTGCAGCAGATCCCGACGAGGAGTTCGTAGATGGCATCGCATTCACGTCGACTCCCCTCCGGGTGGGAGATCGAATCCGAGGACTACGAGTACGTGCCGCTTCGGCTGCCCCCCGACGTCACCCGGGTCAGCGCATCGATGCGCTTGGCCCTCCAGGCGGAATTCGGCGGCTGGGAGTTGTCTCGGGTCCGCCTGTACTCCGACGGAAGCCGCCGAGTTCTGCTCAAACGAAAGAAGACCGCTCACCATGTCCCCGACCCCGCAATCTAGGGAGACCTCCTTGTACCACCTGCTCTTACGGGTGATGTTCCGCCTTCCTCCGGAGCGCATTCATCACCTGGCCTTCGCTGCGATGCGCCTGGTCACGCGGTTCTCGCCGCTGCGCCAACTCGTGGGCAGGGTTCTCGTGGTGGACGATCCGGTGCTGCGGAACACCGTGTTCGGACTCGACTTCCCGGCGCCGCTCGGGCTGGCCGCCGGGTTCGACAAGGACGCCACCGGTGTCGACGCCTGGGGTCCACTCGGATTCGGGTTCGCCGAGGTGGGCACCGTCACCGCGCAGGCGCAGCCCGGCAATCCGGCTCCCCGACTGTTCCGGCTGCCGGCGGACCGCGCCCTGATCAACCGGATGGGGTTCAACAACCACGGCGCGGGCAACGCGGCCAATCACCTGCGTCAGCGCCGGGCCGGTGTCCCGATCGGCGCGAACATCGGCAAGACCAAGATCGTGGACGCTGCGGACGCCCCCGCCGATTACACGGCGAGCGCGCATCTGCTCGGCCCGCTCGCCGATTTCATGGTGGTCAACGTCAGCTCACCGAACACGCCGGGACTGCGCGACCTGCAGGCCGTCGAATCTCTCCGGCCGCTCCTGCGTGCCGTCCTCGACTCCGTATCCGTGCCGGTGCTGGTGAAGATCGCCCCGGACCTGTCCGACGACGACGTCGACGCGGTCGCCGATCTCGCACTCGAACTCGGGCTCGCCGGCATCGTCGCGACGAACACCACCATCCGCCGAGACGGGCTGAACACCCCGGACGACGAGGTGACGGCAATCGGCGCGGGTGGCTTGTCCGGACCTCCGGTCGCCGAACGATCCGTCGAGGTCCTGCGCCGCCTGCACGCGCGGGTCGGGGATCGCCTCGTGCTGATTTCCGTCGGCGGCATCGAGACGGTCGACCAGGCGTGGGAACGCATCCTGGCCGGGGCGTCCCTCGTCCAGGGGTACACCGGCTTCATCTACGGCGGACCGTTCTGGGCCCGCCGCATCCACAAGGGTCTGGCCCGCAAGGTGCGTGAGGCCGGCTATTCCTCCGTCGCCGATGCGGTCGGCGCCGGCGCCGTGCGCTGACCGAACCCGCACCGAGACCGGTGGCCGGCGAATCCTCGGGAATCGCCGGCCACCGGTGTCTTTTCCGGAGCTGCCGGAGTTACTGCTCGTACGTCCCCTGGATCTTCGCGCGGGCGATCGCGTGCGAGAACAGGTTGAACCCCAGGAATGCCGGCGTCGAGTCGGCCGTGACGCCCTCGAGGGTCTCCACGTCGACCGCGTGGACCACGATGATGTAGCGGTGCGGGCCGTGGCCCGCCGGCGGCGCAGCGCCGAGGAAACGGCTCAGTCCGGCGTCGTTCTTGAGCGTGATCGCACCGCTCGGGAGACCGGTTCCGTCGTCGTCGCCCGCGCCACTGACCAGCGTGGTCGTGTCGACCGGAATGTTGGCGACCGCCCAGTGCCAGAACCCGGACGCGGTCGGCGCGTCGGGGTCGTACACCGTCACCGCGAAGCTCTTGGTCTCGGCGGGGAAACCCGACCACGACAGCTGCGGTGAGTTGTCGTGGCCGCCTGCGCCGAAGATTCCGCTGACCTGTTCCTTGTTCAGCGGCTGCCCGTCGGTGACGTCGGTGGAGGTCAGCTCGAAACTCGGCAGGTCGGGAAGTGCCTCGTACGGGTCGTGTGACATGCGGTTCCTCTCTTGTCGCGTATCGGTTTCGGATCAGCTGTGGAGCAGAAAATGTTCCAGCACGCGTGTCCCGAACAGTAGTGCGTCCACGGGCACCCGTTCGTCGACGCCGTGGAACAGCGCGCCGAAATCCAGGTCGGCCGGCAATTGCAGCGGTGCGAATCCGAAGCACCGGATGCCGAGCTTCGCGAACGCCTTGGCGTCGGTTCCGCCCGACAGCATGTACGGCACGGTCCGGGCGCCGGGGTCGTGCGCGAGGATGGCGTCGTTCATGGCGTCGACGAGGTGTCCGTCGAACGTGGTCTCGTAGGAGTCGAGCTTGGTGATCCATTCACGCGAGACGTCCGGCCCGATGATTTCGTCGACCGTCGCCTCGAACTCGGCCTGCCTACCGGGCAGGATCCGGCAGTCGACGACGGCCTCCGCGGTCTGCGGGATGACGTTGGCCTTGTAGCCGGCCGACAGCATGGTCGGGTTGGCGGTGTCGCGGAGCGTGGCACCGAGGATGTTGGCGATGGTGCCGAGCTTCGCGAGGGTGCCGTCGAGGTCCGGCGACTCCGGGTCGAAGTCGAGTCCGGTCTCCTCCCCGGCCGCCGCGAGGAACTCGGCCACCGAATCGGACATGACCAACGGGAACGTGTGCGCCCCCAGCCGGGCGACGGCCTGCGCCAGGACGGTGACGGCGTTCTCGCCGTGCAGGAACGAACCGTGTCCGGCCCGCCCCTTCGCGGTGAGCCGCATCCATCCGAGACCCTTCTCCGCCGTCTCGACGAGATAGAGCCTGCGGTCCGTGCCGTCCGGGCGGGCAACGGTCAGGGAGAAACCGCCGACCTCGCCGACCGCTTCCGTGACGCCCTCGAACAGGTCGGGGCGATTCTCGACCAGCCACTGGCAGCCGTATTTGCCACCGGCCTCCTCGTCGGCGACGAACGCGAACACGAGGTCGCGGGGAGGAACGACACCCTCCGCCTTGAACTGGCGGGCGACCGCCAGGATCATCCCGACCATGTCCTTCATGTCGACGGCGCCGCGGCCCCACACGTAACCGTCCTCGACAGCTCCGGAGAACGGGTGGACGCGCCAATCCGCCGGTTCGGCGGGGACGACGTCGAGGTGACCGTGCAGCAACAGTGCGCCGCGGTCGGGGTTCGAGCCCTTCAGCCGCGCGAAGACGTTGCCGCGACCCGGTGCGCCCGACTCGACGTATTCGGTCTCGTAGCCCACTTCCTGCAGCTGGGACGCCACCCACTCCGCACACTCGCGCTCGCCCTTCGTCGTCGCGAGCTCTCCGGTGTTGGACGTGTCGAAGCGGATCAGTGAACTGACGAGATCCACGACCTCGGCTTCGGCGCGACCCTGGCCTGGGGTTTCCTGTGTAGTTGGCACTCCACTTTCCTACCACCGGTCAGGCGGAAACGCTCAGGTGAGAGGGGCGATTTGGGCCGTGGCCGTTCATCGGTTAATCTTTTGCAGCACCCAGGAAATGGGGGCAGGCAAGTCCGAGTGGCGGAATGGCAGACGCGCTAGCTTGAGGTGCTAGTGTCCTATTAACGGACGTGGGGGTTCAAGTCCCCCCTCGGACACTCTGAGTTGAGACAGACGAAAAGGCCCCGGTTCATCGAACCGGGGCCTTCTTCGTGAGAGGGCGAAGTTCGATGGGTGAAACAACGACGACGATCGATCCGGCGGATCTCGAGATCTGCCTGAAAGTTCTCGATCTGGCGGCGGACCTCGACGACGCGGATCCCGATTCCGTCACGGTCCAGCGTGCTGTCGGTCACCTTTTCAAGAAATTGAAGAAGCGCAGGCGGATCGCGGCCCGCGACGCCGTCTCCGAGGCCGACCGCAAGGTCGTCGCGGCCACCGCGACGGGCTCCCCCGACCGGATCGACGACGAGACCGCGGGCATCCTGCTGACGTCGAATGCCGACGGCGCGTCCGCGGGCACCCTGATCCGGCCCCGCCCGTGCTACATCTGCAAGCAGCGCTACACAAGGGTCGATGCGTTCTACCACCAGTTGTGCCCCGAGTGCGCGACCAAGAGCCGCGGCAAGAGGGATGCGCGCGCCGACCTCACCGGCCGCCGGGCGCTGCTGACCGGCGGTCGCGCCAAGATCGGGATGTACATCGCGCTGCGATTGCTCCGCGACGGCGCCCACACCACCATCACGACACGTTTCCCGAACGACGCCATCCGCCGCTTCAAGGCGATGGAAGACAGCAGCGAGTGGATCCACCGCCTTCGCGTCGTCGGTATCGATCTGCGTGACCCGGCGCAGGTCGTCGCGCTCGCCGACTCGGTCGCCGCGCAGGGCCCGCTGGACATCCTGATCAACAATGCCGCGCAGACGGTGCGACGCTCGCCCGGCGCGTACAGCGCGCTGGCGGACGCCGAGTCCGGTGCGCTTCCCTCCGGCGACCTTCCCGACGTCCTGACGTTCGGCAAGACGAGCGACGCCCACCCGGCGGCGCTCGCCGGATCGCTGTCCGACGTGTCCGTGATGGCGGGCGCAGCGCTGTCCCCCGACGCGGTGAGTTCGCTCGCGCTGGTCGCGAAATCGGCGTCTCCCGACCGGATCGACCAGGGTCTCGCGATCGACGCCGGCGGTCTGCTGCCCGATCTGGCGCACACGAACAGCTGGGTCCAAACGGTCGAGGAAGTCGACCCGATCGAGCTGCTCGAGGTGCAGTTGTGCAACTCGGTCGCCCCGTTCATCCTCGTGTCCCGGCTGCGGCCCGCGATGGCGGCGGCAGGTGCCCGACGCAAGTACGTGGTGAACGTCTCCGCGATGGAAGGCCAGTTCAGCCGTGCCTACAAGGGTCCGGGGCATCCGCACACCAACATGGCGAAGGCAGCGCTGAACATGCTCACCCGCACCAGCGCGAAGGAGATGCTCGAGGACGGCATCCTCATGACCGCGGTGGACACGGGGTGGATCACGGACGAGCGGCCGCACTACACGAAGATGCGCCTGGCAGACGAGGGTTTCCATGCCCCCCTCGACCTCGTCGACGGCGCCGCCCGGGTCTACGACCCCATCGTCCAGGGCGAGCAGGGCGTCGATCTGCACGGCTGCTTCCTGAAGGACTACGAGCCCTCGCCCTGGTGATCGAGCACCACCCGGATCCGTGTTCGAGAGCATCGACACAGCGGGAGCACCCTCCCGCGCGGGGATAATGGACGGGGTACCGATCCCTGAATATGGAGGCGCTTCATGGCGATAGCCGTTGTCCACCGAGACAGCCCGGAAGGCCGGGCGGCCATCGTCCACGCCGCCCGCGAGGCTGTGCAACGACGGGAACAGCTACTCGTCCTCCACGTTCTCGACGACGACCCCGGGCAGGATGCCGAGTCCGACCGGTCCGCTCTGCGCGCCGAGATCCAGGCGACGCTCGAGAGTGGCGGGGTCGGCGAGTCGTCGTGGGAACTGCGCACCAGCGAACACGACGGCGATCAGGTGAGCGCACTGCGCGGGCTGGTCGACAGCAGCGGCGCGGAACTGCTCGTCGTGGGCACCCGGCGGATGTCTCCGGTCGGCAAATTCCTCCTGGAACGATGGCTGCAGCGACTCCTGCTCGAGGTCGACATCCCGATCCTGGTGGTCAAGGAAGAGGCGCGCGGCTCGGCCTGATTCCACTCGAGCCCGTTCCCCCGTGTTCCCGGCAGCCCGCGCCTACGATGGCGTTGGGGGACACTGTCGGAGGTCAGGGGTGCATCGATGGGGAGCGTGGTCTTCTACGAGGTCGTCGCCGACGCGACGGTCGTCGCACACCTGATCTTCATCCTCTACGTCGTGTGCGGCGGTTTTCTCGCCTGGCGGTGGCCCCGCACCATCGTCGTCCACCTGGCCGCCGTCGCCTGGGGATTCACCGGCCTGATCGTCGGCATCGACTGCCCGCTCACGCATCTGGAGAGCTGGGCGCGGGTCCGCGCCGGGCAGGACCCGCTCCCCTCCTCCGGGTTCATCTCCCACTACCTCACCGGCGTGGTCTACCCGGAATCCGCCGCGGGAGCGATCCAGACCCTCGTGGCACTGTGCGTGGTCACGTCGTGGGCCGGTTACGTCGTTCTGCGGACCCGCACCCGCACACCCCTCGCACCGACCCGCCCCGGCGGTGCCGGACTCTGACCTCACCTTTCCCTACCGGCGAGTAGGGTCGTGCCATGACAGACAGCGCACGTGAATTGGATCTCGTCGTCTACGGGGCCACCGGCTTCGTGGGCAAACTGCTCGCCGACTATCTCGCACAGCACGCTCCGGACGGTGTCCGGATCGCGCTCGCGGGACGGACGGCCGCCAAACTGGAAGCGGTGCGGTCCGCGCTCGGTCCGCGCGCGGCGGACTGGCCCGTCCTCGTCGCGAACTCCGACGACGCCGCCTCGCTTGCCACCCTGGCGGGACGGACCCGCGTGGTCGCGACGACGGTCGGCCCCTACGCCAAGTACGGACACGCACTCGCCGCGGCCTGCGCCGAGGCGGGCACCGACTACGTCGACCTCACCGGAGAGGTCCTGTTCGCCCGCGAGAGCATCGACGCCAACCACGAACGGGCCCGCGAGACCGGCGCCCGGATCGTCCACTCCTGCGGTTTCGACTCCATCCCGTCCGACCTCGGGGTGCACGTCCTGCACGCAAAGGTCCGGGAGGACGGCGCCGGCGAACTCACCGACACCACCCTGGTGGTCACCTCGCTGCGCGGCGGCGTCAGCGGAGGCACGATCGATTCGCTCCGCACCCAGGTGGACGTGTCGAAGAAGGATGCGGCGTCGCGGCGTCTCGCGGCCTCGCCGTACTCGCTGAGCCCCGACCGGTCGAAGGAACCCGATCTCGGCAAGCAGTCCGACATGGGCGTCGTCGACGGCAGGACCATCGCGCCCGGGGTCACGGGCTGGAAGGCGCCGTTCTTCATGGGCCCCTACAACACGCGGGTCGTGCGGCGCAGCAACGCGCTCCGCGACTGGGCGTACGGCCGGGAATTCAAGTACCGCGAGGTCATGAACGTCGGCAGTTCCCCGATCACGCCGGTGATCGCCGGTGCGGTGACGGCCGGCCTCGGCGCGATGATCGCCGGAATGGCACTCCCGCCCACCCGGTACGTCCTCGACCGCATTCTGCCCTCACCGGGCGACGGTCCCAGTGAGGAGGCGCAACGCAACGGCCACTTCACCATCGACCTCTACACGACCACCACCACGGGCGCGCACTACACGTCGCGGGTGAAGGCGAAGGGGGACCCCGGCTACCGCGCCACCGCGGTGATGCTCGGCGAATCGGCGTTGAGTCTCGTCCTCGGCGGCGACGCGCTGCCGGACGCGGCGGGCGTGCTCACCCCGGCGACGGCCCTCGGCGACGTGCTGGTTGCACGGCTGCGCGACGCGGGCATGGAGATCTCTGCGCGAAAACTGTGAGCGGTTGGGCGCGTGTGAAGATGACACGCGCCCACCCCTGCCGCTAATGTCGAACCCTGTGCGCGGACGACCGTGCACACGACGAGAGATTTGGGAGTTCGAGTGAACGGCACGAGCGCGCAGGCAGGCCCCGCAGCCTCGCTCGCCCTCATGCCTTTCTGGCCCTCCCGCCGAGGCCATGCCTTCGACCAGGGATGTTGCTGACCAGCCTGCTCGCTGGTCTTTGCTGCCCTGACGGTTCGCTCTCTCGGTCGGAGTCTCGATGTTCAAGCTCTTGATTTTCACGCTCGTCGGCGTGGGTGCCCAGCTGGTCGACGGCGCTCTCGGCATGGCGTTCGGTGTGACTGCGACCACCCTGCTCGTGTTCAGCGGCGTCGGGCCTGCCCACGCCAGCGCAGCGGTGCACTTCGCCGAGGTCGGCACCACGCTCGCCTCCGGCGCGTCGCACTGGCGGTTCCGCAACATCGACTGGCCGCTCGTCCTCCGCCTGGGCGTCCCCGGCGCGATCGGCGCGTTCCTCGGCGCGACGGTGCTGTCGCAGTTGTCGACGGCCGCCGCCGTCCCCGTGACGTCCACGATCCTGCTGGCGATCGGCGTCTACGTCCTCCTCCGCTTCTCGATCCGCCCGCCCGCCGTCAACGACGCCCGGACGTCGCCGCACACGGCGAAGTTCCTCTCGCCGCTCGGACTGTTCGGCGGATTCATCGACGCGAGCGGTGGCGGCGGCTGGGGGCCGATCACCACCAGCACGCTGCTGTCTCGGGGAAAGACCGCACCCCGAACGGTCATCGGCTCGGTCAGTGCGTCGGAGTTCCTCGTGTCCGCCGCGGCCAGCATCGGATTCATCTTCGGGCTCGGCAGCGACTTCTTCGACAACATCCCCATCATCGCCGGCCTGGCGCTCGGCGGAATCATCGCCGCACCGGTCGCCGCGTGGCTCGTCAGCCGGGTGCCCGCGACCCTTCTCGGCACCGGCGTCGGCGGCATCATCATCATCACCAATGCACAGAAGCTGTTCAAGACGTTCGACGTGACCGGCGTCACCGCCACCCTCGGCTACATTGCCCTCGTCGCGGTCTGGGCGGGACTGCTCGTCGTCGCCTGGCGCCGCTCGCGTCTCAGCGCCGCCGAGGCGGCCGGGGATCTGCACCGGATCGACGCCGAGATCGACACGCACAGCGAACCGGAAACGCAGTCCCTGGACCGTCCACCGGCGAGAAGGCCTGAGCTCTCCTCACACCTCCGCCCGGATCGAGAAGCCGCCGGACATCCGCCACACCGCATCCCTACCAGCGGGTAACATTGGTCGCGGTTCATGGCACCCGTCCGGTGCTCCGATAGCGGAACAGTGAGGCTTTTCATGACTGAGCGTGTTGAGGTCGGCGGTCTGCAGGTCGCGAAGGTGCTCTAC
>JBCEBZ010000293.1:1321-4060 GCA_039206675.1 Rhodococcus sp. (in: high G+C Gram-positive bacteria) | reverse complement strand
AGTAGTGGGTCCGGCACCGCTGCCAGGCGGCCCCGGGCAGGGTGGCACCGATCGCCGACACCAGCCCGGCGTGGGCGTCGGAAGTCACCAACCGCACCCCGGACAGGCCGCGGGCCACCAACGACCGGAAGAACGCCAGCCAGCCGGCACCATCCTCGGACGAGGTCACGTCGATTCCCAAGATCTCCCGGTAGCCCTCGGCGTTCACCCCGACCGCAACCAGCGCGTGCACATTCACCACCCGGCCGTTCTCCCGAACCTTGAGCACCAGGGCGTCGGCAGCGACGAACGTGTACGGACCCTGATCCAACGGCCGGCTTCGGAACGCCTCGACCTGGGCGTCAAGGTCCTTCGCCATCACCGACACCTGCGACCTCGACAACGAGGTGATACCGAGCGAGTCGACGAGCTTCTCCATCCGCCGGGTCGACACCCCGAGCAGGTAGCAGGTGGCGACCACCGAGGTCAGCGCCTTCTCCGCCCGCTTGCGGCGCTCGAGCAACCAGTCCGGGAAGTACGAACCCGACCGCAACTTGGGGATGGCGACGTCGAGGGTGCCGGCGCGGGTATCGAAGTCGCGGTGCCGGTATCCGTTGCGGCTGTTGACGCGACTGTCGGAGCGTTCGCCGAAGCCGGCACCGCACAGGCTGTCGGCGTCGGCGCCCATCAGGGCGTCGATGAATGTGGACAGCAGACTGCGCAACAGGTCGGGGCTGGCATCGGTGAGCCGATCGATCAGGAACTCGTGCAGGTCGATATCGTGGGCAGTGGTCATCGCGTGGTCCTTCATCGAGTGACTTTGGTCGGTCTCTCGAAGAGTCACGCGATGGCCGCCTTCTTGGGGCTACGACACGCCGGTCCGATGCGGATCCGGTTCGTACACCATCATCGTGGACGCAACCGAGTTTTTTTTGGGGTTCGGTTGGCTCAGCGATCGTGGTGTCTGCGCGTTGTGTGAAACCCGGCAGGCGGTCGGCCACCAACCAGTCGGTCGAGCTTGCTCGAACGTCACCCCAAAGGGGGCGACCAGACGCGGTTCCCTCACGATTACTCCTCCCGGTATGGGCCAAACCCCAGGTCGGACAGGTTCGAACCACTTCACTGGAGCAGTGTCCGGACCGCCCCGTCCTGTGACTTGGACAACTCTCGCCTGACTCCGGGTGCAACGCTTGTCCGAGAGCGCAGGAGCGATTGTCCATTCGCGCACGCCTTCGCCGATGAGGGCGGGGCCGCGAACCCGACGAATGCTGCGCGAGACGGCACGGGTTGAAGAAACCGGAACACCTGCCAGTGCGGGAACTTCCACGGCATGACGGCCGGGACGATTCTGACGGCTCGTAGGAGACCCAGCAGGGGAAGCGTCGCCCACCACGGGTCTCGCGTCCGCAGTGTCGTGCTCGAGGTCGGCGTTCGACGCTCGTCGGCGCGTGATGCACTGACGCCTTCCCGGGGAGCTCTGTCAGGTTCTCCTCGAGGCCTGCGTCGTCATCGAGTCGACAGAATGCTCGTGAGGAACCGCATGAGGACAGGCGGCGTCGCAGCGGCGTCCTCTTGGTGGTTGTCGCGCAAGTCCTCGAGGACGGGAACGATCTCGACCCCGGCATCGATCAGCGTCCGCGCCAGCCCGAGCCGTGCGCAGGTCGTCGCGGCCGGCACGAGGAGTCCGGTGGCCTGATCGCGGCGCCCAGCGGCGGACAGACAGCCGACGTGCAGGAGCGTGGCCTCCAGGATTGCTTTGGGCCGTGAATGCGCTCTCACGGCACGGACGAGGTCGGCGGCTCGAGCGCAGGCCTCGTCGAGATGCGCGGGGGTGGGGTCGGTGAGCAGGGAGCGGATGCACGTATTTTCCCGAAGTTCGGCTGTCACCGCGACAATGCCCGATCCCTGCGCCGTCCCCGACGTGGGCCCGAGCTCGGCCGCCTCACGACCGGGAACGATGCCTAGGCGGACTCGCTCGTTGTCGATGCGGGCGACGAGGCGGGGCATGCCCTGCGCCGTCCCGGTGCGCGCGCCTTCGGCGAGTCGTGCTGTGGCGGTGGTCATGTCGCCGCGAACAGCCTTGATTCTCGATCCTGTGCCGTATGTGGCGAGCAGGAAGTCGACGATGCCGCCCTCGGCGCCGAGTGTGTAGCTGTCGTCGAGGAGCAGCTCGGCGGTGTCGAGATCGCCCTGTTCGTACAGGAGCTCAGCGAGTAGTGCCCCGGCCAGACGAGCGGCATAGGAATGGGATCCCGTCGAACTGCGGGCCAGTGTCAGGGCCGTGCGGAAGCTGGCGTCGGCGGCGGGGATGTCGAGTTGCTCGTGCGCGGCGATACCGGTCAGGCAGTGACCGATGACGACACTGAACGTGCCGTGCGTGGCGTGGTGGTAAGGGAGGGCCCACTGCAACCGGTTTCGTGCCGCCTCGAAATCGAATCGGTAGATGTCGAGATAGGAGGCGACGTTCGCGGCCCCGGCAACGGCGTACGGACGGACGGCGTCCGGGTGCTCGAGTACCTCGGCGGTCGCCGCGTCGAGTTCGTCGATGGCATCGTTCTGGACTCGGTCGAGGTCACGGATGACCGCGGCTTCGAGCCGGAGCCGGCGCGTCTCCTCCCTGGTGACGATCCCCTCGTCGAGTGCGGTCTGCACAGACTCCAGCGCGGTGTGGACCGCGCCCGGGTGATGCAAGATGGCGTTGGCCCAGGCCACTATGAGTTGCAGATGTGGCCGCCGCCGCGCGGTGTGGGAGGGAAGCTC
>JBCEBZ010000293.1:0-1311 GCA_039206675.1 Rhodococcus sp. (in: high G+C Gram-positive bacteria) | reverse complement strand
CGGTGGACATCTTCGACTCCGCAATCAGATCCAGGCCGCGGCTTTCGATCAGTTCCGCGGCGCCGTCGAGTTCGTCGATGACCACCAGGTGCCCGATCGCCTCAGCGAGGTACTCGTTGTCGGCGAACCAGCCCGCCGCGATGCGATGCAGCTGCGGAATCCGCTCGGGGAAGTCGCGTTCGAGGCGGCGCCGCAGAAACTCTGCAAACAGGTGGTGATAGCGGAACCAGTGCCGGTCCTCGTCGAGGCTGCGCAAGAACAGATCTTTTTCCTCGATGTCCTCGAGCATCGCCTGGGTGTGCGGGAGGTGCGTGAGGGCTTGGGCCAGGTCACGATCGAGGCGTTCGGTGATGCAGGTGGCGAGCAGGAAGTCGAGGGTGCGGGCATCGACCCCGGCGAGGACGTTCTCGACGAGGTAGTCGCCGATGGCGCGGTGCCGCCCGGATATGTGACCAATCAGCTCATGCGGGTTGTCGGCGTCACGGAGCGACAGCGAGGCCAGTTGCAGTGCGGCTACCCACCCGTCGGTGGAACTGGTCATCCGTGCAATGTCGGTGTCGTCGAGGGCCAGCCGATTGATGTCGACGAGGAACTGTTTCGCTTCGTCGTGATCGAACCGCAGACGCGAGGCGTCGATTTCGACGAGTTCGTCCCGCACGCGCAGCCGCGCGAGGGGCAGTCCGGAGCGGGTCCGGCTGGTCACCACGAGCTGCAAGTGATGACAACCGTGGTCGAGGAGATACTCGAGCGCGGCGAGGGTGCCCGCGTCGGTGATGCGGTGCCAGTCGTCGAGCATGAGGGCGAGTGGGTGGCCGGTGGTGTGGATGTCGTCGATTAGACTCGACAGCACGTAGTTCACGGCCGGCCGGCCCTGTCCCTCGAGAGCCTGCGCCAAATCGTCAGGGGCGGAGAAGGAGAAGGCCCGCACCTGTCGAAGGGCCACGACGAGATGACTGAGGAACCACACCGGGTTGTTGTCGTCCTGACCCAGGGTCAGCCAGGCCGTAGCAACACCTGCAGCCGACAAGGTCTGCAGCCACTGGGTGGCGAGGGTCGTCTTGCCGTACCCGGCGGGACCGTGAATCAACGTCAACAGCCGACGTCGGCCGTCATGCCGGTCGACGATCAATCGGGGCCGGGCGACAAGAGTCTTGCGGGAAATCGGCGGCCGGAACCGGGTCCCCGGTGTGGGCGGAGACTTCATCGCCCGCCTAGCCTCGCCCACTCGAGTGGACAGGCCTTCGTCCCGACCACCTGCGTGCGGTGGCACCGCCCCGCGCGGAGAACCAGCGTCGATGATCTCCCATACCC
>JBCEBZ010000292.1:3135-4087 GCA_039206675.1 Rhodococcus sp. (in: high G+C Gram-positive bacteria) | reverse complement strand
GCACAGCTCCGCGCATTCAGCGTATCGAAACTACGAGGCAGCACCGAGGCGATCTACTCGGTCGTGGTGAAAGCTGTCCGGCTCCTCGCGCGAGCATGGTTGCATAATTTGCAATCTTTCGACGTGAAGTTATCGGAAAGTCGCATGACTCTCGCGATGGCTGCAACTAACGTTTTGTAACACTCCGTCATCGAAGTGGTCATCGAGAAGTTTGCGAAACATGCTTGGCCAGAGTTTATTTCGTAGTGCTCGGTGAGGCGTGGCGGAGCCAATTCCGCAGCTGGGGATGGCTTCACGGCCAATCTGTGTTCGACCAACTGCGCGTTCAACCCACATGGCATCCTGCGCGCGCAAGGGTGTCCCGTCGAAAGAAGGACGATGACAGTCGCCGATCATGACCGTCTGCTGGAAGGTCGCTACGGCAACCAGCGCAAGCCCGAGAACGTGATCTGGAACGAGCACATCGAGATGCTGCTTGCACACCGATCCGTCCGAACCTTTCTCCCCGACTCCCTCCCGGAGGGAGCCCTGGAGACGATGGTCGCGGCCGCACAGTCGGCGTCGAGCTCGTCGAACCTCCACCACTGGAGCGTCGTTGCCGTCACTGATCGAGCGCTGAAGGAGAAGCTCACCGTGCTCTCGGGCAGCGACCATTTCGGTACCGTCCACCCTTTCGTCAACGAGGCGCCGGTGGTGCTGCTCTGGGTGGTGGACAACTCTCGCAACCACGCAATCGCGTCGCAGCGTGGTGCGCTGGTGGAGACTTTCGACTACCTCGATTCGTTCACGATGGGAACGATCGACACCGCGATCGCCGCGCAGAATGCGGTGGTCGCCGCCGAGGCCATCGGGCTCGGGGCGGTCTACATCGGCTCGATGCGGAACCGGTCCCAGGAGCTCGCAGAACTGATCGATCTCCTGAAGAAAGAGCCGGACAAATATTCCTACGCAT
>JBCEBZ010000292.1:0-3125 GCA_039206675.1 Rhodococcus sp. (in: high G+C Gram-positive bacteria) | reverse complement strand
CTACGTCGCCTTCGGTCTTGCGGTGGGAAAACCCGATCCGGACCGCGCAGGCTCGATGCGTCCCCGCCCGTCGCAGGATGTCGTTCTGCACCACAACCGATACGACGCATCGCGCAGCGAAGGCTGGCTCGAGGGGTACGAGGAGGCCTTCAAGGACTTCCGGTCCACCGCACGGCTGAGCAAGCGCAGCTGGGCCGAGTCGGTCCAGGTCGGGACGGGCCTGCCCTACATGGACGGGCGCGAGAATCTCCGCAAGACGGTCGAGGATCGGGGTTACCTGCTGGGCTGAGTCCAGCTGAGATCTAGGCACCGCGGGGAGGGGCGACGTCGTGCGTCGCCCCTCCCCGCGCCCTTTCCGTCTCACGAGCTCGGAAGGTCGAACGTATGCGATGATGTGAGAATCTCTCGTCAGAACCTCGCATTTCATACGATTTCTGATCTCGCGTCTGGGTGGCTGGCAAGCGCTGAACTGTTCGCGAAAGGCGACCATGGACCAGGTCAACGGGGCAACAGCGGGAGGTCCGCAGGGCGAGAGCGTCGATGGTCCGCAGGACGCCGATACACGTCGACGCCGGATGTTGGCGGAGATACATTCCCGGCGGCATGAGATCTCCACCAAGCTGGTCGACGAGTACCGGACCGTCATCGCCGAGTATCGCGAGCTTCCCGAGGCGGTCCTGATGCGGGACGTCGCCGAGGCCGCCGTACAGAACATTGAATACCTGGTGAAGGCCTTCACGCCCGGCTTCCAGGTAGACGGCCACGACGTCGAGTGGATCACGCGCAGCGCGGCCCGTCGAGTCCACCAACGCGTGAGCCTGCCCTCCCTCCTGCGCACGTATCGGCTGTGGGGTAACCATCTCTGGCGCACCATGGCGATGCTCGCCGGTGACGACGAGGTCGGCAGACAGGTGGCGATCGAGGCAGCGGCGGCAATGATGGACTACGTCGACGACGTCTCCCTCGAAATCACGCAGGCGTACCTGCGGGAGTCGGACTCGGCCGGGAACGACGGCCGGACCCTGCGCAGCGACGTCCTGGAGACCCTTCTCAGCGGTGACCCGGTGAACGAGCGCGCTCGCCGGCAGTCGGCCGTCCTGGCGCTCAGCCTGCGCGTCGAACTGGTCGTCGTCGTGCTGCAGCTGACCGCCCGGGACGATCCGCTCACCGGCACCCCGGCCGCACTTCGGATGGCCCTCGACCACCTCGCGCCCGTCGCCAGATCATTCCTCGTTGGAGCCCGCGGCACGGAAGTTGTCTGCATCTGCACGCTCGAGGCCAACGACTGCGGCGAGATCGAGGCCGCCTGCCACGACCTCGCCGGCAGCCACCACGGATGGATCGTCGGAATCGGCCGCACAGCGAGTGGAATAGTGGGTGTGCGCCGCTCCTACGCTGAGGCGAGAGAGGCTGTCGACCTGGGATTGACCACCCGACGACCCCGCCGAGCGATCCGTTTCGCTGACGTACTGCTTGACCAGATCCTGCGTGCAACCAGCTATTCCGACGCCCTGCTCGACGAGACGATTCGTCCTCTCGTCGATTACGACGAGCGCAAGGGATCAGAGCTGGTGCCGACCTTGCGCGCCTACGTCGCAGCCGGATTCAATCTGACCAAGGCTGCGGCAGAGTTGACCGTCAATCCCAATACGGTCGTCTACCGCCTACGGCGAATCCACTCGCTCACCCGGCGCGACCCGTCATCGGTCGACGACCTCCTCCTGCTCACTCTCGGACTACGGCTCTTCGACTCGGCGCCTCCGGTGTGAGGCTGAGACTTCTTCGCGCGCGCCACCAGGTTCCCGTGCCTCACTCGGTATTCCGTGTTCGGTCTCAGCCGACGTGGGTTGCCTGCAAGGTGACGCGTTCGGCCACGGACAATGCTTTCATTCCGTGAACGAGGGCTCCTCCGGATCTCATCGCTGCGGCGATGTAGGTGACTTCGGCGAGTTCTTCCTCCGTGGCGCCTAGGGAAAGGGCGTCTTCGGTGTGGAAACGGATACATGAATCGCACTGGGTGGTCAGTGCGACTGCGATGGCAATGAGTTCGCGGTACTTGCGGGGTATCTGTCCGGCGCCTGTGAACACGGCAGTGTTGAATGCGGCGATCGCCGCTCCCATCTCAGGGGCAAGGTCGGGGCCCAAGGGTGCGTTTCTGTGGTTGTGCGGCATGCAAACTCGTCCTCTCGTTGACGTGCGCTCCAGTTACTACGTTCTGGCAAGGTAATCGTTGGCGGCAGCTCGCAGGGTCTTTCAGGCTAATCTTCGACGCTATGCCGTGGGGTGCGGATTCTGTGCGGCGTCGGAGTAGCGTGACCGATACATGCCGAAGCAAACGAAGACTTCTTCGTTCGGTGGACCTCCGAATGATGTCCAGCGCCGAGCGTATTCGAGGAAGTGTGCGTCGTTTGGGGGAAGCGGTCGGAGGCCCGGGTTTCGGGAGGTGAGCCAGTGGACCGGCATCAATCGATTTTCCTGGGTTGGGTCGGTGTCGTGCTGGTGCTAGTTGGGCTCCGCGGCTGCAGGATTCAGCTCCTTGACTCGACACACGAGCTTGTCGAGTGCCTCTTTTGGGAGGACTCCCGGCTGGGAATATACGAGTGTGCCGTCGCGGAATGCCATGGTGGTGGGGATGGAGGTGATGCGAGCGGCCGCGGCGAGGGCCTGCTCCTCCTCGGTGTCGACCTTGCCGAAGACGACGTCATCGTGCTGGGTCGACACGTGTTCGAAGATGGGTGCGAACATTCGGCACGGTCCGCACCACGATGCCCAGAAATCGACTATCACAATGCTGTTCTCGGCGATCGTCTGGTCGAAATCGTGTTGGGTGAGCTGCTGGGTTGCCATGGATCAATGGTCTGGCATGCGGCGTGTCCGAGCAATGACGAATTCTGCACCGGGATGCGCAGCATTGCAGACGATCAGGTAGACGGACTGTCACGGTGTTGTCCTGTGGCCAAACGTCTCTGAGGCGACGATCGATCGCGCGAATTCGCGAACATATCGGGGCTCGTACCGCACGTACCGACGGCGTCCGTCGACGACAATGCTGACCAAGCCGGCCTCGGTGAGCATCTTGATGTGATAGGAGACGGTGGACGCAGTGACATCTGCCTGGTCGACGA
>JBCEBZ010000291.1:0-16328 GCA_039206675.1 Rhodococcus sp. (in: high G+C Gram-positive bacteria) | reverse complement strand
GCTACCGCTGCTTCGTCGTCGACGAGTACCAGGACGTCACCCCGCTGCAGCAGCGTGTCCTCGACGCGTGGCTCGGGGAGCGGGACGACCTCACCGTCGTCGGCGACGCCAACCAGACCATCTACTCGTTCACCGGCGCCACACCGAATTACCTGCTCGACTTCTCGCGCCGGTTCCCCGAGGCCACCGTCGTGCGCCTCGAGCGCGACTACCGTTCGACCCCCGAGGTCGTGTCGATGGCGAACCGGGTGATCGGAGCGGCGCGCGGCCGGATCGCGGGCACCCGTCTGCAACTGATCGGGCAGCGCGACTCCGGGCCGGAACCGAGTTTCGTCGAGTTCGACGACGAACCGGCCGAGGCCGCCGGGGTGGCGCGCACCATCAAGCGGCTCATCGCGTCCGGCACTCCGGCGGCGGAGATCGCGGTCCTGTACCGGATCAACGCCCAGTCCGAGGTGCACGAGCAGGCGCTGACGAAACTCGACATCCCGTACCAGGTGCGGGGCGGCGAGGGCTTCTTCACCCGCACCGAGGTGCGTCAGGCCGTGGCGGCGCTGCGTCAGGCCGCGGGCCGCGACGACCTGCCCGACGCGGTCGGCGCCGACCTGGTCACGCTCGTCCGCGCGGTCCTCGTCCCGCTGGGGCTGACGGACGCCGAGCCGGCCGGTGCGCAGGCCCGCGAGCGATGGGCCTCCCTGTCGGCGCTCGTCGCGCTCACCGAGGAACAGCTGACCCAGGATCCGGAGTTGACGCTCGACGCACTGCTGCGTGAGCTGAGCCTGCGGGCGGAGGCGCGGCACCCACCGGTCGTGCAGGGCGTGACGCTCGCGTCCCTGCACGCGGCGAAGGGGCTCGAGTGGGACGCCGTGTTCCTCGTCGGTCTCACCGACGGCACCCTGCCCATCCAGCACGTGCTCGGCGACTCCAACTCGGCGCCCGACGACGCCGCCGTCGAGGAGGAGCGCCGGCTGCTGTACGTCGGCGTGACCCGCGCCCGCGAGCACCTGCAGATGTCCTGGGCGCTGTCCCGGAACGAGGGCGGCCGCAAGTCGCGGCGCCGCTCGCGATTCCTGCACGGACTGATCCCCGAGGACTCACCGGCCTCGCGGATCGCGGCGCCCGTCAAGAGCAACAAGAAGCGTCCACGGTGCCGGCTGTGCGGAAAACAGCTGATCGGGACGACCGCGACCATGCTCGGCCGCTGCGAGGGATGCCCGTCGAACGTCGACGTGGAACTGCTCGAATCGCTGCGATCGTGGCGGCTCGAGAAGTCGAGGGAGCTGAAGGTCCCGGCGTACGTGGTGTTCAGCGACAACACGTTGACGGCTCTCGCCGAGCAACGTCCGCAGGACGACCGCGGCCTCGTCGCGATTCCCGGGATCGGTGCGAAGAAGCTCGAGCAGTTCGGCGAAGACGTCCTCGGTGTGATCAAGGGAAGCGGCAGTCGCTGAACGACTCCCGCGGGCGTGGCAGGTAACACGCATCACCGCAGGTCAAAAATAGGTTGTGCGGTTCTGGAGAATTGCCTACTGTGGTTTCAGTGCGCGGGGAGACCCGTGTGGTTCACATCGGATCGAGAAGAAATGGAGGTGGCAGTGAAATGACGAAGTTCCAAGCACATGAGTCGGCAGTCGCTGCTGCCTCCGCGCTGTTCGGCATGAACGCGGCGGAACAGGCACCGGCGATTGTCTGGTCGGCAGCCCGTCGTCGTCCCGCAACAGCAGTCGAGTCCGTGTATCGGAGTTGTCGAGGAATTCCTCGGTAGAGCAACTCCCACCGTCTTTTCAAGGCCACGGACCCGCATCGCGGACCGTGGCCTTCGTAGTTCGAGCACCTTTCCCGCTCGCAGCCTCGGCTCTGGTTCGCACCTTTTTCATCGAACCGAAGAGATCAACCGTCGCAATGAGAGCAGAGGAGAACGACGTGTCTACCGTGACATGCCGAGGGGTATCCGAAACCTCAACCGCCACAAGCGGATTTGTTCAGATAGTGACCGCACGTGGTGACCTGCCGTGCCGGGTCGACGACCCCGACCTGTGGTTTGCGGACTCTCCCACCGAGCTGGAGCAGGCGAAGGCGCTGTGCGCGTCCTGCCCGATCCGCTCCCGCTGCCTCGACGCTGCCCTCGACCGAGGTGAGCCCTGGGGCGTGTGGGGTGGGGAGATCTTCGACCAGGGTGTCGTGATCGCCCGCAAGCGTCCTCGCGGACGTCCCCGCAAGACGCCGGCTCTGGTCTGCGCGTAGCACCTGTGAGTACTTGTTAACCGCCCGCGGTTAACAAGTACTCACAGGTCGGAGGCATCGGCGAACCCGGGGAGCCACCGCGTGAGGATCGCCATGTACGGGGCGTACGCATCCAGTTGAGCGCAGATCCCGACCGAGCCGACGAGAACCCGGAAGATCATCAGATACTCGGCGGGCAGATTCAGTGCCCGCGCGGTTCGGAACTGCGCGCTGTTGAAATCGGTCGCGGAACCCGCCGCCTTCTGCAGCCAGGCGCGGGTGAAGTGGAACGATTCGGTACGGATCGGATCGGTGACGGGACGCAGGTAGTCCGCGATCTCCTTGTCGGTCACCGTTCTGCCCGGCAGGACGAATCCGTTGGCGTGCAGCAACTCCGTCAATTCGTCGAACTGCTCGTGGAGCGCCAGCCGGACCATCGCCCCGAGCACCGGTGGCAGACCGTGCGGAAAGGGTGCCGCGGCACCGAAATCGATGACCCCCAGGCGGCCGTCGCTGTGCAGCATGAAGTTACCCGGATGCGGGTCGCAGTGGAGCAGCCCGACGCGGGTGGGGGAGGCGAAGTGGAACTCCGCGAGCAGTGCGCCGGCGGTGTTGCGTTCCTCGGGGGTGCCGCCGGAGATGATGGCCGACAGCGGTTTCGCCGACATCCATTCGGTCACCACCACCTTAGGGGCACTGGCGACGACGTGCGGAATCGCGAACTGCGGGTCCCCGTCGAACACCTTCGCGAAGCGGCGCTGATTGTTCGCCTCGATCCGGTAGTCGAGTTCTTCCTCGGTGCGGGCGGTGAATTCGTCGATGACCGGCCGCACGTCGACGCCTGGCATGACCGAGGCGAACAGTCCCGCGAACCGTCCCAGGGTCTTCAAGTCGGCGCGCAGCGCTTCGTCGGCACCGGGGTATTGAACCTTGACGGCGACGTCGCGGCCGTCGGCCCACACGGCGCGGTGCACCTGGCCGATGCTGGCCGATGCGGTGGGGGTGTCGTCGAACGACTGGAACCGCTCGCGCCACTTGGTGCCCAGCTGCTGGTCGAGCATTTTGTGGACGGCCCGCGCGGGCAGCGGAGGTGCCTGTGCCTGCAGCTTGTTCAGCGATTCACGGTACGGTTCCGCGAACTCCTCGGGGATCGCGGCCTCCATGACGCTGAGCGCCTGGCCCAGTTTCATGGCGCCGCCCTTGAGTTCGCCGAGGACGGCGAACAATTGCTCGGCGGCCTTCGCGCTCAGCTGCGCATCGATCTCGTCCCTGTCGCCGCCGGTCAGTTTCCGGCCGAACCCCATCGCGGCACGTCCCGCGATCCCCAACGGGATGCTCGCGAGTTTGGCGGTGCGGGCAGAACTCCTGCGGGGGATGTCGGGCACCCCACCATCATGCATCATCACCGATGCCGGTTCGATTCGCCCACGGCGGGTGCCAGATACGTGCAGCTGCAACTCGCTTGCCTCGGCCAGCGCCGCGTCACCAGCCGATGTGCGCCCAGATCGATCTCGAGCGTGGCGTCGAGGCTGCTGGGCGGCGCGCCACGCGGGGCGGACAGTACGGCCTCGAGTTGGCCGAGGGCGACCGCGGCCGTGGCCATGATCACCGCGGGACTCGCGTGCCCGACCGTCCCGAGGAGCTGAGCGGACAGGTACGGCCAGTCCTCGTCGTACGCGGAGCGGAGGAGGTCGGCGCACCGCAGGCAACTCGTGTGGCCCGGCAGCACGAGCGGACCGACCACACCGCGACCGTCCCGCAGCCGGACCTGCAGGTGCGGGATCCCGTTCTGGACCAGGTCCGCGGCGAGACGAGGGTCCGCCACCAGGTCGTCTGCGAGCACGACGCACAGGGCGTTCCACCGCCGGACGTCGACGTCGGCGGAGTAGCGGAAGGAGCGGGAGACCCGGATGCCGCCGTCGGTGAGCCCGGCGGACACCGCATCGGACAGCGGTCCGCGCCCGTGCACGCGGATGGTGATCGTGTCCGCGACGGGGGCGGTGCCTGCGACGTCGAGGAGACCGGCGCGGTCCAGATCGCCGAGCAGCTTCGACACGTCGGTGGGCGCGAGACCGTACCCGACGGCCGTCCACAGGATGTGCGGCCGCGTGTTCTTGCCGTCGAGCAGTCGGACGACGGCGAGGAGTTGCTCGGTCCGGACTCCGGGCGGCGGGGAGAGGACGAGTGCGCGCTCGGGATCCCAGCCGAACTGCACTCGCCCGTCGGGGCGGACGAGCACGGCGATCCGGGGATCGAGAGTGACACCGACAGGGTGCGGGTGCGAGATGGTCACGCACCGAGGATTGCAGGCCACGACCGCCCGCCGGCCCGGAAAAGACGAGTTGTCCACAGGCCGAAATGTGCTTCGACCTGCGGACTTTTCGCTACCGCGACATTGGTTGATTCGAGGCGGTCAGGACTCCGGTTCGTCGTCCTTGCCGGACTTGCCGCGTTCGGCCTCCTCGGCCCGCTCGCGGGCCTCCGTCGCCTCCAGCTGCGCCATCGGATTGTCGAAGTCGCCGCCGTCGCCGCCGCCGAGCACACGTTCGACGAACGCGTCCGGGCTGTCGAGGTCGGACGAGTCGGGCAGCAGGTCGGGGTGGGCCCACACACCGTCACGGGCGTCGACGGTCGACTCGGACGTCAGGCGGGTCCACAGCTGCGCCGCCTCCCGGACCTTGCGGGGACGCAGTTCGAGCCCGACGAGTGTCGCGAACGTCTGCTCGGCGGGTCCGCCGGTCGCGCGCCTGCGGCGGAGCGTCTCGCTGAGGGCCGCGACGCCGGGGAGGCGGTCGTTCAGCGCCGACGCGACGACGACCTCGACCCAGCCCTCGATGAGGGCGAGCAGAGTCTCGAGTCGCTCGAGCGCCTGCTTCTGCTCGGGAGTGGTCTGCGGTTCGAAGGCACCCTGCTGCAGGATGTTCTCGAGCTGCGAGGGATCGGTCAGCGCGGACGGATCGAGCCCCTTCGCCATGTCCTCGATGGCGGAGAAGTCCATCGTGATGCCGCGGGCGTATTCCTCGACGGTGGCGAGGAGACGCTGACGCAGCCACGGGACGTGGCTGTACAGGCGCTGGTAGGCGGCCTCACGTGCGGCGAGGAAGACGAGGATCTCCCGATCGGGCTGCTCGAGCCCCTTGCTGAACCGCTCCACCGCGGCGGGAAGCAGTGCGCCCGTGCCCGCCGGACCGAGGGGGAGACCGATGTCGGTGGACGTGAGAACCTCCTTCGACAGCTGGCCCAGCGCCTGGCCGAGCTGGGAGCCGAACGCGAGTCCACCCATCTGGCTCATCATGCCGATCATGGGGCCTGCCATCTGCTGCGCCTCTTCGGGCAGCCCCTGCACCCACATGCCCGACACCTTCTCCGCCACCGGGTCGCACAGCCGTTTCCAGGTGTCGAGGGTGTTGTCGAGCCAGTCGTTGGGCGTCCACGCGACGGTCTTCGACGCGCCCGCGGGCAGCGTCGTCGCGGCGTCCAGCCACAATTCGGCGAGCCGTGAGGCGTCGGCGATCGCCTCGGTGTTGCCCTGGGTGATCGGAGCGACGGATCCCATCTGCTGGCGGGCGAGCTTCTTCGCGATCTCGTAGTTGACCGGGCCGGTCTGCTCCCCGGACGCCATCGACGTGCCCATCCCGCTCAGCATCTGGCCGAACTGGGTGAACATCTGGCCGAGGGCGGCCGGGTCGAAGCCCCCGGCGGGAAAACCACCCGCCCCGAAACCGAAGTCGCCGGAACCGCCCGCATTCTTGTCGCGGTCGGGCCCGTTCTGATCCCCCGTGTTCTTGTCACGATCAGGATCGTCGTCGGGTTTGGAGAAGCCGAAGGGCGGATTGCTCATGACTCAACGGTACAAGGCGCATGGTTCGGTGGCTGCCGGCCGCGTCACGCTGACGGCGAACACGCGGACAGCCGACAGCGGTGCCCGCCGGTTCGCGCTCTACGCTGGTCCAGGTGAATCGACGGATCGTGACGCTTCTGGCTGCGCTGGCCCCGATCGTGGTACTCGGCATCCTCGGCACCGTGATCAAGGTGCCGTACGTGGCTCTCGGGCCGGGACCCACGTTCAACACCCTGGGCGAGGTGGGTGGTGAGCAGGTCGTCGCCATCGAGGGAACGGACGTGGACGAGACCACCGGTCACCTCAACATGACGACCGTCGCCGTCCGCGACGACCTCAACGTGTTCGAAGCGTTCGGACTGTGGGCCAGTGGACGCCAGGGCATCGTGCCCCGCGAGGAGGTGTACCCGCCGGACAAGTCGAAGGACGAGGTCCAGCAGGAGAACGACGCCGACTTCCAGCAGTCGGAGGACAGCGCCGAACTCGCGGCGCTCCACTTCCTGGACGAGCCGGTGGACCTGCGGATCGCCAGGGTCGGTGAGGACGGCCCCTCCCGGGGGCTGCTGCGCGAAGGCGACGTTCTGGTCAGCGTCGACGGAAAACCGGTGTCGACGGTCGGCGGCGTCCAGGAGGCGGTGGCCGACGTGCCCCCGAACACCGAGGTGCCGATCGTGATCCGGCGTGACGGCGCGGAGACGACGGTGCGGGTGGTGCTCGGTGCGCGCCCGGACGACGAGGCCAAGGGCTACCTGGGGATCACGCCGGAGGAAGTCCCCGACGTCCCGTTCACGATCGACTTCAACCTCGCCGACGTGGGCGGCCCCTCGGCGGGACTCATGTTCACGCTCGCCGTGATCGACAAACTCAGCCCGGGCGAACTCAACGGCGGCAAGTTCGTCGCCGGCACCGGCACGATCGACTCCGACGGCGACGTCGGCCCCATCGGCGGCATCAAGTACAAGTTGATCGCCGCGTCCGAGGCGGGCGCGGAGACGTTCCTCGTGCCGGCGAAGAACTGCGACGAGGCCCGCCAGGGCGCACCCGACGGGCTCCGGCTTGTGAAGGTCGAGAACCTCGACGGAGCCGTCGACGCGCTCGAGGCCGTCAACGCCGGAGCCGACGCACCGCACTGCTGACTGCGGCGCGGTCAGTCCTCGTCGACTGCGGCGCGGTCAATCCTCGTCGACTGCGGTGCAGTCAGTCCTCTTCGGTGGCGTCGAGGGTGGCGTACAGCGCGCTGACGAGATTCGGGGCCAGATCCTCGTAGGTGAGCAGTTCGATCCCGGCGTACGGGTCGGCGTCCTCGTCGGGGCGCAACTGCATCAGGCACAGCGACGGTCCGTCGCGCAGCACGGCGGCGATGAGCCGGGCGGACCGGCGGTCGGGATGCGACTCGGCCGCGGCCCGCGCGGCGTCGTCGGCGGCGTCGCGGTCGGACAGGAGGGGCACGAGTGCGTCGTCGAGATCGGATTCCGCCTCGGGCGGCAGGACGACGATCTCCTGGACGAGGGCGCACCCGACCACGGACTCGGGCCAGCTGGTGGTGGCGAGGAATTCGTCGAGCGCGCGTGACCCGCCGTCGATGTCGCCGGGGAACGGATCCTGTTCCACCGGGGTCAATTCCGCACCGTCGGCGAGTTGGTCGAGCAGGCTCGGTTCGGCGGCCGCGAGGAGTTCGGTCGGGACGAGTGCGAACATCTGGGGCGGCTGATCCCACCCTCCGGCATCGACGAATTCGACCACCTCACGCACACAGCGGGCGAGGGCGTCCGTCTCTCGGTTCACATTCTCTTCACTCACAGGACCCATCTTCGCACCCCCGGAACAGGACCGACGGCGGCAACTCTCGGTTGTTACGTAGAGTGGGACGAAACGGTCACGCCCTCGCTGTTCGGGGTGTGGACGATGGAACGGTGCAGTCGACCGCGGCGTGAGAGCGTCGCCGAGTTCTTGGAGTGTGGCACGTGGGCATGCGGCCCCCCGCAGGTTTACCGTCGTTGTCCAAACGCAGTCGCGTGCTGCTGGTGCTGGCGCTCGTCGTCGCGGCCCTGCTGCTGGTGGGTCCTCGGCTGATCAGTACGTACACGGACTGGTTGTGGTTCGGTGAGGTCGGATTCCGTGGTGTCTTCACCACGGTCCTCGTCACCCGTCTGCTGCTCTTCCTCGTGGTGGGGGTGGTGGTCGGCGGAATCGTCTGGCTGGCACTGCTGCTCGCGTACCGTTCGCGGCCGGTGTTCGTCCCGGTGTCGGGTCCCAACGATCCGGTGGCGCGGTACCGCACCACGGTGATGACCCGGCTGCGTCTGTTCGGCCTCGCGATTCCGATCGCGGTGGGACTGCTCGCAGGCCTGATCGCCCAGTCCAGCTGGGTGACGGTGCAGCTGTTCGTCAACGGCGGCTCGTTCGGCGTCGCCGATCCCGAATTCGGCCTCGACGTCGGGTTCTACACGTTCGATCTGCCGTTCTACCGTTTCGTCCTCAACTGGCTGTTCGTGGCGGTGCTGCTGGCGTTCTTCGCGAGCCTGGTGACGCACTACATCTTCGGTGGCCTCAAGCTCGCGGGTAGGGGCGGGGCGCTGACCAATGCGGCGCGAGTCCAGTTGGCTGTGCTGGCGGGAACGTTCATTCTCCTCAAGGCCGTCGCGTACTGGTTCGACCGGTACTCGCTGCTGTCGAGCAGCCGCAAGGAGCCCACGTTCACCGGTGGTAGCTACACCGACATGAACGCGGTGCTGCAGGCGAAGCTGATCCTGCTGGCCATCGCGGTCATCTGCGCGGGCGCGTTCTTCGCCGCGATCTTCCTGCGCGATCTGCGGATTCCCGCAATGGCCACAGCCCTTCTCGTGCTCTCGTCGATCCTGGTCGGCGCGGTGTGGCCGCTCGTGGTGGAGCAGTTCTCGGTGCGTCCCAACGCCGCCGACAAGGAGAGCGCGTACATCGAGCGGAACATCGCCGCCACCCGGCAGGCGTACGGCATCACCGACGACAAGGTCGAGTACCAGGACTACCAGGGGTACGGGACGACGCCGCCGCGCGACGTGCCCGCCGACGTGACGACGATCGCGAACACGCGACTGCTGGACCCGAACATCCTGTCGCGGACGTTCACCCAGCAGCAGCAGCTGAAGAACTTCTACGGTTTCCCGCCGACGCTCGACATCGACCGGTACGACATCGACGGGGAGATGCGTGACTACATCGTCGCGGCCCGCGAGTTGTCGTCGAAGAGCCTGACGGGCAACCAGACGGACTGGATCAACAAGCACACCGTCTACACGCACGGCAACGGACTGGTCGCGGCCCCCGCCAACCGGGTGAACGCCGCCGCGGGCGAGTCCGCGGAGGAAGCCGCCAACAGCAACAGCGGTTACCCCGTCTACATGGTCAGCGACATCGCCTCACAGGCCGCGGGCAATCAGGTCATCCCGGTCGAGCAGCCGCGCATCTACTACGGCGAGGTCATCGCCGACACGGATGCCGACTACGCGATCGTCGGCGGTTCCGAGGGTTCGGATCCGCGGGAGTACGACACCGACACCTCGCGCTACACGTACACCGGTTCGGGTGGTGTGCCGATCGGCAACTGGTTCAACCGGCTGGCGTTCGCGGCGAAGTACACCGAACGCAACATCCTGTTCTCCGGTGCCATCGGTTCGGATTCGAAGATCATCTACAACCGGGACCCCCGGGACCGGGTCACGCACGTCGCACCGTGGCTGACCGCGGACGGTGATTCGTACCCGGCCGTCGTCGACGGCAAGGTCGTGTGGATCGTGGACGCCTACACCACGCTGCAGGACTACCCGTACGCGCAGCGCAGTTCGCTCGACGGACTCGTCGAGGACAGCATCGACCAGAACACCGGCCGCCTGCTGCCCCGCAAGGAGGTGTCCTACATCCGCAACTCGGTGAAGGCCACCGTCGACGCGTACGACGGCACCGTGAAGCTCTACCAGGTGGACCAGAACGATCCCGTGCTCGATGCGTGGATGGGTGTGTTCCCCGACGCCGTTCAGCCTGCGGATTCGATTCCGGACGAACTGCGCGCGCACTTCCGTTATCCCGAGGACCTGTTCAAGGTGCAGCGCGAGATGCTCGCCAAGTACCACGTGGACGATCCGAAGGAATTCTTCACCAACAACGCGTTCTGGTCGGTGCCGAGCGATCCGACGATCGACACGAGCGCGAACCAGCCGCCGTACTACGTGCTGGTCGGTGATCCCGAGACCGGGAAACCGTCCTTCAACCTGACCAGTGCGATGGTGGGTTACAGTCGCGAGTTCCTGTCCGCCTATCTGTCGGTGAAATCGGATCCGGAGAACTACGGCAAGTTCACGGTGCTCCAACTGCCGACGGACACGCAGACGCAGGGTCCGCAGCAGACGCAGAACTCGATGATCTCGGATCCGCGGGTGGCGTCGGAGAGAACGCTGCTCGAGAGATCGAACAAGATTCAGTACGGCAACCTGCTGACACTGCCGATCGCGAACGGCGGCATCCTGTACGTCGAACCGATGTATACGGAGCGAAGTTCGACGGGCCCGAACACGTCGACGTTCCCGCAGCTGTCCCGAGTGCTGGTGAGCTACCGCGAGCCGCCGCCGAGTAACAGTGTCCGCGTCGGGTACGCCCCGACCCTGGCACAGGCGCTCGACCAGGTGTTCGGTGCCGGCACGGGCTCGGTGGCCACGGCTCCCAGCGCCGAGGAGGGGACACCTCCGGAGACGGGCACGACGCCGCCCGTCGACCAGGGTGCTGCACCGCCGGCGCCCACCGCACCGGCGACTCCGCCGTCCGGCACGGACGTCTCGGCGGCTGTGGCGGAGCTGGATGCGTCGCTCGACGCGTTGACGGCGGCGCAGCGCAGCGGTGACTTCGCGGCATACGGTGCGGCCCTCGCCCGGGTGCAGAAGGCGGTTGCCGCGTACGAGGCGATCCCGAAGTAGAGGCGTTTCACCGGGAGAACGAACGAGGCCCTGTCATCCGAATCGGATGACAGGGCCTCGTCGTATGCGAGCGGAGGATCAGCGCAGTGCGTCGACCAGCTGCGGGTTGGCGTCCACCAGCTGCTGGAACTGCTGTCCGTAGCCGTTCTGCTCGGCGACCTGTCGCGCGGCGTCGAGAGCCTGCTGCGCGGCGGGCTGGACCGGGGCGGGCGCCTGGACCTGTGCCGGTGCCGCGGGGGCGGGCGCCGGGGTGGGCTCCGGAGCGGGCGCGGGAGCGGGAGCCTCGGCGACGTCGCCGCCACCGGTGGTCAGGTACTGGCCGCACACGGGCCAGGCACCCTGGCCCTGCGTCGCGAGAACATTCTCGGCGACACGGACCTGCTCGGCCTTGCTGGCGTTCGACGCCGAGCCGCTGCCGCCGTTGGCCTCCCAGGTGCTCTGCGAGAACTGCAGGCCCCCGTAGTAGCCGTTTCCGGTGTTGATTCCCCAGTTGCCGCCGCTCTCGCACGCTGCGACGCCGTCCCAGTTGTGGGAGGCGGCGGAGGCGGTGCCGGCGCTCAGGCCGAGCGGGACGGCGACGACGGCTCCGGTGACGGCGATCCAGCCGAGGGCACGCTTGCTGATGCTGTGATTGGTCATGCGGGGTCAATCCTCTCCGCGCTTGCTGGCGTGGCCGGCCTGCGGGCGACGACTTCGCGTCGTCGCGCCGGGCTGCGATTCTGTGCCGCGTCCCTGCCCCTCGAAGGTTTCGGGGATTCCGAACCCGCGGGGCAGAGCTAGCAGCGGCGGGCCGGCTTTCGCCCGGTTGTTTCGGGCCGAGAGCGACCGTACGGGAGCTTCGCCCGCAGTTCACCCGGCGAAAACGGTGGACAGCTGTCCGGCGTCGAAGGTGGATTTCCGCTGTTCTTGCAGTTCAGAGGGAGTCGATATCGTTTCGGATTCGATTCGTTACACCACCGTTATGTGGCGGGGATCACCATGAATTTGTGCAGCAGCTCACGCGGAAATGGCGGGGAAGCGACTCGTGGTGGTGTATGTCGACGCCCTGCAACGCGCGAGTGCCCTGCGCGCGGTCGTGCTGCGCGCAGGGCACTCGGGCAAGTGTGGGGTGCGGATCAGAGGTACTGTCCGCAGACCGGCCAGGCGCCGGGTCCCTGGGTCGCCAGGACGTTCTCGGCAACGCGGATCTGCTCCTCGCGCGAGGCGTTCGCCGGCGAGCCGGAGCCGCCGTTCGCTGCCCAGGTGCTGTCGGTGAACTGCAGGCCACCCGAGAAGCCGTTTCCGGTGTCGGCGGCCCAGTTTCCGCTGCTCTCGCACGCTGCGACAGCGTCCCAGTCTCCGGAAGCGGCCGAGGCGGTGCCGGTGCTGAGGCCGAGCGGCACTCCGATGACCGCTCCGGTGAGTGCGACTGCGCCCATGGTCCGCTTGACGATGCTGGAATTGATCATGTGGTTGATTCCTCTCCGCGCCTGCCGACGAGGTGGTCGTGTGAGTGACGGCTGGTGTGCCGACCCGGTGGTCGATCTGTCCTCGTCCTGCCCCTCGAGGTGTCGGGATTCCGGATCCCGCTGGGGCAGGTCGAGCTGCGGCGGGTCGGCGTTGCCCGTTGGTTTCGGGCTGGCAACGAACGTACGCGGCGATCACGGAATGGTCACGGGCCGATTTTCTGTGACGGGCGTCCAAATACTGGGATGAACGGCCGGTGTTTTCGCAGGTCGACTGGCGAGTTGCGGGTTCCGAAAGTGTTACAGATTTTCTCGAAATTGTGACGGAGGTCATAACTTTTAGGTAACGGATGTGACTCGAGTGGTGCTGAAAGGTTGCTACTCAGCCACTTTTCGGGCGATTTGCAATCCGTTCGTTCGCTCGTGTAACTTTGTTCATGCAGCGCGGGGTGGAGCAGCTCGGTAGCTCGCTGGGCTCATAACCCAGAGGTCGCAGGTTCAAATCCTGTCCCCGCTACCACCGAAGAACCGGTGCCCTGGAATCCAGGGCACCGGTTCTTTTTTTGTCTGCCGTCGGTAGCGGTCAGCTCTCCGTGACGTCCATCTCGATCAGGACGCGGCGCAGCAACTTGCCGGTCGCGTTGCGGGGGAGTTCCTCGATGAAGATGACCTCGCGGGGCACCTTGTACCGCGCCAAATTCGACTTGACGTGGGCCTTCATCTCTTCGGCGTCCTTCGCGGACCCGGGAGCAGGCACGACGAAAGCCCTGAGCCGATGGCCGAACTCGGAGTCCTCGACACCGATCACGGCGGCCTCGAGCACGTCCTCGCGGTCGGCGAGCAGATTCTCGACCTCGAGCGGATAGACGTTCTCGCCGCCGGAGACGATCATGTCGTCGTCGCGGCCGTCCACGAAGAGCAGTCCGTTGCGGTCGAAGTGCCCGACGTCGCCCGTCGACAGCAGACCGTTGATGCGCTCCTTGTCGCGACCGTCCGTGTATCCGGAGAAGCTGAGACCGCTGGCGACGAAGATGCGTCCGACGGTCTCGGGTTCGGTGATCCGTCGACTCGACTCGTCGTAGAGTTCCACGTGGCAGGTGACGGGAGCCCGTCCCGCGGTGCCCGGCGCCAGTTCGAGGTCGGCGGGTGTCGCGACGGTGGCGACGGCGACCTCGGTGGAGCCGTACAGGTTGTGGAGCACCTTGCCGAACGCGGCTGTGGTGCGCTTGCAGAGGTCGGGGGAGAGCGCGGATCCGGCAGCGAAGATGATCTTCAGGCTGGACGTTTCGTACTTCGCCAACGTCTGCGGCCCGAGGTCGATGATGCGCTGCAGCATGGTGGGAACGACGACCAGCGTGTCGCAGCGGTGCTGCTCGACCAGGCGAATCGTGTTCTCCGGATCGAACTTCCGATGCATCACCACGGTCTGGCCCAGTGCCAGCGCGAGCGCGAACTGGGAGACTCCCGTCCCGTGGAACGCGGGGGCAGCCATCATCATCGTCTGGCCGCGTCGCAGCGGGACCCGATCGAGGAATTGCGCCGACGCGAGTGGCGACGTGTGTCCGCGGGGAGCACCCTTCGGGGTGCCGGTGGTGCCGCTGGTGAGGAGGACGAATCCGCCCAGCGCGGACGGAGCGGGCAGCGACGCCCGGTCTCGGCCCTCCATCACGTCGTCGAGTGTGCGGACCCGCGACGTCGAATCGTCTTCTGCCCACGAGCGATAGACGATCACCTCGTCCGGGAGGGCCTCGGCGACCGCGTGGAATTCGTCGTCGTACACGAACGCCTGTACCTGCTCGCGGGCGGCGACGTCGACGAGTTGAGGCCGGGCGAATCCGGTGTTCATCAGCACCAGTTTGGTGCCGTTCTTGGCGGCGGCGAGCATCGTGAGCACCAGGCCACGATGATTGCGGCACATGCATCCCATGACGGAACCGGGAGTGATCCCGTCGGCCTGCCACGCACGTACCAGGGCGTTGGACTGTTCCTCGATATCGGCGTAGGTCAGTGGGCCGCGCTCGTCGATGATCGCCACCGCATCCAGTCCGGCCTCGGCATTCGCGTGGACGGGTCCTGCGAACGGGCCGTACTTCCGCACCGCCAGAATGGATCGGACGCCCTGGTCGACGCGGGGAAACGGAACGAGGCCTGCGCGGTTCATCACCCGCACAGCTCCCACGGTGTCCGCGATCTTGGTGAGGATGTGCTGAGCTGGCATGGAGAACCCTTCCGGCTGCAGTGACGGGTGTCCCGTTCAGCGTAGAGGAAGGGGAGGGTCCACCAGCGTGGTCCGGCGAAGCCGCACGGACAGGGGAACGCGCAGCCGGATAGAGCACGAAGAAGCCCCCGCCGCAGGTGAGCGCGGCGGGGGCTACACCCCTCGAAGAAAGCCCCCTCGAATTGCTACTTCAGCTCGGCCGACGACTTCCCGAGCAGACGGCGGGCCACGATCAGCTGCTGGATCTGCTGGGTTCCCTCGAAGATGTCGAGGATCTTCGAGTCGCGTGCCCACTTCTCGAGCAGCGGGCGCTCCGAGTATCCCAGCGTGCCCGCGAGTTCGACGGCCTTGAGGGAGATGGCGGTTCCGGTGCGGCCGGCCTTCGCCTTCGACATCGACGCCTCGAGTGAGTTGGGCTTCTTGTTGTCCGCCATCCACGTTGCCCGCAGGGCGAGCAGGTAGGCCGCTTCCCAGTCGGCCTCGAGTTGCAGGAACTCGGCGGCCGCCGCGTGCTGGTTGTAAGCGGGAGTGTCGTACGAGATTTCCACACCGGCGTCGGAGAGGATGGCCCGCAGTTCCTCGAGCGCGGCGCGGCCCAGGCCGACCGCCATGCCGGCGACGATCGGACGGGTGTTGTCGAACGTCTGCATGACGCCGGCAAAGCCCTTCTCGACGTTGACTTCCGGCGTGCCGAGCAGGTTGTCCTTCGGGATCCGGCAGTCCTGCAGCAGCAGCACCGCCGTGTCCGACGCCTTGACGCCCAGTTTGTGCTCGAGGCGGGCGACGCTCAGGCCGGGAGCGTCGCGCGGGACGACGAACGACTTGATCGCGGCGCGGCCCTTGGTCTTGTCGACGGTGGCCCACACGACGATGTGGGTGGACCGCTCACCGGCGGTGACGAAGATCTTCTCGCCGTTGAGAACGTATTCGTCGCCGTCGAGGACCGCGGTGGTGGTGACGGCGGCGGAGTCGGAACCGAAACCGGGTTCGGTGATGGCCATCGACGCCCACACCTTGCCGAAACGCTCCAGCTGTTCGTCGGTGGCGACCGCCGCGATGGCCGAGTTGCCGAGTCCCTGGTATGGGATCGCCAGTGTGAGACCCACGTCGCCCCAGCAGGTTTCGATGACATTCATCAGCGACGACATGTTGCCGCCGTTGACGTTTCCGATGACCTTCGGTTCGTCGCCGCGACCGAGAGCGGCGCCCGCCGCCCCCTTGCCGGAGTCGTTGAGGCCTTCCACCATGGCGGCCATGGTGTCGAGTTCCTTGGGGTAGGCGTGCTCCGCGAGGTCGTACTTGCGGGAGATCGGCCGGAAGATTTCTGCCGCAACCTGATGCGCCTGGTTCGCGGAGGCTTTGAGCTTCTTGGGAAGTTCGAGGTTGATCATGACTGTTCCTTAGTTCGAATCCGGCCGCTCAGATCAGGACGATGCCCTCGGCGACGCCGATGGCGCGCAGATCGCGGTACCAGCGCTCCACGGGATGTTCCTTGGTGTAGCCGTGGCCTCCGAGCAGTTGGACGCCGTCGAGACCGATCTGCATGCCCTTCTCGGACGCCAGCTTTCGGGCGAGGGCCGACTCGCGGGCGAAGGAGAGTCCCTGCTCGGCGCGGGAGGCGCCGCGCAACGTGACCAGGCGCAGGCCGTCGAGTT
>JBCEBZ010000290.1:0-4097 GCA_039206675.1 Rhodococcus sp. (in: high G+C Gram-positive bacteria) | reverse complement strand
GCGCGGTATCGACGCGCGTTCCGGGGTAGGACTTGTTGTTGAGCCAATGGGAGATGACAGCCATGAGGGTTTCGCTCCTGGAAGTTCGGGGGGTGTCTCCGAGTCTGGTCTGGCAACAATGCCTGCGTCAACGAGTAATCTGGCATTGCAAACTGCAAAAATGCCGGGGAGGTGCGGGCAGTGTTCACCGCCGACAACATGCGCTATCTGCTGGAACTGTCACGGACGGGTCGTCTCGCGGATGCGGCGAAGCGTCTCGACGTCGACCAGACCACCGTGTCACGCCGAATCACCCGCCTCGAGAAGGACACCGGGACGCGGCTCTTCGACCGCGGCGCGTCCGGGTGGCAGCTCACCGAGGCCGGCCGACGCCTCGTCCCGTACGCGGAATCGGTGGAATCGACGCTGCTCGCCGCCCTCGACGTGACGTCGTCGGCGGCTCCGGGCGCCCTGACCGGGACCGTCCGGATTCTCACCCCCGACGGGTTCGGGGCGTTCGTGTTGGTTCCGGGGCTGGCCACGGTTCGTACCGAGCATCCGGACCTGTTCACCGAACTCGTCACGTCCACCACGCACGACGTGCTGACGGGCCGTGACTTCGACATCGCGGTGACGCTCGAACGTCCGTCCCCCCGGTCAGTGGTGGTCCGCAAACTCGCGGACTACGACCTGCGTCTCTACGCCTCGCGGCAGTATCTCGACCGGCACGAACCCATCGCCTCGATCGACGACCTGCGCACGCACACGCTCATCTGGTACGTCGACGCGTTTCTGGACGTCGAACCTCTGCGCATCCTCGACCGGCTTCTGCCGGACTTCCGGGCGCAGATCCAGACGAACAACATCGCGGGCCACTATCAGGCCGTGAAGCACGGAGTCGCAATCGCGCCGCTGCCGAGCTACATCGGGGCACTGGATGAGGACCTCGTGCCGATTCTGCGGGACGACTTCATCGCCCACCGCACCTACTGGCTGGTGGTGCCGCGAGAGTTGACGCGCCTCGCGCGGGTGAAGGCGATCACCGAGGCGCTCTACTCCATCGTCGAGGAAAATCCCGAACTGCGCGGCGCGGCGGGGTGACTCACCGATCCGCGGGGGCGGGTCCGGAGCTCTCGCGGACGACGAGTTCGGTGGGGAGGGTGATTTCCCGCCCTGCTCCGCCGCCGATGATGTCGAGCAGCAGTTGCGCGGCCTCCCGGCCCTTCCCGACGAGCGGTTGCCGGACCGTCGTGAGCCCGGCGGCGCGGGCCGCGGGAATGTCGTCGAAACCGACCACCGACAGGTCCTCCGGCACCCGCAGTCCACGTTCCTGAGCGACGTCGACGGCCGCGAGGGCCAGCAGGTCGGAGGCGGCGACGACGGCGGTCACGGGACCGGCATCAAGCAGCGTCTCGACGGCGGTGCGCGACAGTTCGTAATCGAACCCGCCGGCCTCGACGACCACGGCGGACGACCACGGCACGCTGTGTTTGCGGCAGGCCGACGCGTATCCGGCGAGGCGTTCCTTCATCACGTGGTCTCGGGCGGCTTTGATGCGGGCGGCGTCGACGGGCCCACCCTTGCCGTCGGGCACGAGCCGGTCGACGAGAAATCCGACCCGCCGGTGCCCGAGCGACAGCACGTGCTCCGCGATCTCCTTGGCGGCCTGCCGGTCCCGGATTCCGACCCGCGGCAGTCCGCCCGGATTGGGACCGTCGATGACGACGATCGGCAGCCGGCGGCTCATCGCCGTCTGCATACCGGGATGGCCGTCCGGCATCGCGTACGCGAGGAAGCCGTCCACCGCGCCCCGCACGAGCACGCCGGAACCCTCGGCCACCCGGGTCGACTCGAGCGGGCAGGGCAGCAGCGTCAGCGCGACCTCGGCGAGTTCACCGACCTCCGAGATGCCCTTGAGCAACTGCGACGTGGCCGGATCGTCGAACGCGTAGCGCAGCGAGTCGGTGATCATCAGTCCCAGCGCTCCGACCTGCCCGGTGCGGAGATTGCGGCCCGCGGGGTTGGGCCCGGCGTAGCCGAGTTCCGCGGCCACCTGGAAAATGTGGGCGCGCCGCGCCGCGGACAGCTTGTGCGGCTGGTTGTAGGCGTACGAGACCGCGGCCTGCGACACCCCTGCTGCCCGGGCGACGTCGTGCATCGTGGTCACGAAAGCCGATCCTCTCCGTCGCACGGTTGTCGAGCCCAGCCTATCGGCCGCAGGGCGCCGGTCTTCCGGGTGTCAGCTCGCTCTGGCGACAACACTGTCATCGTCGTCCTCACATCGGTCGAGGAGAACGAGCCTGTCCATCGCGTTGCGTGCCGCCACCTGTTGGTCGGTGACCGTCATCTGACCCCGCCACGATCCGAGAAATGTCCACGTCCACGACATGAGCGTGGACAGGCGGCTGCGGAACCCGACGACGTAGACGAGGTGGACGGCCAGCCACAGGATCCAGGCAAGCAGCCCCGCGAGTTCGAGCCCCCCGACCTTCACAACGGCGTTGAAGCGCGAGATTGTCGCCGTCGACCCCTTGTCCCGGTACCGGAAGGGCGCGCGGTCGGGCGAGGACCCGCGCTCGCGGGCGTCGGCCGCGATCTGCCGCGCCGCGTAGCGGCCACCCTGGATCGCGACCTGCGCCACCCCGGGAAGGCGGTCCCGCGCCATCATGTCGCCGACCACGAACACCTCCCGATGCCCCGGAACCGTCAGGTCCTCACGGACAGCGATCCGCCCGGCGCGGTCGACTTCGGCCCCAGACTGCTGGGCCAGCTGCCGGGCCAACGGGCTGGCTTCCACACCCGCCGACCACACCTTGCACGCGGATTCGATGCGGACGGTCTCGCCTCGCCCGTCCTTGATCGTCACGCCGGCCGCGTCGACGCCGATGACAGCCGACCCGAGCCGCACCTCGACGCCGATCTTCTCGAGCCGCTCGGCGGCGGTGGACCCGAGCCGGTCGCCGAGCGGCGGCAACACCGCGGACGCGGCGTCGAGTAACACGATCCGGGCGTCGCGGGTGTCGATGTTCCGGTACGCGCCGACGAGCGTACGGTGGGCCAGTTCGGCGATCTGACCTGCCATCTCCACCCCGGTGGGTCCCGCGCCGACCACCACGAACGTCAGGAGGCGGGCACCCTCCTCGGGGTCCGTGGACAGCTCGGCGCGTTCGAACGCGCCCAGGATCCGGCCACGCAGTTCGAGTGCGTCGTCGATCGTCTTCATGCCGGGGGCGTGTTCGGCGAAGTGGTCGTTACCGAAATACGACTGCCGGGCTCCGGCCGAGACGATCAGACTGTCGTACCCGGTGGTGGTCGTTCTGCCGTGGTGGGTCGACGTGATCCTGCGCCCGGCCAGGTCGATGTCGGTGACCTCTCCGAGTATCACCGAGGCGTTCGACTGCGTCTTCAGCACCATCCGGGTCGAAGGTGCGATCTCTCCCTCGGACAGGATGCCCGTCGCCACCTGGTACAGCAGCGGCTGGAACAGGTGGTGACCGGTGCGGTCGACGACGAGGACGTCGACGTCGGCTCGGCGTAAGGCCTTCGCGGCGAACAGACCGCCGAATCCGGAACCGATGATCACCACACGATGACGCGCCGCGGCGCGGGCAGGAGTATTCATGACTTGCTCTTCCCGGATCGCGCCTGTCGCCATCCGCACTACTGGTAGGGGTGAAGCGTGCCGCCCGACACGCGCAGGTGTCGGGCGGCACGGTGGACACGACGCACCGGGACTCGAATGTCGGTTCAGGACCCAGCGTGTCGCGAGATCACCTGCAGGACCGGCGACGCCGTTGTCAGCTGCCCTGGATGCGGGTGATCAGATCTGTGAGGTAGGTGTAGCTCTTCTTCGCGGCGTCGAGACCACCGCACTCGACCGACAGGACGACGTCGTGATCGGCCTTGTGCAGGGTGGTGACGATGCGTTCCCAGTCGATGACGCCGTCGCCGCAGGCGCAGCCGAGCATGCCACGGACCTTGCCGCGCAGCCTTTTCGCGTCCTCGACGCCGATGTCCTTGGCGTGCAGGTGCGTGACGCCCCCGACGATCTGCTCGAGCCACTCGTGCGGGTCGTTCTCACTGAGGTAGCTGTTGCCGGTGTCGAGATTGATCGTCAG
>JBCEBZ010000289.1:0-16356 GCA_039206675.1 Rhodococcus sp. (in: high G+C Gram-positive bacteria) | reverse complement strand
AGGGTGGCGTGATGACCAAGCTCATCGAGCGCAACACCACCATCCCGACCAAGCGTTCCGAGACCTTCACCACCGCTGACGACAACCAGCCCTCGGTGCAGATTCAGGTGTTCCAGGGTGAGCGCGAAATCGCCTCGCACAACAAGCTGCTCGGCTCGTTCGAGCTGGCCGACCTGCCGCCCGCCCCGCGTGGCGTGCCGCAGATCGAGGTCACCTTCGACATCGACGCCAACGGCATCGTGCACGTGACCGCGAAGGACAAGGGCACGGGCAAGGAAAACACGATCAAGATCCAGGACGGCTCCGGTCTGTCCAAGGAAGAGATCGAGCGGATGGTCAAGGACGCCGAGGCGCACGCCGAGGAAGACAAGGCCCGCCGCGAGGAGGCCGAGGTGCGCAACCAGGCCGAGTCGCTGGTGCACCAGACCGAGAAGTTCATCAAGGACAGCGAGGACAAGGTCCCCGCTGACGTCAAGGAGAAGGTCGAGGCGGCCATCAAGGAAGCCAACGACGCTCTCGCAGGCACCGACATCGCGGCCGTCAAGACCGCGGTCGAGAAGCTGGCCACCGAGTCGCAGGCCCTCGGCCAGGCGATCTACGAGGCCAGTGCCGCCGAGGAGGCCGCCAACACCGACGGCTCCGGCGCGAGTGGTGCCGACGACGTCGTCGACGCCGAGGTCGTGGACGAGCCGTCCGACGCGGAGAAGAAGTGACGTCCGACAACACCGAGCAGGAACCGGTCACTTTCGTGGACAAGCGGAAGATCGACCCCGAGACCGGTCGGACACGGGACGCGGAGCCGGTAGTGGAGCCCCTCGCGGGCGCCGCTGCCGCCCCGCAGCCCGGCTCGGTGGACGAAGGGGCCCTGTCGGAGACGGCGGCACCGGAGACGGACGAGTTGGCGGAGCGCACCGCCGACCTGCAGCGACTGCAGGCGGAGTACGCGAACTACCGTCGTCGCGTCCAGCGCGACAAGCAGTCCGACATCGCGAACGCGAAGGCGTCCGTCGTCGGTGAGCTCATCGCGGTGCTGGACGACCTCGACCGCGCCCGCAGCCACGGCGACCTCGACTCGGGGCCGCTGAAGGGTGTGGCGGACAAGCTCACCGGCACCCTCACCTCGCTCGGCCTGAGCGAGTTCGGTGCCGAGGGCGACGCATTCGATCCGGCGCTGCACGAGGCAGTGCAGCACGAGGGCGAGGGTCACGACCCCGTTCTCGGCACGGTGATGCGAAAGGGCTACAAATTCGGTGATCGCGTCCTGCGGCATGCGATGGTAGCTGTGATCGACCGCGCCGGCGATGCCGACGCGAACACCCCCGACGGGGCGGCGAAGCCCGCCGCGTCGGAACAAGAGTAAGAGCGAGAGGAGGAGACGCCCAGTGAGCCAGCGGGAGTGGATCGAAAAGGACTTCTACAAGGAGCTGGGCGTCTCGTCCAACGCATCCGCGGACGAGATCAAGAAGGCGTACCGCAAGCTCGCCCGCGACCTGCATCCCGACGCGAACCCCGGCGACACGAAGGCCGAGGAGCGTTTCAAGTCCGTCAGCGAAGCACACGCCGTGCTGTCCGATCCGGCCAAGCGCAAGGAATACGACGAGGCGCGGCGGCTGTTCGCGAGCGGCGGCTTCGGTCAGGGCGGCGGCGGATTCAACCCCGGAGCCGGCGGTTTCGGCCAGGGCGGATTCGACATCAACGACCTGTTCGGTGGCGGCGGTGCGGCGGCCGGTGACGGCGGTCTCGGCGACATCTTCGGCGGCCTGTTCAATCGCGGCGCCGGAGCCGGTGGCGGCGCGACCCGCACCACCAACCGTCCCCGCCGGGGCAGCGACGTCGAGACGGAGACGACCCTCGAATTCCGCGAGGCCACGCTGGGTGTCACGGTTCCGCTGCGGCTGACCAGCCCGTCGCCGTGCACCACCTGCCACGGCAGCGGCGCGAAGCCGGGCACCAGTCCGCGAGTCTGCCCGCGCTGCAACGGGACCGGGATCGTCAGCCGCAACCAGGGCGCGTTCGGGTTCAGTGAGCCGTGCGACGACTGCCGCGGCACCGGATCCATCATCGACTCGCCGTGCGAGGTGTGCCGCGGCAACGGCGTCACCAACCGGACCCGCACCATCACCGTCCGCGTCCCCGCGGGTGTCAGTGACGGACAGAAGATCCGGCTGGCGGGCCAGGGCGAGGCGGGCCTGCGCGGCGCGCCGTCCGGCGACCTGTTCGTGACGGTGCGGGTGAAGCCCGACAAGGTGTTCGGCCGCAACGGCGACGACCTCACCCTCGTCGTCCCCGTCAGTTACGGTGAGCTCGTGCTCGGAACCACCGTCTCCGTCCCCACCCTGGAGGGCCGGGTCGGTGTGAAGATTCCGGCGGGCACGGCCGACGGCCGGATCCTGCGCGTCCGCGGCCGGGGAGTCCCCAAGCGTGCCGGTGGCGCAGGTGACCTGCTGGTCACGGTCAAGGTCGCGGTTCCGCAGAAGCTCGACGACCCGGCCACCGAAGCACTGAAGACCTATCTGGAAGCAGAGAAGGCCAGCGGATTCGATCCGAGGGCCGGGTGGGCTGGTGCCTGATGAGCGACACGACCGAGGATCCACGCGAAACCGCGGTTGATCCGGATGCCCAGATCTTCGTGATCTCGGTGGCCGCGGAACTCGCGGGCATGCACGCCCAGACGTTGCGCAACTACGACCGGCTCGGGCTGGTCATCCCGCACCGCACGTCCGGTGGGGGGCGACGCTACTCGCCGCGGGATGTGGCGTTGCTCCGCGAGGTGCAGCGCCTCTCCCAGGACGAGGGTGTCAATCTCGCCGGGATCAAGCGGATCATCGAACTCACCAATCAGGTGGAGGCTCTGCAGCACCGGGTGCGCGAGCTGGCGGAGGAGATCGCGAAGGTCCACGCCGGTTACCGGCGTGACCTGGTGCCGATCCCGCGGAGCAACGCGCTCGTCGTGTGGAAGCCGCGGCACCAGCGCTGACCGCCCGTTCCGCCGTGTGCACCGGAACCGGTGTCGCACCGACCCTGTCGGAGTGGATCGGTGCGACACCGTGCCCCCGTCCCCCGGCTTATCGGTCGCGGCTGCCCCAGCGGGGCCCGCGGCGGGTGGGTGAGCGTGGAATGTCCATCTGCTCGAGACGTGCCTTGATCTCCTCGGTGCTCCACAGTGCCTTGGAGACGGCAGGGGTGGGGGTGTCGGTGACGTTCGTGAACATGGTCTCGGCCTTTCGTCGAGGGTGTGCGGGATGGTCGGTTTCGTCGATCAGGGCTGTCCGTACAGGTGGTAGCCGGCGTTCATGTTCGGGTAGCCCGAGTCGATCCAGCTGCTGATGCCGTAGCCGTGGCCGTAGTTGCCGTCGATGCGGGTCCCGTCCACGTCGGTCGTGTAGTTGTAGTTGTCGGCGCGGAACACGGCCTGTGCACCACCGGGCAGCGAGTAGGTGGCGTCCACCTCGACGCCGTTCGGGTCGTTGGAGTATGCCTTCACGATCTGGCTGCTGTGCGGGGCGAGGTAGTCCGACGGCGCCTGAATCCACTGCCCGTACGGGTTCGACGATCCCGCGAGGACCATCGGCAGGTCGGTGTCGTTGCTGATCGTCATCGCGATCGTCGGTCCCGACGTCGGCATGGTGCCTGCGGTGGCGACCCCGGCGGCCGCGACGGCGAATCCGGTGACGGCCAGTGCGGTGGCGGGCAGTGCGATGAAGAGGGCGACGCGGCGACGGGCGTTGGTGCGCATGATGGCTTCTCCTGTGTGTGGAACGAGGGGAACGTCTGGGGCCGTGGGGTTTTCGTTTTCCGATCTCCCCGTTTTCCGGTGTGCATCAACTATGTCGCGAATGTGCGCCGACGTCTGTCCACCGACAGGACCGAGGGCGGGATGAAACCGGTGTCCGCCGATCGGGGGACACCGGCGCCGCGAAGTGCTCCGCGCGGGCCCGGTCTCGTGAGAAAGTGAGCAATGGACTTCGCCGGAGTCGACCCCGATCGGACCGCGCCGTGAGCGCCGTGCGAGTCGTGGTGGGGGACGACCACCCGATCTTCCGGGACGGTGTCGTGCGTGCCCTCCTCGCGAGCGGCGACATCGAGGTGGTCGGTGAGGCGGACGACGGCGCCGCGGCGCTCGCCCTGATCCGCGAGCTCGCCCCCGACGTCGCACTGCTCGACTACCGGATGCCGGAACTGGACGGTTCGCAGGTGGCGGCGGCCGTGCGGCGTGCCGAACTCGCCACCCGGGTGCTGCTGCTGTCCGCCCACGACGAGTCCGCGATCGTCTACCACGCGTTGCAGGAGGGGGCTGCGGGATTCCTGCCGAAGGAGTCGACGCGGGCGGAGATCGTGAAGGCCGTCCTCGACTGCGCTCAGGGCCGCGACGTCCTGCCCGCCTCCCTCGCCGTCGGGCTGGCCGGCGAGGTGCGTCGCCGCAGCGAACCGGCCGGGCCGGTGCTGAGCGGCCGCGAGAAGGAGGTGCTGGCCCTCATCGCGCGCGGCCAGAGCATTCCCACGATCGCCGGCGAGCTGTATCTGGCGCCGTCGACGGTCAAGACCCACGTCCAGCGTCTCTACGAGAAGCTCGGGGTGAGCGACCGCGCGGCCGCCGTGGCCGAGGCGATGCGACGCGGTCTGCTGGAGTGACGTGCGCGAGACGTCCCGGAGTCGTGTAGTCCGTCGCTACACCACCGAGGCGGTCCGGGTGACCGCCATTCTCCGGCTACCGCTGATCGGGCTGATGGCGCTGCTCGGGCCGGTGATCAGCGTGACGCACTGGCAGCCCGACGTGTTCGCGGCGCTGCTGGTCGGTTATGCGCTGATCGCGCTCGGCTGGCTGATCCTCGTCCTCGTCCGGGACGTCGGTCCATGGGCGGGCTGGGTGTCCACCGGCGCGGACGTCTCCGCGGTGCTGGCGTTGTGTATCGCGTCGGGTGGCGCGACGTCCGTGCTGCTGCCGGTGTTCTTCCTGCTGCCGATCTCGGTGGCGTTCCAGTACCGGCCGCGGCTGACGGCGATCGTCGGGGTCTGCACCGCCGTCGGGTACCAGGTGGTGTGGATCGTCTACTCGAAACGCGACGACCTCGTGGGCTTCCCCGACGAGGTGTACCTCTACTTCGGGTTCCTGTTGTGGCTCGCGGCCGCGACGACCGCGTTGTCGTATGTGCTGGTGCGGCGTTCCGCGACGGTCATCTCGCTGATGGACGTGCGCAGGCAGCTGATCGCGGAATCGATGGGAGCCGAGGAACGCGAGCGACGGCAACTCGCCGAGCACCTCCACGACGGGCCCCTGCAGAATGTGCTGGCGGCCCGGCTGGATGTGGAGGAGGCGCGGGAGCGGCACCCGGACCCGCTGCTCGACGCCGCCGAATCCGCCCTTCGCGAGACCGCGGCGCAGTTGCGCTCCACCGTCACCACCCTGCATCCGCAGGTACTCGCGCAGCTGGGCCTGACCGCGGCGCTGCGCGAACTCGCGGACCTGTTCTCCCGGCGCGGTGAGATCGAGATGTCGGTGAGCCTCGACGACGTCGGTCACCCTGACTGCCAGGAGTTGCTCTACCGGGTGGCGCGGGAACTGCTCACCAACGTCACCAAGCATGCGCGCGCCACGAAGGTCGAACTCGCGCTCACCCGTGCCGGCGGGCGGACCACGTTGACGGTCGCCGACGACGGCGCCGGATTCGATCCCGCCGTCGTCCCGGAACGGGTGGCGCAGGGACACATCGGGCTGGCGTCGCACATCGTGCGGGTCGAAAGCCTCGGCGGCACCTTCGACGTCACGTCCTCGCCCGGATCGGGCACCCGGGTGGTGGTGACGGTGCCGGATGGCGGGTGACGACGCCCGGCCGGCTCACCGCGGGTGGCGGCCCTCGGCGAATTCCTCCACGATCTTCGCGCAGAACGCGGGGAGGTCGCCGGGATTGCGGCTGGATACCAATCCGTTGTCGACCACCACTTCCTCGTCGACGACGGTCCCGCCGGCGTTGCGGATGTCGGTGCGCACACTCGGATACGACGTGAGCGTGCGGCCGCGGACGACATCGGCCTCGACGAGCGTCCACGGTCCGTGGCAGATGACACCGACGGGTTTGCCCGAGTTGACGAAGTCGCGGACGAATCCGACGGCCGACTCGTCCATCCGGAGGTGGTCGGGGTTCGTGGTGCCGCCCGGCAGGATCAGCGCGTCGAAGTCGGCGGCGGACACGTCGCCGACGACGCCGTCGACGGCAAAGGTGCCCGCCGCGTTCACGTCCGAGTTCATCGCCTGGATCTTGCCGGGGGACAGCGAGATCAGCCGCACCTCCGCGCCGGCCTTCTCGACCGCGGCGCGGGGTTCGACGAGTTCGACTTCTTCGACGCCGTCGGTGGCGAGAATCGCGACCTTCCGGCCGCGCAGCGTGTCTGTCGGTGTCATGAACAATTCCTTTCGACGAGAGTCGTTACGGCTTCAGGAGAATCTTCACCGCGCCGTCCTGCTTCTTCTGGAAGATCTCGTACGCGTGCGGCGCGTGGTCCAGGGGCAGTTCGTGAGTGGCGAACGTGTCGACACCCAGGGGGTCGGCGTCGGTGAGTAGCGGCAGGATCTCCGGGGCCCACCGCTTGACGTTGGCCTGACCCATGTGCAGCTGAATCTGCTTGTCGAACAGCGTGAGCATCGGGATCGGGTCGGCCATCCCGCCGTACACCCCGCTGAGCGAGATGGTGCCGCCGCGCCGCACGATGTCGATGGCCGAGTACAGGGCGTGCAGGCGGTCGATCCCCGCCGTCGACATCAGCGGGGCCGCGAGGGCGTCGGGCAGGAACGACGTGATCTGCTGCAGGAGTTTCGCACCGGGGGAGCCGTGCGCCTCCATGCCGACGGCGTCGATGACGGAATCCGGACCGCGGCCGTCGGTCATGTCCCGGATGACGTCGCCGAGTTCGCTCCCGGCGTCGTTCACGTCGACCGTCTCGATCTGCCGCGCCTTCGCGCGGGCGAGCCGCTCGGGCACGAGATCCACGCCGATGACGCGAAACCCCTTGTGCGTGGCGATGCGTGCCGCCATGTCGCCGATCGGCCCCAGCCCGAGAACGACGACGGAACCACCTTCGGGCACGTTCGCGTATTCGACGGCCTGCCATGCCGTCGGCAGCACGTCGGACAGGTACACGAACCGTGAATCCGGTGGGCCGTCCGGGACCTTGATATGGGTGTTCTTCACGTGCGGCACCCGGAGATACTGGGCCTGCCCGCCGGGCACGCTGCCGTACAGCTTGGAGTACCCGAACAGTGCCGCACCCATGCCCTCGTCCCGGATCTGCGTGACCTCGCACTGGGTGAACAGTTTCCGATCGCACATGTGGCAACTGCCGCAGGATATCTGGAACGGGATGACCACCCGGTCGCCGACCTTCACGTCGGTCACGGCGGATCCCACCTCGCGGACGATGCCCATCGGCTCGTGCCCGAGGATGTCGCCCTCGCTCATGAACGCGCCGAGCACCTCGTACAGGTGCAGGTCGGAACCGCAGATGTTGGTGGTGGTGATCTCGACGATCGCGTCGGTCTTCTGTTCGATCACCGGGTCGGGCACGGTGTCGACGCTGACCTTCCGCTTGCCCTGCCAGGTGACGGCTCTCATCGTGCCCTCCGATTCGCCTTCACGAGGGCCTCGACGAGTTCGTCCTTGGTCATGGTCGAGCGGCCGTGGATGTCCAGTCTCTGCGCGAGGTGCATCAGGTGCTCCTTGCTCGCGTTGGCGTCGACGCCCTCGGCCGTCTCGCCGGACGGGTTCGGGCCGCCGCTCTTCGCCCTCTCGTCCGAGGGGCCCTTCTCCGCCTTGGCCTCCCAGTGGTCGCCGACCTTCTCGTAGCTGTGTTTGAGAGCGTCGAACGCGACGCGATGCGCACGCTCCTCGTCCCCGTACCGGTCCATCGCGGAGTCGTACACCTTGGCGAACGTGCGCTGCGCCTTCGCGGGCGACTTCTTCAGGGTCTCGGGGAGTTCGCTCTTCTTCGGCTTGCCGCTCTCGGTGGTCTTCGGCACGGAAATCCTCCTCGGGTGTGGCGGTGCCCTCTCGGACGGTTACCCGACTGCCGGAGATCTACGCGACGGGCGGAGGTACGCGGTCCGTGATCGAGGCCAGTGCCTGCTCGAGCAGGGCCAGTGCGTGCTCGGTGGTGGAGGTCACGACGTCCTGCGGTTCGCCGTCGAAGCGGTGCATCTCGGTGTCGATGCGGCCGTCGGTGAAGAGTCCGAACCAGACGGTGCCCGGGGGTTGCCCGTCCTGCGGGTCGGGTCCGCCGGCGCCGGTCACCGCGACGGCGATGTCGGCTCCGAGCAGTTCCGCGACCGCGCCGGCCATTGCGCGGGCGCTGCCCTCGCTGACGACGGGACCGTCCGGCACCCTCAGCACCCGATGTTTCACCTCGCTGGAATAGGCGACCACGCTGCCCCGGTACCAGTCGGAGGACGCGGGCGCGGCGCCGAGAATGCACGAGATCTGCCCGCCGGTGAGGGATTCCGCCGTTGCGAGGAAAACGTGTGCCCCCCGGGCCGCCGCCGAGATCCGTTCTGCAACCCGATCCTGCGGAGTCATGGATCTCACGTTATCGGACGTCACCCGGCCGGTATGGCCGTCCGCCACCCACGACAAGAGTGGAACAGGTTTCAGTTTTGCCGGTTTCCGGTTAGGGTGTCGGTGACCCAGGACACAGAAAATCCAGGCCGCCGGACGACGCACCCCGGCCTCGCGGGAGTAGAAGGATCACAGATGACCGACGAGTTCGCAGATCTGCATCGACCCGCCTTCGCTGCAGACCTCCTCATCACCGCACTGGAACGCAATTCCGACAAGCCGGCGCTCTACCTCGGCGACGTCGTTCTCACCGGCGGTGAGATGCGCGATCAGATCAGTTGCTTTGCGCAGGCACTGGCTTCGCTCGGGATCGGCAAGGGGACGAGCACCGCCATGCTGTCCAAGAACCGTCCCGAAGTGCTCATCAGCATGGGTGCAACCATGATCTCCGGGTGCCGCGCCAGCGCGCTGAACCCGATGGGCTCGCTCGACGACCACCTCTACATCGTCGGCGACGCCGGGATCCAGACGCTGATCTTCGACCCCACCGCCTTCGAGGAGCGTGCCGCCGAACTGGTGGCGCAGTCGCCGTCGATCGAGAACGTGTTGTCGTTGGGGCCGTCCGAGGTGGGTACCGACATCCTGGCCCTCGCCGAGACGTTCACCCCGCAACGCCTGCGGGCGGCGGACGTGGCCGCTGACGACAACAGCAGCATGGTCTACACCGGCGGCACGACCGGCAAGCCGAAGGGCGTCGTCGGCTCCTACCAGTCCGGTGCGACGCTCAACCAGATCCAGATGGCCGAATGGCAGTGGCCCGACGAACCGCGTTTCCTCATCTGCACGCCGCTGTCGCACGCCGGCGCCGCCTTCTTCATTCCCACCCTGTTGCGTGGGGGCGCGCTGATCGTGCTGCCCGCGTTCGAACCGGGCGCCGTCCTCGAGGCGATCGAGAAGCACAAGATCTCCGCGACGATGCTCGTCCCCACCATGATCTACCTGCTGATGGACCATCCCGACCTGCCGAAGCGGGACGTCTCGAGCCTGCAGACGCTGTTCTACGGCGCGTCGGCGATGTCGCCGGCCCGGCTGAAGGAGGGCATCGAGAAGTTCGGCCAGATCTTCTTCCAGTTCTACGGGCAGACCGAATGCGGAATGACGATCGCGGTGCTGCGGAAAGAAGAGCACCTGCCGGACGATCCCAGCCGCCTCGCGACGTGCGGACGCCCCGTGCCCTGGTTGAACGTGGCCCTGCTCGACGACGACCTGAACGAGGTCCCGCAGGGTGAACTCGGCGAGATCTGCGTTCGCGGCCCCCTGGTCATGAAGGGGTACTGGAACAAGCCCGACGAGACCGCCGAGGCGTTCCGCGGCGGATGGCTGCACACGGGCGACGTCGCGCGCAAGGACAAGGACGGTTTCATGACGATCGTCGACCGCAAGAAGGACATGATCGTCACCGGCGGATTCAACGTCTTCCCCCGGGAGATCGAGGACGTCATCTCGGCGCACCCCGCCGTCGGCTCGGTCGCGGTGGTCGGCGTCCCGGACGAGAAATGGGGGGAGGCCGTCAAGGCGTGCGTGGTGCTGCGGGCGGGACAGACGGTCGAGGCCGCCGAACTCGTCGAACGGGTGCGGGCCGCGAAGGGATCGGTTCACGCCCCCAAGTCGATCGATTTCGTCGACACCCTGCCCCTGACCCCGCTGGGCAAATTGGACAAGAAGGCGCTGCGTTCCCGGTACTGGGATAGTGCAGACCGAGCGGTCGGATAGCACGGCCGGGCGGAAAACAAGGGACCTGGTCTGCGGCGTGGCACCCACGCCTATAGTCTGCCCAAGTACTTCGCGGCGGGGCCGCGTTCGGTCGGTGACGAGGATGCGCGGTGGATTCACAGGCAATATCGCTGGTCCGGTCGAGTTTCAAGGCTATCGCGGCAGTGCCGGACGGGCCCCAGACTCTGTCGCGGTCCTTCTATGCCCTGCTGTTCGCCCGGTCCCCCGAAGCCCGCGACTTCTTCCCCGCCGCCATGGACGAGCAACGCGACCGGCTGATCTCCGCCGTCCAGTACGTGATCGAGCGGCTCGAGGAGGAATCCCGGCAGATCCTCGCCTACCTCGCCCAGCTCGGCCGGGACCACCGCAAGTACGGGATCGAGGACGCGCACTACGTCGCCGTCGGCAACGCCCTGATCGCCGCCGTCGAGCAATTCCCCTCGACCGAGCCGTGGACCGACGAACTCGAGCAGGCGTGGCGCGACGTCCTCGCGGTCGTCGCCGCCACCATGATGGACGCGGCCAACGCCGAGAGCGGCCCGCCGGCGTGGGGCGCGACGGTGATCGAACACCTGCAGGTCCGCAAGGACGTCTCGATCATCCGGCTGCAACTCGACGAGCCGATGGAGTACACCGCAGGCCAGTTCGTGAGTGTGCAGGTCCCGTCCCGGCCCCGGATGTGGCGGTACCTGTCGCCGGCGAACCCCGCCAACGACCAGGGCATCATCGAATTCCACGTCCGCCGGGTGTCGGGCGGCTGGGTGAGCCCCGCCATCGTCACCCAGACACTCGTGGGCGAGCGGTGGGTGGTCGGGTCCCCGCTCGGCGACCTCGGAATCCGCTACGACAACGGTCGCGACATCCTGATGATCGGATCGGGGACCGGCATCGCCCCGCTGCGCGCGCAGATCCTCCAGATGTCGCAGCGCGGCCAGGACCGGCGCGTCCACCTGTTCTTCGCGGGCCGGTACCCCTGTGACCTCTACGACCTGGGCACCCTGTGGGCGCTCGCGGAGCAGAATCCGTGGCTGACCGTCGTCCCGGTCACCGAGGGGGACGAGGACCCGTGGTGGTACACGGGCCCGAGCAGCGCCGCGATACCCGGCATGCACCGCCGGCTGACCGGCAAGGTCGGACAGGTCGTGGCCGACTTCGGGACGTGGGCCGAGCGCGACATCCAGCTCGTCGGCTCCGAGGCCATGATCAACACCACCAAGTTCCGGCTGCACGCGGCGGGCACGCCGCCGGAGAACATCCGGCACGACCCGTCCTACTGATCGGCCCGCTCAGTACGGGTCGAACTGAATGTTCTCGGTGGGTGTCCCGGTGTCACGAAGCCGGTCGAGGGTGGCGCGGACCATCGCCGCCGAACCGCACACCAGCACCTGGTGCTCGGTGAACGCGCCGTAGGACGTGACGACGTCGGGCAGCGAGCCCTCGATGAGATCGTCCTCCGTGAACCCCACGTCCACTCTGGTGCGCTCGTACCACTCGTCGGTCCAGTCGGGATCGACGACGTTCTCCACCACCGGAATGACGGTGAGCCACGGCAGATTCTGCAGCAGCAGATACAGCATGTCGGACGCGTAGAGATCGCGCGGCGTCCGATCGCCCGTGAACAGGAACACCCGCGGCGGATTCGGCCTGCGGGACAGGTCCAGCAGGATCGACCGGAACGGGGCGAGACCGGTGCCGCCGGCGATCATGATGACGTCCGGTCCGTCCTCGTCGACGGACATCGTGCCGCGCGGCTCGAGGATCTGCCACTGGTCGCCCGGCGAGGTTGCCGTGACGATGTCGCCGCTGACCCAGCCGCCCGGCACCGTGCGCACGTGGAATTCGAGTTTGCCGTCCCGCGACGGCGGAAGGGCGGGGGAGAGCCTGCGCAGCAGCCGCGGGTTCTGGGGCACGCTCACATCCACGTACTGTCCCGGCGCGAACGGGACGTAGTCACCGACGAGCCGGACGACGGCGAGGTCGTGCCGCAGCCGGTGATGTTCGACGACGGTGCTGGTCCAGGTGGTCTGCGTGGCGTGCATGGCGTGATGCTCTCCCGACGGTCGAACCGGATGGCGGATGGGCAGGGACCGGCTGCGCGGTCAGATCAGGGGGTCGTGGCGGATCAGCTCGGGCGGGGTGCCCCCGCCCTGCAGGGCGTACACGGTGGTCTTGATCATCGCCGGCGAGCCGGAGATCTGGATCTGCCGGTCCGCCCACGAACCGAACCGGGCGACCACCCGGCCCAGCTGGCCCTGGAGTCGCTGATGCAGCCCCGGCGGCGCCTCGGGCGCGGGAATCGTGTGCCACCACGGGTCCTCGTCCTCCTCGGAGACGGGCACCACGGTCAGCCACGGATTGCTCAGCGACAGGTGCCACAGGGTCTCGATGTCGTACAGGTCGCACGGGTATTTGCCGCCCACGAACATGTGCACGCGCGGGTTGTTCGACCGCATCGCCATTTCCATCACCTGGGCGCGCAGCGGTGCGATGCCCGTCCCCGAACCGATCATGAGGACGTCCTGACCGCTGTCGCGGTCCACCTCCAGCCCGCCGAGCGGCGAGCTCAGCAACCAGCGGTCGCCGACCTGCGTCTCGTTCACGATGGCCGGACTCACCCACCCGCCCGACACGCGGCGCACGTGGAATTCGAGCTGTCCGTACGGGTTGGCGGGGATGGCCGCCGACAGGTACCGCCACATCCGGGGGCGCTGCGGGATCTGGACGCTGAGGTACTGGCCCGCTCCGTAGGGGATGGGGGAGTCGGTCTCGAGGCGGACGATCGCAAGGTCGTCGAGGCGGCGTTCGTGATCGACGACGGTGGCGCCCCACGCGGCGGGCAGATCGTCGTTGTCCGCGGCGTCGGCCATCGTGTGGAGGAGGAGGTCGAGCAGTTCCGTCCAGGCGGCGGTCAGTGACGGCGTCCAGATCGCCTGGGTGAAGGAGCTCTGCACGGCGACCAGCAGCGCGTGGCCGGACGCGAAGTAGTGCCTGCCCTCGACGCCGTACTTGCGGTGGTCGCGGCCGAGCTGGCCGAGGAAACCGAGGACCCGGTCCTCGTCCTCGAGGTTGTCGATGACGTACTGCAGCGCCTGGAACAGCCGATGAGCCTGCTGATCCAGCGCAGCCGGGAAGAGCGCGCGGAATTCGGGGTGTTCGGCGAACAGGGTGGCGTAGAAGGTGGTGGTGAGCCGGTTGTGTCCGTGCTCGGTGGACACGATCGACGAAAAGCTGGCGCGCAGACGCGAAATCACGAGCGGGTCGAGGCAATCTCGTGTCAAGCCGTCCCCTGCCTCCGTGCCTGCTGATTCGAACACCCGCATTCTAGCCGTCCCCCGGACCGGACTCCGGGTTGCCGCGACGGCCGGTCGGGCCTGCGACCCCGGTATTTCGGCGGGTCGCTATTGAGCCGTGACCACCGGCAGGGCACGATGTGCATCGAGAATCGGACCGGGTTACCGAGGGGGGCTCCATGAGAGTTGGCGTTGCGCGGGATCGGGGTCGGTTTCGTGGGGGGATGCGCAGCGTCGGCTCGGTTCGACGCGCGGGCGCCGTGGTGCTGGCGGTCGGCGCCCTGACGGCGCCCTGCGTCGGCACGATCGCCTCCGCGGAACCCCGGGCGACGATCGAGTCGATCACGGCCGACGAGGCGCCCGACGGTTCGCGGCTGGTCGAGGTCACCCCGGTCGGCGAATCGCAGATGAACTTCACCGTCCACTCGACCGCCATGGACAAGGACGTCACCGTCCGGGTCATCCGGGCCGCGTCCGGGAAGCGCCCCACCGTCTACATGCTCGGCGGCGTCGAGGGGAACTCCGAACAGTTCGGCTGGGAGCAGAAAGCGGACGTCGAGAAGTTCTTCTCCGACAAGGACGTCAACGTGGTCATCCCGTTCGGCGGCCAGTCCAGTTACTACGCCGACTGGCAGCGCGACGATCCCGAACTCGGGCGGAACAAGTGGCAGACGTTCCTGACGAAGGAACTGCCGCCCATCGTCGACTCGGCGCTCGACACGACCGGAAAGAACGCCATCGCCGGGCTGTCCATGTCGGCCACCAGCGTGCTCAACCTCGCGATCTCCAAGCCCGGGCTGTATCGCAGCGTCGGGGCATACAGCGGGTGCGCGATGACGAGCGACCCGGTGGCCCGCCGGTTCGTCGAGATCACGGTCGCGGACTTCGGCGGCAACCCGGAGAACATGTGGGGTTCGCCGAACGATCCGCTGTGGGCCGCGAACGACCCGTACGTCAACGCCGAGAAACTCCGGGGGACCACCCTCTACATCTCCAACGGCAGCGGGCTGCCGGGACCGTACGACACCCTGGACGCCCGGACCGTCGGCGGCGACCGCCGCGCCCTCGCGACGCAGGTCGTGGTCGGCGGTGTCATCGAGGCCGTCACCAACGACTGCACGATGCGGCTGGCGGAGAAACTGCGCGCCCTCGACATTCCCGCGACGGTCGACCTCCGGCCGGTGGGCACGCACTCGTGGGGGTACTGGCGTGACGACCTGTCCGCGTCCTGGCCGATGATGGCGGCCGCGATCGGGGCGTGATTTCCCACCCCGCGGGGCGTCGCGGGCGAGATGATGGGGGTACCGGAAAAAATTCAAAGTTGAGCGGAACAGACTCAACCCTTCGTGCGTTAAGAAGATGACAGCGCCGCCACGTGCCACTCGGCCCCCGGCGGCGAACCGCTCTACAACGCCAGAAGAGGTGACCAGTGGACTCGTTCAATCCGACCACCAAGACCCAGGCCGCGTTGACCGCTGCGCTCCAGTCGGCGTCGTCGGCCGGTAATCCCGACATCAGGCCCGCGCACCTGCTCGTGGCCCTGCTCGACCAGACCGACGGCATCGCCGCCCCGCTCCTCAAGGCGGTCGGCGTCGACCCCGCCGAGGTTCATCGCGAAGCGCAGAATCTCGTCGACCGGCTGCCCAAGACGACGGGCGCCACGACGACACCGCAACTCGGCCGCGAGGCGCTCGCCGCGCTCACGACCGCGCAGCACCTCGCCACCGAACTCGACGACGAATACGTGTCGACGGAACACCTGATGGTCGGGCTGGCGTCGGGGGAGTCGGACGTGGCCGGGCTCCTGCGACGGCACGGCGCCACCCCGGAGGCGCTGCGTGACGCGTTCACCACCGTCCGCGGCAGCGCGCGCGTCACCAGCCCGGATCCCGAGGGCACGTATCAGGCGCTCGAGAAGTACTCCACCGACCTCACCGCCCTGGCCCGCAACGGCAAGCTGGACCCGGTGATCGGCCGCGACAACGAGATCCGCCGCGTCGTGCAGGTCCTCAGCCGCCGCACCAAGAACAACCCGGTGCTGATCGGTGAGCCCGGCGTCGGCAAGACCGCCATCGTCGAGGGGCTGGCCCAGCGCATCGTCGCGGGCGACGTCCCCGAATCGCTGCGCGGCAAGTCGGTGATCTCCCTCGACCTCGGATCGATGGTCGCCGGAGCCAAGTACCGCGGCGAATTCGAGGAGCGGCTCAAGGCCGTCCTCGACGACATCAAGAACTCGGCCGGTCAGGTCATCACGTTCATCGACGAACTCCACACCATCGTCGGTGCGGGTGCCACCGGCGAGTCGGCGATGGATGCCGGCAACATGATCAAGCCGATGCTCGCCCGCGGTGAGCTGCGGCTCGTCGGCGCGACCACGCTCGAGGAGTACCGCAAGTACATCGAGAAGGACGCCGCCCTCGAGCGCCGCTTCCAGCAGGTGCTGGTGGGCGAGCCGTCCGTCGAGGACACCGTCGGCATCCTGCGCGGGCTGAAGGAGCGGTACGAGGTGCACCACGGTGTGCGCATCACCGACTCCGCGCTCGTCGCGGCCGCCACCCTCAGCGACCGGTACATCACGTCCCGGTTCCTGCCGGACAAGGCGATCGACCTCGTCGACGAGGCCGCGTCCCGGCTACGGATGGAGATCGACTCGCGACCCGAGGAGATCGACACCGTCGAGCGCGTCGTGCGCCGCCTCGAGATCGAGGAGATGGCGCTGCAGAAGGAATCCGACGCGGCGTCGAAGGACC
>JBCEBZ010000288.1:0-4101 GCA_039206675.1 Rhodococcus sp. (in: high G+C Gram-positive bacteria) | reverse complement strand
CCGGCCTGCTCGAACAGGTCCTTGCGGTACATCAGGAACGAGGACTCGCCGTAGAACGGCACCGAGTACATGCTCCCGTCGTAGGACAGCGACTCCCGCAGGGTGGGGATGAAGTCGGCCTCGTCGTAGCCCTCCGTCGCCTGCGCATACTCCGACAGATTCTTCAGCCAGCCGTACTGCGCCCACTGCGGGGTCTCGTAGTTGCTGATCATCACGACGTCGAACTCCCCGCCGCCGGTCGCGGTGGACGCCGTGATCTTCGCGCGCGCCTGGTTCTCCGACAGCGTGACGAACTTCAGGTCGATGTCGGGATTCTCCTCCTCGAACTGCGAGGCGAGTTTCTGGGCATCCTGCATCTGCGAGTTGGAGACCATCGCGATGGTGATGGTCTGATCCGAGGCGCCCAGCGATCCGGCGCCCGCACATCCGCTGAGCGCGAGGGAGAGCACCCCCGCGCCGGCTACCAGCATCGTCGCCGGTTTCCTGTGTTTCTTCACCGATCTTCACCTCTCTTGCGTGGTGCTACTGATCGAGCAGCCAACGCGCGCATTCGATGTCGCAGACCAGCATCTTGGCCAGTCCGCCGTGGAGGGCACCCAGTGCCGCTTGGTGTTTGGCGACGCCACCCGTGACGAGGATCGATCCCCCGCACGCGCGGATGTCGTCGAGCGGAACGGACATGGCCCGTTCGTCCAGAGGGCCGGCGATCTCGGTTCCGTCGAGCCGGTAGAAGCGCCCACCGACTTCGCCGACCGCTCCGAGGTCGGTGAGCACCGACAGCATGTCCGTGTCGATGAAGCTGCCCTCGAACAGGGTGGTCGACGTGGAGACCGCACCCGTGCCGAACATCATCATCTCCGCGGTCCGCCCGGCCTCGAGCGCCTTGGAGATGACGGAGTCGCCCCGCATGGATACCACGGTCGACGCGTCCGCGTACAGGGGAACGGGCAGCCGAACGGTGTTGGCCTGCAGTTGCTCTGCGCATCGCCCGAGAACGTATTCCGTTCCGGTCTGGTAGTTGATCGCACTCACCGAGCCGTCGAGCTGGACGACGGACGCGCACGTGGCCGCCCCGGACGGCAGTCCCTGCGCGACGGCCACCGTCTCCGGCCCCCACGTGAATCCGAGGGTGTCGCCTTCCCGGATCCGGCGAACCAGCAGGGACGCGGCGGCGCGCCCGACTCCGGCGAAGCTGTTGTGATCGTCGATAGCTCCGGTGGCGTCGACGGAATCGGCGACCACCACCGCCTCGACGAGTCCGAACTTCTCCTCGAGCGCGCGCTCCTCGTCCGACCGCAGCGCATCCCTCAGATGCGCGGGCGCCTGCACCTCGATGCGGACCAGGCCCTGCGTCCGGGCCCGTGCCACCAGCCTTCCTGCCGTCGGACGGGAGACACCGAGGCGTGTCGCGACCTCGGCCTGCGTCATTCCGTCCAAGTAGTACAACGTCGCAGCGCGCAACGCGAGACGTAGATCCTCCGTCGTGGACGGCGGCGGCGCCGCGCTGAGGGACGGCGTCGGGGCCGTCGAATTGGGGGACGTCACTGGTTCTCCTCGCCATGATCCCGGGCCCGTCGAGTGCGTCTTCGGAGCCCCGGGAAGCCGTGAGCAAATGATCACTATGCGTTCATCTGCTCAATACGCTAGCATCGAAGTGTGACCCACACAACACTCCCTTCCGATAACCCCAGGACGATGCGGGCCAGCGTGCTCGTCGAGCCGGGTGTGATCGAAATCCGGGAACGCCCCGTCCCCACTCCTGCACCCGGCGACGTCCTGATCCGGGTGGCATCGGTGGGCGTCTGCGGATCGGACGCCCACTACTACCGCGAGGGCCGGATCGGTGAGTTCGTGGTCGACCGGCCGATCGTGCTGGGACACGAGGCGTCGGGCACCGTCGTCGGCGTCGGCAGCCGGGTCGATGCGGCCCGAATCGGGCAGCGCGTCTCGATCGAACCGCAGCGTCCCGACCCGGACTCCGACGAATCACGGCGCGGTCTCTACAACCTGTGCCCGCACATGCAGTTTTATGCCACGCCCCCGATCGACGGCGCGCTGGCCGAGTACGTGACCATCGGCGCTGCGTTCGCGCATCCGATTCCCGACGAGATGTCCGACGACGCGGCCGCACTGTGCGAGCCGTTGTCCGTGGCCATCGCCACCACCCGCAAGGCCGGAGTGACGGCGGGTTCCCGGGTGCTGATCGCGGGCGCGGGACCGATCGGCATCGCGACGGCGCAGACCGCCCTCGCATTCGGAGCCACGGAGGTGGTCGTCTCCGACCTCGACCCGCAGCGACGCGACGTCGCAACGAAGTTCGGCGCCACCGCGGTGATCGACCCACGCGAGCAGGACGTCGCGGGACTGCACGTGGACGCGTTCGTCGACGCGTCCGGCGCCCCGAGTGCGGTCCTGGCCGGCATCCGGGCGGTCCGGCCCGCGGGAACTGTCGTGCTGGTGGGCATGGGCGCCCCCGAGATGACCCTGCCCGTCCAGACCATCCAGAATCGAGAGTTGGTGCTGACCGGGGTCTTCCGTTACGCCAACACCTGGCCGACGGCGATCGCGCTGGCGCGGTCCGGGCGGGTCGACCTCGATTCGATGGTCACCGGAAGATTTCCGCTCGCCGAAGCGGAGCAAGCACTGAACGCAGACCGGACGCCGGGCAGCCTCAAGGCCGTCGTACGCGTCCAGGAATGAGGAGAGACCGATGCAACTGAGCGCGCAGGCACTGCCGCACCTCGACGACACCGTGCAGGTGCCGAACTACGATCGCGACGACATCACTGTCGGCATAGTGCATTTCGGTGTCGGCGGCTTCCACCGCGCGCATCAGGCGATGTACGTCGACCGCCTGCTGCGACGCGGTCAGGCGCGCGACTGGGGCATCTGCGGGGTCGGGGTCCTGCCCGGTGACCGGCGCATGAAGGACGTCCTGGACGCACAGGACGGCCTGTACACGCTGGCGCTGCGGCACGCCGACGGCACCTGGGACGTCAGCGTGATCGGGTCGATCGTCGACTACCTGCTCGCCCCCGACGACCCCGAGGCTGTCATCGAGAAGATCGCCGCGGAGACCACCCGGATCGTGTCGCTGACGATCACGGAGGGCGGCTACAACTTCACCCACGACACCGGCGAATTCGATGCCGAGAACCCGGACGTCGTGCACGATCTCACCGACGGCGCCGTCCCGCGGACCACGTTCGGACTCGTCGTCGAGGCGCTGTCCCGACGCCGCGCGCGCGGGCTTCCGTCGCCGACCATCATGTCCTGCGACAACATTCAGGGCAACGGCGACGTCGCGCGCCGAATGTTCCTGGCGTACGCCGAGTTGAAGGATCCCGACCTGGCGACGTGGATGCGGGACGAGACGTCGTTCCCCAACTCGATGGTCGACCGCATCACCCCCGTCACCACACCCGAGGTGACGGAGGCGCTGTCGTCGCGCTTCGGCGTCGACGACCGGTGGCCCGTCGCGGCCGAGCCGTTCACGTCGTGGGTGCTCGAGGACGCCTTCCCGCTCGGCCGCCCCGCGTTCGAGGACGTCGGCGTCCAGGTGGTCGACGACGTCGAACCGTACGAACTGATGAAACTGCGCCTGCTCAACGCCAGTCACCAGGGCCTCTGTTACTTCGGCTACCTGGCCGGTTACCGGCTCGTCCACGACGTCGCCCAGGATCCGCTGTTCGCCGACTTTCTGCTGGCGTACATGGACGACGAGGCCACACCCACCCTGGCCCCGGTGCCCGGGGTCGACCTCGACGACTACAAGCGCACGCTCATCGAACGCTTCTCGAATCCCGAGATCCGCGACACCGTCGCCCGCCTGTGCGCCGAATCGTCCGACCGCATCCCGAAATGGCTGCTCCCGGTGATCCGCGAGAACCTGGTGGCCGACCGGCCCGTCCGCCTGTCGGCCGCGATCGTGGCGAGCTGGGCCCGGTACGCCGAGGGTGTCGACGAGGACGGCGAACCCATCGACGTCGTCGACCAGCTGAAGGACTCGCTCGTGCCGATCGCCCGCAGCCAGCAGGACAACCACACGGCCTTCATCGAGAATCGATCCGTCTTCGGCGATCTCGCCGAGAACCCGCGCTT
>JBCEBZ010000287.1:0-4112 GCA_039206675.1 Rhodococcus sp. (in: high G+C Gram-positive bacteria) | reverse complement strand
CTTGCGTTCCACGGCGATCAGCCGCTGTGAGCGGTGAGCGCGCTGTTCCGCGCTGTTCGCGACCAGAAGTCCGAAGTGCAGTTCCGCCAGGCTCTCAGCACTGATCGCGACCTCCCCCAGTGCCGGCGACCGTGATCAGCATCGTCTCCCCGGCTTCGGCCCGTGTGACGTAGTCACTGGCATGCTGGCGCAGTTCCCCCAACCCCACACTCAACGTGTAGCACTAATGCTAATTCGATAAACAAGGTCGACGACGGTTTGCACGATTCAGCGAAGTAGCTGATTGATAGCTGATTCGGCGTGCACCGCGTCACATCAGGGTCCCGTCAAGTTGCGGCGTCTCGGATTCGGGGGTGTACTGGTGAGTAACCTGCCCGGCTCGGCATATCGCGAAGGTGTACAGATGACGGATGAACGGCCCGGCAAGAAGCAGTCCCCACCGAAGAAGGCGCCGACACCGACGTCGAAGGAGGCGACTCCGGACGTCTCCCGGACCGACCTCGCGGCCGTCGTCGACGCGCTCACCGCCACGAACGAGAAGAAATTCGAATACTGAACCCGCGCGTCAGTCCCGCTCCCGGTGCGGCACGAATTCGAACGTGAGGCACGCGAACGCGACGGGCAGCAGGTAGCGGAATCGCAGGAGCACGTAGCGCCGGTTCCCGATGGAATGGAACTTGCCGAGATAGCGGTACAGCGACTCGAGCGAGATCAGCACGTCGCCGAGGTGCAGGACCCGGCGGAAGAGTCGCGCTCCCGCACCGGGCGCGCGGGGGTCGAGAAGTTCGGGAAACGCCGCGAACGACAGCGAGACGTACCGCGCACCGGTGCGCTCGGCGTGGCGGATGACGTCGACGGTCATGCGTTCGTCGGTGCCGTTCGGTGCGTCGTCGCCGCGCCACGGCACGTCGAGGCTCAGTTCCCGCGCCGAACCGGCGGTTCCGTACCGCTGGAACGCGACGGCACGCCCGGACGAGTCGCGCGCGATGACGAGGAGAAGTCCGGGGAGCGTCCCGTCCAGCAGATGGTCGAGGATCATCGAGAACCCGCGGCGCTGATGTCCGGCCCGGGCGTCGGCGACGATGGCCGCCAACTCGCGCCGCGTCGGTTCGTCGAGGGCGGCCTCCGGGACGATCTCGGTGGTGATCCCGGCGTTGTGGGTGCGCTGCACGGCCTGCCGCAGATTGCGGAACTTCCTGCCCTCCAGCGTGAAGTGGCCGACGTCGATCACCACGTCGCGTCCGATCGGGATCGCTCTCAACGACTTTCGGGTGTCGCCGCCGGTCTCCCACAGCCGGGCGACGCGCTCCCCCGCGCCGAGCACCGCGACGCGCCACCCGCGTTCGGCGGCGAACTCGGAGAACTCGTCGAGAAGCCCGCCGAATTCGACCGTGTCGCCGAGCGGATCACCCGAGACGACCGCGATTCCGGACCGCGTCCGGTAGGCGATCGCCGCGGTGCCGGACGCGTTGAAGTAGTAGGACTTCGCCGAGTTGAGGGCGAACGGCGACAGCGGGTCGTCCGTGGTCCGCCGGATCAGCGCGAAGATGCGGGCGCGGTCCTCGGGTTGCGGCACGCTGCGCACCGGCAGCATCAGGACGGGTCCGGTGGCCACGAGCAGGACGAACCCCGGCGCCGGGTGGGCGCTCGTGTAGGCGAGATCGGCGGCGGCCACGAACAACACCGCCCCGACCAGGTGCGTCAGGGTGACGGGCCGCCGCAGGTGCAGTCCCCGCGCCGCGAGGAGGACGGCGATTCCGGCCGCCACCATCGACGTGCGGACGGGTCCCGACCGCGTGGCCATCCACAGGAGCACGAGACCGACCACGACAGTCGCGCCGACGAGCGCCGCCCGCGCCGCGGGCGATTCGGGCCGGTACACCCGCAGCCCGGGCACGGTCATCGGTGTCGACCTCGAATTCTGCATGCGCACCCCTGCACCGGGAAACGACCGTTCCGTACCTCCAATCTAGCGGCTCCGCCGCCCGTGAGTGGTTGAGGAGTCTCTGGACTCGCTACGCACTCACGGGCGCAGCCTGGGACCGACGGCGGTGAGGGTGCCCGGGGCTCGCCCCTTCCCCCAGCCCAGTTTTTCGCGGTATCGGCCGATGTGCTCGTGGGGGATGGTCTGCCCGTCGGTGAGCGGGGTGGACTGCGGATCCACGTACAGCGCGTCGACCGGGCAGTACGCCTCGCACATGAAGCACGTCTGGCAGTCCGATTGCCGCGCGATCACGGGGATCCCGGCGTCGGTGCGGTCGAACACGTTGGTGGGGCACGCGTCGACGCACTTGTCGCAGCCGATGCATGCGTCGGCGAGCAGCAGTTCGATCACGAGGCCACTCGCAACAGGCCGCTGTGCGCCTCACCGGTCGCGGTCCAGACGTCGTCGAGCCCACCGGTGAGCACGTGGTGGTGCTGCGCGGGGTCGAGGTCCGGGTAGTCGGCGCGCTTGCTCATTCCGCGGGTTTCCGTCCGCGCGAGCGTCGAGTGGTACATCCACCGGCCCACCGCGGTGATCGCGGCGGCCTGGCGGGCACGGACCCGCTCGTCTCCGGAGTCGCCGCCGAGGCCCAGCGACAACGCCGTCCACAGCGACTCCAGTTCGTCGAGCGCACCCTGCACCCGGACGCCGTCCCGCAGGTAGTTCTTCTCGTACGGGATGAGTTCCGCCTGCGCGGCCGCGACGACGGCGGACGCCTCCAGCCCCGACCGTTGCGTGGGCCGCAGACCGGCCCGGCCCGCGGGGCGGAGTTCGCCTGCCGGCACCCGACGTTCGGTTCGCGCGAAGCGAGCGGCCCCGGTGCCCGCCCAGCTGCCGGACGACATCGCCCACGCCGAGTTGTGGCTGCCGCCGCCGGTGAAGCCGCCGCAGATGCGTTCGCGGGTGGCGGCGTCGCCCGCCGCGAACAGTCCGGGGACGGAGGTGGCGCACGTGTCGTCGACCACGTCGATGCCACCGGTTCCGCGCACCGTGCCCTCGGCGAGCATGCTGACCTCGAAGCGGTCGGTGAACGGGTTGATGCCGCGACGGTCGAACTGCAGGAAGAAGTTGGGCTGGCCGAGCCGCATCTGCCGTTGCACCTCGTCGTCGGCGCGGTCCAGCTGCGCGAACACCGGCTCGGACAGCAGCGTTTTCGCGATCACCGACCGCCCCTTGGTGGAGCCGGCACCCTCGAGGACGCTGCCGTCGGCGTGGAAGAACGTGGCGTAGCCGTAGTAGGCGGTCTTCGTGATGGTGGAGTTGGCGGGGACGATCGCGTACGCGTTGGAGAACTCCATGCCGGAGAACGTGGCACCCACCTCGGCGGCCATCAGCGCGCCGTCGCCGGTGTCGACGTTGGTGCCCAGTGCGCGGGACAGGAACGCGCAGCCGCCGCTCGCGATGACGACGGCGCCCGCGGTGATCCGGTAATCGCGGTCGTCCTGGCGCTGGTAGCCGGCCGCGCCGCGCACCTGGCCGTCGGCGTCGACGAGCAGTTCGAGGGCCGGCGAGTGGTCGAGGATCCGGACGCCCGCCTTCTTGACCCACGCCCGCATCCGCCGCATGTATTCGGGCCCTTGGAGTCCGGTGCGGATCTGCCTGCCGGTGTCGGGGTCGACGGGGAACGGGTACCGGCCCTCCTCGGCGAGGAGATTCATGTTCGCGTACGTCTGGTCGAGGACACGGTCCATCCAGTGGTGGTCGGCGAGATGCCCGCCGAGCGTTTCGCGGCTGGCCTTGGCCGTCGCCCGCGCGGACGGGTCGGGGTCGATGTACCAGACGCCGGTGCCCGAAGGCGCGGTGGCGCCGCTGGTTCCGCAGTACCCCTTGTCGACGAGGACGACGTCCGCCCCGGATTGCCGTGCGCGCAGCGCGGCCCACGTTCCGGCGGGGCCGCCGCCGATGACGAGGACGTCGGTGCTCAGGTCGAGAAGTTCGGTCATGAAGGGCGCTCCTGTCGAGGCGGAACAACTGCCCTTCAACGCTTCCCCACATCAGCCGTCCCCGCCATCGTCAGAATCAGCGTGAGCCGAACGCAGGCGGCTTCGCCGCCCGTGCGTGGTTAAGGAGTCTCTGGACTCGCTAACCACGCACAGGCGCTATGCGCCTTTGCCGTAATCGACGCTCA
>JBCEBZ010000286.1:0-4119 GCA_039206675.1 Rhodococcus sp. (in: high G+C Gram-positive bacteria) | reverse complement strand
GGCCCTCTTCGAAGCCATCGAACGCGAACAGGCCGCCCGCGGAAACTTCTGAGCGAGAGCCGATGTGCGGCGACTTTCCCGCGGGATCGGTGCCGTCGCGAATACGATGACGCCATGAGCCCTACCGAGGCAGTGGTGGCCGGGGCCGGGCCGACCGGTCTCACGCTCGCTCTGGAACTGGCGCGGCGTGGCGTCGAAGTGCGGATCCTCGACAAGTCGCCCGAGCCGTTCGCGGGTTCGCGCGGAAAGGGGTTGACCGCGCGCAGCCAGGAGGTGATGGACGATCTCGGCATCGTCGACGAGATCGTCGAGGCCGGGTTCCGTCACCTTCCCAGCCGGGTCGCGGTTCGCGGGCAGGTGGTGAGCGACGGCGACCCGCACGCGGACCTGAGCCCCACGCCCGACCGGCCCTACGACAGCGGCCTGATGATCCCGCAGTGGCAGACCGAGCGGATCCTGCGAGACAGGCTCTCGGAGTTCGGAATCGACGTGGAGCGCGGCGTCGAGGTCGTCGGATTCGAGCAGACCACCGACAAGGTGGCCGTCCAGCTCGCCGGCGGCGGGACCATCATGGCGCGCTACCTCGTCGGCTGCGACGGCGGGCGCAGCACGGTGCGCAAGGCGCTCGGAGTGTCGTTCGAGGGGTCCGGCGGGATCGAGGGCATGCTCCTCGGCGATGTGGCCGTCGACGGTCTGGTCCCCGATCGCTGGTATCAGTGGACGCACCCGGAGAAGGGGTTCGTCGCGTTGTGCCCGTTCCGCGGACTCAACTCCTGGCAGTTCCAGGGTGTGCCGTTCGCGGACTTCGACGAGGAGGGGAATCTGCCCGCGCCGTCGCTGGAGTACTTCCAGCGTGTTCTGGACGACGTCGCCTGCGATCCCGGCGTGCGACTGTCCGAACCGACGTGGCTGTCCACCTGGCATGTGAACGTGCGCATGGTGGACCGCTACCGCGACGGTCGGGTGTTCCTCGCCGGCGACGCCGCACACGTTCATCCGCCCGCCGGTGGGCTCGGAATGAACACCGGAGTCCAGGACGCCTACAACCTCGGCTGGAAACTCGCGCTCGTCCTGGCCGGGTCCGCCGATCCGTCGCTTCTCGACACGTATCAGGAGGAGCGGTTGCCGCTCGCCCGCTGGACGCTCGGGGTGAGCAGCGAGGGGCTGCAGAAGGTGGCCGCGAGTCTCGGGCGGGAGGACTCGCAGGGCCTGGGGGTCGCGGTCACCGAGGACGGCCAGCAACTCGGGTTCGGCTACCCGTGGAGTTCGCTGTCGCGGGACGGGGACGTGACGACGGGCGTCCGCGCGGGTGACCGCGCACCCGATGCGCCGTGCCTGAGCCCGGACGGCACCCCGCTGCGGCTGTTCGACGTCTTCCGCGGCACGCACTTCACCATTCTCGGGTTCGGCGGCGGGTCCCGGCACACCCTCCAGACCCTGGCCGAAGACGCACCCGACGACGTGAAATACGTGGTGGTGGGGGATTCCCGCGGCCCCGGCGTGGACGTCGTCGACGACCGCGGTCTCGCGCGCGGCGCATACGGCGCACCTGGTGGCACGCTGGTGGTGGTACGCCCCGACGGCTACGTGGCGCTCACCGCCCCGGCCACCGCCACCGATGACGTCCTCGACTATCTCGGCCGCCTCGTGGGGAGGTCGTCCTGACGAAAGGCTGAACTATGGGACACAAGGACGAGGAACGCGACTACGACGAGGCCGACCTCCGGGTGGAGCCGCCGAAGGATCATGCGGCCGGGCCGACCGCTGTCGCGGTGTCGATGAAGCGGGCGCTCGAGCACATGGGTGTGATCCGGACGGCCGAGACGTTGCTGCGACTGAACCAGGCCGAGGGCTTCGACTGCATGAGCTGCGCGTGGCCCGATCCCGACCCGGGTCACCGGCACGCCGCGGAGTTCTGCGAGAACGGCGCCAAGGCCGTCGCGGAGGAGGCGACGCGGGACCGGGCGACGCCCGAATTCTTCGCCCGGCACAGCATCGCCGACCTCGACTGCCACAGCGAGCACTGGCTCGGGCAGCAGGGGCGGATCACGCACCCGATGGTGAAACGGCCGGGCGGCACGCACTACGAACCCATCGAATGGGACGAGGCGTTCGCCCTGATCGGCGACCAGCTGAATGCCCTGGACAGTCCGGACGAGGCGATCTTCTACACGTCCGGCCGCGCGTCCAACGAGGCCGCGTTCGCGTACCAGTTGTTCGTCCGGGCGTTCGGAACCAACAACCTGCCCGACTGTTCCAACATGTGCCACGAATCGACCAGCATCGCGCTGCAGGAGTCGATCGGCATCGGCAAGGCCAGCGTCACGATGGACGACGTCTATCAGGCGAAACTGATTGTCCTGCAGGGTCAGAACCCCGGAACCAACCATCCGCGGATGCTGTCGGCGCTGGAGAAGGCGAAGCAGAACGGCGCGAAGATCCTCGCGATCAATCCGCTGCGGGAGGCGGGTCTGGTCAATTTCAAGAATCCGCAGACCCCCCGCGGCATGGTGGGCCCGGGCACCGACCTGTCCGACCTGCACCTGCCCATCGCGCTCAACGGCGACCTCGCCCTGCTGCAGGCCTTCGGGTCGCTGCTCGTCGAATGGGACGCCCTCGACCACGAGTTCATCGAACAGCACACCATCGGGTTCGAGCTGTGGAAGCAGCACGTCACCGACATCGACTGGGACGTCGTCACCCGCACGACCGGCCTGTCGCGGGAGCAGATCACCGACGCGGCCCGGCTCCTGCGCGATTCCGATGCCACCGTGTTCTGCTGGGCGATGGGTCTGACCCAGCACCACAATTCGGTGGCGATCATCAAGGAGGTCACCAATCTCGCACTCGCCCAAGGAAACATCGGCAAACCCGGCGCGGGACTGCTGCCGGTGCGCGGGCACTCGAACGTGCAGGGCGACCGGACGATGGGGATCTGGGAGCGTCCGCCGCGGCATTTCCTGGACGCCCTCGCGAAGGAATTCGACTTCGACCCGCCCCGGGAGAACGGCTACGACACCGTCGATTCCATCCGGGCGATGCGCGACGGCAAGGCGCATTTCTTCCTCGGGCTCGGCGGAAACTTCGTCCAGGCGGCCCCGGACACCGACGTCACCGCCGCCGCACTGCGCAAGACCCGGATGACCGTCCACATCTCCACGAAGATCAACCGCTCGCATCTCGTGTGCGGCGACACGGCCCTCATCCTGCCGACCCGGGGACGCACCGAGCAGGACGTCCAGGCCGGCGGTCCCCAGTTCATCTCGGTCGAGGACTCGACGTGTTCGGTTCACGCGTCCCGGGGTCCGCTGAAACCGGCCAGTCCGCACCTCGATTCGGAGGTGGGCATCGTCACCCGCATCGCCGAGGCCACGATCGGGGACCGCTACGGCATCGAGTGGAAGAAGATGCGGGACGACTACGCGAACATCCGCCTGCACATCTCGCGGGTCGTTCCCGGCTGCGAGGGGTACGAGGTGAACGTCCGCAAGCCGGGCGGGTTCGTGATGCCGCACCCGCCGCGCGATTCCCGGACGTTCCCCACCCACTCCGGCCGGGCCGTATTCGCGGTGTCCCCGATCGAGGTGCTGCAGGTGCCGCCGGGGCACGTGATCCTGCAGACGATCCGCAGCCACGACCAGTTCAACACCACGATCTACGGGCTCAGCGACCGCTACCGCGGAATCGAGGGCGGACGCCGGGTGATCTTCCTGCACCACGACGACATCGCGGCCCTCGGATTCGACGACGGCGACATGGTCGACCTCTTCACCCACTGGGCCGAGGACGACCGGGTCCGCTGCGCCCACGACTTCCGGATCGTCGAATACGACACGCCCCGGGGCTCGGCCGCCGCCTACTATCCGGAGACCAATCCGCTGGTGCCGCTCGATTCCACGGCGACCGGCAGCAACTGTCCCACGTCGAAGTCCGTCGTCGTCTCCCTGGAACACGCGGGCAAGTACAGCGCCGAATGCCCACCGGAAGCGAGCCAGGACGCGGTCGGATCGGACGGGGTCCACAAGTCGCACCCCCAACCGGAGCACCTCTCCTGACGTGAGTGGCAAATCGTGCCCCGACACGCTTTCCCACTCACCTGCGCAGGTGAGTGGCAAAGCG
>JBCEBZ010000285.1:0-16506 GCA_039206675.1 Rhodococcus sp. (in: high G+C Gram-positive bacteria) | reverse complement strand
GAGCCGCCCTGCTGGCCCCACCCGCGGCGCAGGCCGCGCCCGCATACCCGTTCGCGGACCCCGACCCGTTCTACGGTGCGCCCGCCGACGTCGGGGCACGCGCGGACGGTGACGTGCTGGCGAGCCGCCCGGTCGCCGCCACCGGTTTCCCCACCGCCGACGCCTGGCAGGTCAAATACAAGTCGACCAACTCCGCGGGTGCGCCCATCGCCGCGGTCACCACGGTGCTGGTGCCCCGCGGCACTCCCGCGAACCGGCCGCTGGTGTCGTATCAGCCGTTCGTCAACGCGCTGGGGCTCGAGTGCGCACCGTCCCATCAGCTGTTCAACGGCGGACTCCAGGAGGCCCCGGCCCTCAACGCCCTGCTCGCGCGGGGGTGGGCGGTCGCCGTGCCCGATCACCTCGGTCCCACCAGCGCGTACGGGGCGGCGAAACTCGGCGGCCGGCTCGTCCTCGACGGCGTCCGCGCCGCGCAGCGGCTCCCCGAGGCCGGGCTCGGCGGCAGTCCGGTCGGACTCGCCGGCTACTCGGGTGGCGCCATGGCGACCAACTGGGCTGCGGCGCTGGCCCCGACCTACGCCCCGGAGTTGAACATCGTGGGCGCCGCCGAGGGCGGCACCCCGGTCAACATCGGCGAACTGGCCGACCGCCTCGGCGGCACCCGCTCGCAGGCGTTCGGCCTGGGATTCGCGGCCGCCATCGGGCTCGAGCGCGAATACCCGACGCGTTCCCCGCTCGGCGACGGCCTCAACGACGAGGGACTCGCCCTGCGCGCGCAGATGAGCAACATGTGCACCGATTCGATACTCGGCGCCGGCGCCGGCAAATCGCTGCCCGACCTGACCAACGGTCCCGGGATCCTCGCCGACCCGTCGGGCCGCGCGGTGATGGACGAGAACAGCGTCGAGCTGTATCCGGGAGTCCCGCGGACGCCGATGTTCGTCTGGCACGGCAGCGCGGACCCCCTCGTCGCCATCGGACCGGTGCAGAACACCGTCGCCCGCTACTGCTCACAGGGTGCGCGGGTGCAGTTCGACGTGATCCCCGGTGCGGACCACGGCACCGCCACCATGCTCGGTGCCGGCCCCGCGTTCGGCTATCTCGCCGACCGATTCGCCGGGATTCCCGCCCCCTCGAACTGCTGATTCCGAGGCGGAATTCCGGGCTCCGGGAGAGCGCCTAGACTGTCGGGCGTGGCTGGCAGAATCCCTGATCGTGACGTTGCGGCCATTCGCGAGCGCACACGGATCGAGGACATCGTGGGGGAGTACGTCTCCCTCAAGCGCGCGGGCGGCGACTCCATGAAGGGGCTGTGCCCGTTCCACGACGAGAAGTCGCCCTCGTTCCACGTGCGGCCCAACCACGGGCACTTCCACTGCTTCGGGTGCGGCGAGGGCGGCGACGTCTACTCGTTCCTCCAGAAGATCGACCACATCAGTTTCGTCGAGGCCGTCGAGCAACTGGCCGACCGGCTGAACTACACCATCTCGTACGAGGGTGGCGGCACGTCGGTGCAACGCGACCGCGGCACCCGCGCCCGGCTGGTCGCGGCGAACGCGGCGGCGCAGGAGTTCTACTCGGCGCGTCTGCGGGAGCCCGACGCGCAGGCCGCCCGCGACTACCTGACGGAACGGAACTTCGACGCGGCGGCCGCGCAGCAGTTCGGGTGCGGGTACGCCCCCGACGGCTGGGACGTCCTCACGAAGCATCTGCTGGGCAAGGGTTTCGACGTCAAGGAACTCGAGGCCGCGGGCCTGTCGAAGGCGGGGCGGCGCGGTCACATCGACCGCTTCCACCGGCGGCTGCTCTGGCCCATCCGGAACCTGTCCGGCGACGTCATCGGATTCGGCGCCCGCAAGCTGTTCGACGACGACACCATGCCCGGCAAGTACGTCAACACGCCGGAAACCATGCTGTACAAGAAGTCTCAGGTGCTGTTCGGGCTCGACCTCGCCAAGCGGGAGATCGCCAAGGGACATCAGGCCGTGGTGGTGGAGGGATACACCGACGTCATGGCGATGCACCTCGCCGGGGTCAAGACCGCCGTCGCCGCGTGCGGCACCGCGTTCGGTGAGGACCACCTCTCGATGCTGCGGCGACTGCTGATGGACGACAGCTACTTTCGCGGTGAGATCATCTACACGTTCGACGGGGACGCCGCAGGCCAGGCCGCGGCGATGAAGGCGTTCGAGGGTGATCAGAAGATGGCCGGGCAGACCTTCGTCGCCGTGGCGCCCGAAGGCATGGACCCGTGCGAGCTGCGGCAGAAGTCGGGCGACGCCGCCGTCCGCGATCTGGTGGCGCGCCGCACCCCGATGTTCGAGTTCGTGGTCAAGTCGATCCTCACCGAGCACGACCTCGAGACCGCGGAGGGCCGGGTCGAGGCGCTGCGGCGCACGGTGCCGGTGGTCGCCCAGATCAAGGAAGCGACGCTGCGCGACAGCTATGCCGTGCAGTTGTCCGGCTGGGTGGGCTGGGACGACATCGCCGCGGTCCGGCAACGGGTGCGGGACGAGGCGCGCAAGCGGGCGTCCACCCGCGGGTCGGTACCCGGGCCGCCCAAGAAGAAGGCGGCCCGGGACGAACACCCGGACGCCCCGCAGTTGCCGGTCGGCCTGTCCCGGCCCCGACCGAACGATCCGACACTGTGGGCGCAACGTGAGGCGCTGAAGGGTGCGCTGCAGTACCCGGCCATCGCCGGCACCGTGTTCGACTCGCTGCCGGTGGAGACGTTCACGCACCCGACGTACGTCGTGATCCGCGAGTCGATGATCGCGGCAGGCGGTGCCAGCGCCGGTCTCGGCGGCGGCGAGTGGGTCGACGCCGTCAGTCGTGGAGTCGACGACGTCACCGCGGCGTCCCTCGTGTCGGAACTCGCCGTCGAACCGCTGCCCGCCGAGGAGGACACCGTCCCGCGATACATCTCCGGCGTCATCGCACGCCTTCAGGAGGTGTGGGTGGGGGAGCAGGTGGCGGAACTGAAGTCCAAGCTGCAGCGGATCTCACCGGCGACGGCGTCGGACGAGTTCCACTCGCTGCTCGGCGACCTCGTCGCACTGGAGCAGTACCGCCGGAGCCTGCTCGATCAGGCGATCGGCGACACCAACCGGGACGGCATGGCCGGCTGATCCGGCCGTCGTCGGCTACTTCTTCTTGAGCTGATCCTGCGGAACCAGGATGGTCGTGTCCTCGTCGAGCGGCTTCATGGGTTCGAGCTTCGGCTGGGTGTTCAGCGAGTCGGACAACTTCTGGCGTGACATCTGCAACACCTTCTTCGTGGCCGGACTGGTGGCCACGGCCTTGGTGGCCCGGCTGATCTGTTCGTAGCGCGCACGTCCTGCTCGCGTACCCAGCACGTACCCAGCCGCGATACCGATCAACAACCGCATCATTCCCGCTTCCTCCCGACGCACAACGACCTTCCCCATCCTGCCTGATGCATCGACAGGCAGGCGATTTGGTACTGGGGTGGGGCTATGCGCTACAGTTTCTCTCGCATCGCCGGGAACGGCGGAGCACAGCAGAATAATCCCCTGTAGCTCAATTGGCAGAGCTTCCGACTGTTAATCGGACGGTTGCTGGTTCGAGTCCAGCCGGGGGAGCATCGAAACCCCGTCCGGTTCCTCCGGGCGGGGTTTTCTGCTGCGCCCGGCCAATTCGGATCGGTGCGCGCCCCGGGCGAGTACATTCCCGCTGTATCGGCAGCAAGCGACTGCGGGGTGTGCGATGAGCGAGGACGGCGGCGACACCGGGCGGGCGGGGTCGGTCCGGCGTTTCGGCGCCGGCGATGCCCCACGGTGGTTGCTGCCCTCGATCCTCTACGTCCTGCTGGCGGTCGCCGCCTACCAGTTGTCCGGGTGGCTGTTCGTCAATCTGCGCGGATTCCTGGGACTGCTGTTTCTCGCGTGGCTGTTCAGCATCACCATCGAACCGGTCGTCGACTGGCTCGAGCGCCGGGGGCTGCGACGCGGCGCCGCCACCGGACTGGTGCTGTTGGCACTGTTCGTCTTCGCCATCGGATTCCTGGCGCTCTTCGGCACCCTGCTCGCCCAGCAGCTCGCCCAGCTCCTCAAGGCGCTGCCGGGCGCTTTGTCCTCCGTGACCGACTGGTCCAATCGTGTCTTCGACACCGACTTCGCGACCGGCGAGGATCTGATCCACCTCACCCCCGAGACCGTGCGGGACCTCGCCGAGCGCTTCACGCCGGGAGTCCTGGGCGTGTTGTCCTCGTTGCTCGGCGTCGTCTTCCAGATGCTGACGCTGCTGCTGTTCGTGTTCTACATGTCCGCGCAGGGACCGGCACTCCGCCGCACCATCTCGAGCTGGTTTCCGGCGCGGCAACAGCGGGTCATCTCGGTGGTCTGGGAAATCTCGGTGGAGAAGGCCGGCGGCTATGTCGTGTCGCGGCTCATCCTCGCCGCCATCAGCTCGGTCGCCACCGGCATCTTCCTCGTCGTGATCGGTGTGCCCTACTGGTTGCCGCTGGCACTGTGGACCGGCATCGTCTCGCAGTTCGTCCCCACCCTGGGCACCTACCTCGCGATCGCCCTCCCCGCGATCATCGCCGCGGCGTCCCAGCCCATGGACGGCGTGTGGGTGATCGTGTTCGGCACCGTCTACCAGCAGATCGAGAACTACGTGCTGCACCCGCGCATCACGTCCGCGACGGTCTCGATCCATCCCGCGGTCGCGTTCGGATCGGTGATCGTGGGCGCGTCGCTGTTCGGTGCGGTCGGTGCACTGGTGTCGGTTCCGGTGGTCGCGGCGATCCAGGCCCTCGTCGAAACGTACGGCCGACGATACGAACTCGTCGCCGACGAACCGGCGACGGTCACCTCAGTCGAACAACGCGAACACGCGTGCGACGAAGAACGCCGCGATGCCCAGGATGAGTAGTCCGATCAGGATGAAGGCGAGGACCGGCACCGTCCGGCCCGGCATCGGCTGCGGATGCGACAACCCCGACGTCTGGCCGGCGTCCGGTGGTGTGTCGCCCGGCTGAACGCCCCCACCCGCGTCGAGCGCCGGTGCATCGTCCGGTTCCGGTCCTGGATGTTCGACGCTCATCGTCCACTCCCTTCCCGTGATCCTCCGCATTGACGGTGCCTCCCGCGTACCCCGGGAGGCGTCTTCGCACACAGGCCGGCGACCCAGGTGCCGGTCACAGGACGTCGAATCGACTCGCCGACGACGAAAAGTGCTGCCGGGACGGGCTTCGTCCCGGCTACGCGCCCGCCGCGGGCGCACGGTAACATCGGCAGGCCGCGACGCGAGTAGTGCGGTGATGGGGCGGTAGCTCAGTCGGTTAGAGCCGTGGACTCATAATCCATTGGTCGCGGGTTCGAGCCCCGCCCGCCCCACCGTTTCCGCCATTCGGTCCGGTACTTCCGAACCCGCCCGGATGCGGGCAGTGTGGACATCATGACGTTGGCGCGCGCGGAACGGGAAGAATTCGCGGAGTTGCTCGCAGGTCTGTCTCCGCAGCAGTGGGAGTCCCCGAGTCTGTGTGAGCGGTGGCGGGTGCGGGACGTGGCGGCGCACGTGATCAGCTATGACGAACTGGACCTGCGCGGTCTGCTCCTCCGATTCGGGAAGGGCTGGTTCCTGCAGGATCGGGTGAACGCGGTCGGGGTCGCCGATCTCGCGGACCGCACCACCGACGAGCTGGTGGACTCCATACGCCTGCATGCCGAACCCAGCGGTCTGCCAGCCGGTTTCGGTGGGATGATCGGCCTCGTCGACGGCATGATCCACCAGCAGGACATCCGGCGGCCCCTCGCGATTCCCCGGACGATCCCGCAGGATCGGCTGCGCGCGGCGCTGGATTTCGCCCGTTTCGCTCCGCTGATCCGCGGTGCCTGGCGCGCCCGCGGGGTGAGGCTGGTGGCGACGGATCTCGACTGGTCCCACGGCCGGGGCCCGCAGGTCCGTGGGAGCGGGGAAGCGCTGTTGATGGCGATGGCCGGGCGGCGCGACGCGCTCGCCGACCTCACCGGCCCAGGCCAGTCCACGCTCGCCGCCCACATCGGCGCCTGAGCGAGGGCCCGGCTCGTCGTTGTTCTCCGTGTCGGAGCGGGGCAGACTGAGAGGCACCCGAGGAGGTCATCGTGGAACTGCAGATCGTGGCGGTCGACAAGCCCGACGACATGAACGTGATCGTCGGGCAGTCCCACTTCATCAAGACGGTCGAGGACATCCACGAGGCACTGGCCGGAGTGAGTCCACACCTTCGGTTCGGGGTGGCGTTCTGTGAAGCGTCGGGGCCTCGCCTCGTGCGTTGCTCCGGCAACGACGATCGGCTCGTCGAGTTGGCCACACGCAACGCGGTCGCGGTCGGTGCCGGCCACTCGTTCTTCGTGTTCGTGGAGGACGGCTACCCGGTGAACGTCCTGAACACGCTGAAGCAGGTTCCGGAGGTGTGCGGCATCTTCTGCGCCACCGCCAACCCCGTCGAAATTCTCGTGGCCGAGTCGGATCTCGGCAGGGGGATCGCCGGCGTGATCGACGGAGGTTCACCCGCCGGCGTGGAGACGAGCGACGACGTCGCCGACCGCAAGGCGCTACTCCGGACGATCGGCTACAAGCTCTGAGCGAGCGCCCGGACTACGCCAGCGGATCGACGCGCTCCCACGCGACGGGGAGTTGCACGTCGACGCCGTCGGCGAGGCCCTTCTCGGTGAGGAACCGCAGCGATCGCCGGAAGTTGTCGGCGAACCGGGGGAGGGGTGTCAACGGCCGGTCAAGCGGCTTCCAGAAGTTGTCCCAGTGAATCGGGATCACCCGGCGCGCACCGGTCCGGGTCACCAGCGCGTCCCAGTAGTCGCGGCGGAACTCGTCGGACTGCTTGCCGAGCGTGCCGATGCCCAGATAGACGGTGTCGGCGTCGTAACCGTCGAGTGCACCGGGAACGAAGTTCGCACTGGCATGGACGAGAACCCGGCCGTCCGGATGCGCGAAGTGAAACGAGTAGCAGTCGCCTTGCGCGTACTCGCGGATCGACGCCGGTGGATGCACGGCGTGGTCGATCGTGCCCGGGAACTTCGCCCGGGGGCTGTGCGCTGCGGGCAGCGCCGTCACCTCGAACGCGCCGTATCGCAGGAGAGTTCGCACCTCGATCGTCCGGAACCGGTCCGGCGCGAATCCGTACCCCTCGGCGATGCGCCCCGTCGAAGGCGAACCGACGAGTTCCGCGCCGGTGCGCTGCGCCACGATCGGAGAGTCCAGCGCGTGGTCGTAGTGCGAATGCGCGACGAAAACGGCGGCCAGGCGCTCGGTTCCCACTCGCGCGAGCGCCCGGTTGACGGCGGCACCGTCGGGGCGTAGCGGCCGCAGCACCGATCGCAGGAGCGGCGGCCGCGAGAAGAACCCGTCCGTCATCACGGACGTCTCGCCGTCGGACAAAAGGACCGTGGAGACACCGAGGAACGTGGCGTGCATCCTCGCGACGGTACCGTGAGCCGCGAACGCGCGGTGTGATCGGAGCGGCGCTCTACGATGACCGGCATGGCGATCACTCCCGACACGAAGAACTGGACCTGGGTCCTCGACCGGGCGTGCCCCGAGTGCGGGTTCGACTCGGCCGCAACCCGGTACGAGGACATTCCGGCTCTCGTCCGGGCGAACGCCGACGCCTGGTCGCCGGTGCTCGCCCGCCCCGACGTGACGGTCCGGCCGGACGAGCAGACGTGGTCGGCGCTCGAGTACGCGGCGCACGTGCGCGACGTGTTCCGGATCTTCGACGTCCGGCTCCGGCTCATGCTGGACGAGACGGATCCCCTGTTCCCGAACTGGGATCAGGACGAGACGGCCGAATCCGCGCGCTACAACGAGCAGGATCCGGCCGTCGTGGACGCCGAACTGCGTGCGGCCGGCGCCGCGGTGGCCGAAAACTTCGCGGCCGTCGCGCCGGAGCTCCGGTCGCGGACCGGGCGCCGCAGCGACGGGGCCTCGTTCACGGTGGAGACGCTCGCCACGTACTTTGTCCACGACCCGATCCACCACCTCCACGACGTGTCGGGGTAACAGTTTCGGATTCCCGGACCCGATTCGGTAGAACGTGTTCCAATTCGGTCGGTTTGTGTCTATCGTCACATCAGCAGATGCGCAGACATGAATGAAGGGTTGGGAGTCACATGAAGACCAAGGGTGCGATCCTGTGGGGCCTGAACGAGCCGTGGTCGGTCGAGGAGATCGAGATCGGCGATCCGGTCGCGGGCGAGGTGCAGATTCGCATGGAAGCCGCCGGAATGTGCCACTCCGACCACCACATCGTCACCGGGTCGATGCCGATGGCGTCCTTCCCGGTGATGGGCGGCCACGAAGGGTCCGGTGTCATCACCAAGCTGGGGCCGGAGGTGAAGGACCTCGAAGTCGGCGACCACGTGGTGCTCTCCTTCGTACCCGCCTGCGGACGCTGTCCGGCGTGCTCGGCCGGACATCAGAATCTCTGTGACCTCGGCATGGGGCTCCTGAGCGGGCTGGCGATCAGTGACGGCACGTTCCGCATTCACGCGCGCGGCGAGAACGTCATCCCCATGTGCCTGCTCGGGACGTTCTCGCCCTACATGGTTGTGCACGAGACGTCGGTCGTGAAGATCGACAAGGACATTCCCTTCGACGTCGCGGCCCTCGTCGGCTGCGGCGTCCCCACCGGATGGGGTTCGGCGACGCGGATGGCGGAGGTGAAGCCGGGCGAATCCGTGGTCATCATGGGTGTCGGCGGCGTCGGCATGAGCGCGCTGCAGGGCGCGGTGGCGTCCGGGGCCCGTCAGATCTTCGCCATCGACCCGGTGCCGTGGAAGCGGGAACAAGCGTTGAAGTTCGGGGCCACCCACGCGTTCGAGAGCGCCGCCGCCGCGATCGAACCGATCATCGCCCTCACCAACGGGCTGATGGCGCAGAAGACGATCATCACGGTCGGGGAGATGCACGGCGAATACGTCGAGGAAGCCCTGCTGCTCACCAGCAAATTCGGCACGTGCGTCGTCACGGCCATGGGCGCGATGACCGACATGGACGTCAAACTGAACCTGTTCCTCTTCTCGATGCTGCAGAAGGACCTGAAGGGCACCATCTTCGGCGGCGGCAACGCCCGGGTCGAGATCCCGAACCTGCTGGCCATGTACAAGTCGGGGCAGCTGAACCTCGACGACATGATCACCCGCACCTACACCCTCGAAGGGGTCAACGACGGGTACCAGGACATGCTCGACGGCAAGAACATTCGCGGCGTCATCCGGTACACCGAAGCCGACTGGTGACGGCTCGCCGCAGCAGACCACGGGCGGCTCGCCGCAGCAGACCACGGGCGGCTCTCGTAGTCTGACCGGGTGCAGAGTCTCGATCAGATCGCCCGATGGCCCGTGGACAACGCTGCGGCGGTGGTCCTGTCGCGAGACGAAGGGGTGATCGGGGAGTACGGCGACCAGCAGCGCGTCTTCCCGCTGGCCTCGGTGACCAAACTGCTGTGCGCGTACGCGGTCCTGGTGGCCACCGAGGAGGGGGCCGTCGAACTCGACCAGTCCGCGGGCCCGGAGGGCTCGACCGTGCGTCATCTGCTGGCGCACGCGTCGGGTCTCGCGTTCGACACGGACCGGGTGCAGACGGCACCGGGGCGCAAGCGGATCTACTCGAGTGCCGGCTACGAGGTGCTCGCCGACTTCCTCACCGCCGAGACGTCGATCGACTTCGCCGACTACGTGGCGGAATCCGTGTTCGCACCGCTGTCGATGAGCGCGTCTGCTCTGGTCGGGCCTGCCGGCCACGGGGCGCAGGCGTCGGCGGGCGATCTCGGCCGCTTCGCCGCCGAACTGTTCCGCCCGGCGCTCATTTCGTCTCAGACGTTCGCAGACGCCACTTCGGTGCAATTCCCCGGGCTGGACGGGATTCTGCCCGGATACGGCTCACAGCGTCCCAACGACTGGGGTCTGGGATTCGAGATCCGGTCGGGCAAGAGCCCGCACTGGACGGGCACGGGCAACTCGCCGCAGACGTTCGGCCACTTCGGGCAGTCCGGCACGTTCCTCTGGGTCGATCCGGCCGCGGGACTGGCGTGCGTCGCGTTGACGGACCGGGACTTCGGCGACTGGGCCAAGCCCGTGTGGACCGCGCTGAGCGACGGTATTCTCTCGGAACGCGAAAGGTGATGACACACCGATTGCTCGAATCACTGGCGCAACACAGGCATCACAGGGCACACTGGTCAACCGAGCGTGCTGCACACACCGACTGAGGCCGTTGGGGAAGACGTCCCTCGTCGAAGCAGGAGGCTCGAGTGCGCGCATTGAATCAGTTCGCGGACGTGACGGCTGGTGTTGTCTACATCCACTCGTCGCCAGCCGCGTTGTGCCCCCATATCGAATGGGCGCTGACCGCGACCCTCGACTGCCGAGCGAACCTGAAATGGACCTCGCAGCCGGCCTCCAACGGCGTCCTGCGCGCGACCACCAACTGGGTGGGGCCCGTCGGTACCGCCTCGCGGCTGGTCAATGCGCTCCGCGCCTGGCCGATGCTGCGCTTCGAGGTCACCGAGGACGCCAGCGAGGGTGTGGACGGCGAGCGGTTCAGCCACGTGCCCGGCATGGGTCTGTGGCACGGATCCACCAGCGCGAACGGCGATGTCGTCGTGGGGGAGATGCGTCTGCGGGCACTGATGGAGGCGGGCGGTGACATCGCCACCGAACTGGACTACGCCCTCGGAACCGCCTGGGACGAGGCGCTCGAGCCGTTCCGCAGCGGCGGAGAAGGCGCCGAGGTCACCTGGCTGCGCCGGGACGTCGGCTGACACCTGCTCACGGACGCGAAAAGGCCCCCACCGTCGACGGTGGGGGCCTTCTCTCGATCAGCGCTCAGATCACAGCGGGATGTTCTTGTGGTCGCCGCGGGTGGAGGGGGCGGCGGCGAGGGCGGCGGTGACGACACTGCGCGTCTTGGCCGGGTCGATCTCCTCGTCCACCACACCGATCGCGACGGCACGGTCGACGCCGCCGGCGATGCTCTCGTGCTCGACGGCCAGACGCTCGTGCAGGGCCTCCCGCTCTTCCTCCGGCGCCGCGGCCAGGGCCCGCTTGTGCAGAATGCCCACGGCCGCCTTGGCGCCCATGACTGCGACCTCGGCGTCGGGCCACGCGTAGACGGCGGTGGCGCCGAGAGCGCGGGAGTTCATGGCGATGTAGGCGCCGCCGTAGATCTTGCGGGTCACGACCGTCACCCGGGGCACGGTGGCCTCGGCGAACGCGTGGAGCAGTTTGGCTCCGCGGCGCACGACGCCTTCCCATTCCATGCTCACGCCGGGCAGGTATCCGGGAACGTCCACGACCACGACCAGCGGGATGCCGAACGCGTTGCACAGCCGGACGAAGCGGGCCGACTTCTCGGCGCTCTCCGAGTTCAGGCACCCACCCAGGCGGAGCGGGTTGTTGGCGATGACACCGACGGTGCGGCCGCCGAGGCGTCCGAGCCCGGTGACGATGCTGCGGGCGTAATTGCCCTGCAGTTCCTCGAAACTCGACTCACCCTCGACGTTGTCGAGAAGTTCGTGCACGATCGGGCGGACGTCGTAGGCGCGCTTCGCCGATTCCGGCATGAGCGCGCGGAGATCGGTGTCGCCGTGCGCGGCCGCGGCCTGATCGAACTCGCCCTGCTCGCAGAACATGGACACCAGGCGGCGCGCCCGGTGCAGCGCGTCACCCTCGTCGTGGGCGGCGATGTGCGCCACACCCGACTTCTTCGTGTGCGTGTCGGGACCGCCGAGCGACACCATGTCGACCTGCTCGCCGGTGACGCTGCGGACCACGTCGGGTCCGGTGACGAACACGCGGGCCTCCGGCGCCATGATGACGACGTCGGTCAACGCGGGACCGTATGCCGCACCACCGGCCGCGAAGCCGAGGACGACGGAAATCTGTGGGACGCGGCCGGACGCGCGAACCATGGCCTCGAAGACCAGTCCGACGGCGTGCAGGGCCTCGACGCCCTCGGCGAGACGCGCGCCACCCGAGTGCCAGAGCCCGACGATGGGGGCATCTTCCTCGAGGGCGGTATCGATCGCCGTCACGATGTGCTTGCAGCCCTCGACACCCATGGCGCCGCCCATGACGGTGGCATCGGAGCAGTAGGCGATGGTGCGGACACCGTCGATGTTGCCGGACGCGGCCAGCACACCGGACTTGTCACGCGGATGGAGCGGGACGACCGTCCCGGCGTCGAACAGCTTCTCCAGGCGCGCAAGGGGATCGCGCGGATCGATCGACGCATCGGACTTCGTCGCGGGTGCCAGGATTGTCATCGCGTCCTCCTCTGTAGCGGGCCCTCGTGGGCTGTCGATGGGTGGAGACCCCTTCAGCGAAGGGGTCTCCACCCGCGATCTAGCAGGACCGGCTGTCAGGCCCGGCCGAAGGCGAGCGCGACGTTGTGCCCACCGAAACCAAACGAGTTGTTGATCGCGAAATCGATCTCGCCGTAACGGGCTTCGCCCTTGACGACATCCAGGTCGATCTCTGGATCCTGATTCTCGAGATTCAGCGTGGGCGGAATGACTCCGTCACGCAGACTCAGGACCGTGAGCACCGCCTCGAGCGCACCGACGGCGCCGATCGAGTGCCCCAACGCGGACTTCGGTGCGTACACCGCAGCATGGTTGCCGACGGCAGCCTTGATGGCGTTCGCCTCGGCGGTGTCACCGATCGGCGTAGCCGTGGCGTGCGCGTTGATGTGCTGGATGTCCTTCTTCGTCAATCCAGCAGTCTCGATCGCCCTCGTCATGGCCCGCGCAGCGCCCGAACCCGAGGGGTCGGGAGCGACGATGTGGAACCCGTCGGAGGTGATCCCCGCGCCCATCAGGCGGGCGTGGATGGTGGCACCGCGAGCCTTGGCGTGCTCCTCGGTTTCGAGGACCATCATCGCTCCGGCCTCACCGAACACGAAGCCGTCGCGATCCTTGTCGAACGGCCGTGAAGCCGCCTTCGGATCGTCGTTGCGGGTGCTCAGCGCACGCATCATCGCGAAACTCGCGATCGGCACGGCGTCGAGGTAACCCTCCACACCACCGGCGACGATGATGTCGGCGTCGCCCATCACCAGCATGCGGTACGCATGGGCGATGGCCTCGGAACCCGAGGAGCAGGCCGACACGGGAGTGATCACTCCGGCGCGGGCCCCCAGCTCGAGTCCGACGGTGGCCGACGGACCGTTGGGCATCACCATCTGGACGGCGAACGGCGACACCTTGCGGTAGCCACCGGCCTTCATCTTCTCGACGGCGTCGATCAGAGCTTCGCCGCCGCCGAGTCCGGTGCCGATCACGACGCCGAGGCGATCCTTGTCGACCTCCGGGCTGCCGGCGTTCTCCCAGACCTGACGGCCCAGGACGAGTGCCAGCCGCTCGACGAAGCTCATCCGCCGGATCTCGACCCGGGACAGCGACTCGTCGGGCGACACCTTCAGCTTGCCGCCGATCGTCACCGGGAGGTCGTTCTCCGTGACGAACGCTTCCTGGATGGTGTCGATGCCGCTCTCGCCGGCCAACAGGCCCTTCCACGTGGCATCCACGTCACCAGCGATCGACGTCGTAGCCGCGAGGCTGGTGACGACGATGTTGGGGAACTGTCTCCCGTTGGTCGAGGCGGAAGTCACGGCTGAGCTCACTCCTCGTCGTTCTTGGCAGCTTCGAGCTTGGCCTTCACGGCCTCCGCGTCGGCGCCACCTTCTGCTTCGAGCTTCTGGATGTAGGACACGGCGTCACCGACGGTGCGCAGTCCGGCGAGATCCTCGTCGGGGATCTTCACGCCGTACTTGTCCTCGGTCTGGACGGCGATCTCAACCATGGAGAGGGAGTCGATGTCGAGGTCGTCGACGAAAGACTTTTCGATGGTCACCTCGGACGGCTCAATACCGGTGACCTCCTCGATGATCTCCGCGAGTCCGGCGATGATGTCTTCCTGGGTGGCGGCCACTGAGTGGCTCCCTTCTGATTCGGTGTAGATGTATCTGGAGTTGTGCAGGCACGTCCCCATCGGCCGCGCCTGCGGGCCCTGCACGCACCGAGGTGCGCGCAGCAAACTAGCCGAGTTCTGTCAGTTCGGCTAGCGCGGAGATATCCCCCGGGGTCTTGAGTGCCAGAGTCGGCGTGCCGCGCATTTCACGCTTGGCGATACCGACCAGGGTTCCGGCTGGTGGAAGTTCCGCGATCGCCGAGACCTGAGCGGTCCGCAGGCTTGCGGTACACAGGTCCCAACGCACAGGTCGGGTTACCTGCGCGGCCAGCTTAGTCAGTGCGTCGGCTCCGGATGCGACCGGTGCGCCGTCGGCGTTGGAGAGCAGAGTGCGGGTGGGTTCACCCGGTGTGATCTTGGACGCAGCCTCGGTGACGGCCTCCTGCGCGGGGGCCATGAACCGGGTGTGGAACGCGCCCGCGACGGGCAGCGCGCGCACCCGCGCCTTCTCCGGCGGAGTGGCGGCGAGTTCCTCGAGCGCCGACAGCAGACCAGCCGCGACGATCTGGCCCACGGCGTTGCGGTTGGCCGGTTCGAGCCCCAGTTCGTCGAGTCGGGTGAGCACCTCGGCCTCGTCGCCCCCGAGGACCGCGGACATGCCGGTCGGCTCGAGTGCGCAGGCCTTGGCCATCTCCGCGCCACGGACCGCGGCGAGGGCGACGGCGTCGTCGGCGGAGAGGACCCCGGCGACGACGGCCGCGGCGAGTTCACCGACCGAGTGCCCGGCCGCGATCGTGTCTGCGGGAACCAGGCCACGCGCGTCGAGTTCCTCGAACGCGAGGATCGCGGCGGCAACGACGAGAGGCTGGGTCACCGACGTGTCGGTGATCTCCTCCGCCGTCGCGGTGGTACCGAGGCGGACGAGGTCGAGGCCGGCAGCCTTCGACCACAGTGCGACACGGTCATGAGAACCCGGCAGCTCCAACCAAGGGATGAGCATGCCGGGAGTCTGAGAGCCCTGACCCGGGGCGAGCAACGAAATCACTCTTCAAGAGAACACCGTCAACCGCGTGCCGCGAGATGTCGTTGCGAATGAACCTTCGTCGGCGGATTTGTTGGGTTCCCACAAAATTGCACGTGGGCTCCTCGCATCGAATCTGGACAGACGTTCGTTACAGCCCTGCTTCTCCGAATGGGAAGGGTGTGACTGGTGTTAAACGTGATATGGGTTCGTTATGGGAATGTGTCAATCGGCCTACTGTGGCAGCCACTCTGAGCACATACGCATCCCGCGGATTCGTCGGATCGCGCCCTGTGACTTCGGCGATTCTCTTGAGTCGATACCGCACAGTATTTGGATGAACAAACAGCTGCCGGGCGCAAGTCTCAACCGCACCTCCACAGTCGAGATACGCGTCCAAAGTGTCCGTGAGAACCCCTCCGGCGGCCGCCAGCGGAGCGACCAGATGGTCGTTGAGAGCGGTGACTGCGGCGTTGTCTCCGAGCAGTGCCCGCTCGGGTAGCAACTCGGCGGCGTGGACGGGCCGGGGGGCGCCCCGCCAGCCGGCGACCGCCTGCATCGCGGCGAGCGCCTCGACGGCGCTGAAGTGGGCCGCGCCGAGCGTCGGCGTGGTCGGTCCGATGATCACCGGCTCTTCCGAGAACTTGCCGAGCAGGTCGGTCATGAAACTCGAGTGCCCCGACCCCTCCTGCAGGTCGCCGCTGACGACCATCACGAGGCGCGAACCCTGCACGACGGCGAGCGCGGCGCGGCCGTGCCTCTGCGCGATGGTGTGAACGGTGCCCACCACGGAGACCCGTTCGTCCTCGGGGGGTGTGCCGACGATGACCGTGGCGGGAGCGGTGGCGTCCCAGTTGAGGGTCGCCGCCCGCGACAACATGTCGGACCCGGTGTCGCCGCGGACCACGGCGTCGACCACGAGGGCCTCGAGCCGGGTGTCCCAGGCGCCGCGCGACTCCGCGGCACTGGCGTACACGGAGGCGGCGGCAAAACCCAGTTCGCGGCCGTAGCGCAGCACGGCCTCGGTGAGCGCGATCAACTGCTGGTCGTTACGGGCGAGCGCCGGAAGCCACTGCTCGAAGAACTCCATCGCCACCCGCACCATGTCCACCGTCTGGCTGAGGGTGAGCCGGCGTGCCAGATCCTGCGGGATCACCTGGAACGCGTCCAGGCTGAACCGGATGTCGCTGTCCGGGTTCTTCAGCCATTCGAGGAAGTTGACCACAGCGGTCTGGACCAGCAACTGCACGTTGGAACGCTGAGCGGCGTCGAGGTCGTCGAAGAACGGCAGTTGATCCTGCATCGTCGTGACGGCCTCGGTCGAGAGGCGCCCGGAGAACTGTTTGACGCGACGCAACAGTGCGTCGGGCAACGGATCCCGGGTTTGTCGTCTGCGGGAGACCAGCGGACTCTGCTCGACCATGAACAAGAACCTACGCCCACCGCCGCCCGTGTTGTCCGACGGACACACGGGCGGCGGTGGGCGAGGATGGCGGCGTTACGCGCTGCCGGTGTCGGTGTAGGAGACGGCGGCGGCGCGGACGTCGTCGATGC
>JBCEBZ010000284.1:0-16532 GCA_039206675.1 Rhodococcus sp. (in: high G+C Gram-positive bacteria) | reverse complement strand
GGATCCCGCCACCACACATCGACCCCACCCGAAGACCACGCATCAACCACCGGCATCACCCCGGCGAGTTGATCGACCATGCGCGGAGGTCAGCCCCCGTCACCCACAGTCCACCAACAGGTGCCGCGGACCGCGCAGCACCGGGTTGGGCCGGTAGGGCGGCGGGTCCTCCACGAGACGCGGATTCGGGAGGCGGCGGATGAGTTCGGTGAGCGCCATCTGCCCTTCGAGGCGGGCGAGGGGAGCGCCGAAGCAACTGTGGATGCCGCTGCCCAGACCCACGTGCTGGTTGTCCTCGCGGTCGGGATCGAACCGGTCGGCGTCGACGAAGCGTTCGGGATCACGATTGGCCGACGCCAACGCCAGGACGAGCGGCGAGCCCTTCGGAACCGTGACGCCGTCGATCTCGATGTCGACGATCGGCGTTCGCTGGCCCAGCAGGTGCACGGGCGGTTCGAAGCGGAGCAATTCCTCCACCGCCGCCGGCATCAACTCAGGTTCCGCGCGAAGCCGTTCGAGAACATCGGGATTGCGAAGCAGCGTGAGCATGCCGTTCGTGATCAGGTTGACGGTGGTCTCGTGCCCGGCGATGAATAGCAGGATGGAGTTGGTGACCAACTCGACGGTGTTCAACTGGCCGTCGGGCCCCGAATCGTTGGCCAGCCCCGACAGCATGTCGTCACCGGGATTGCGGCGGCGATCCTCGATGAGACCGGCCATGAACATGGCCATTTCCATCTGGGCCTGCTGCGCCGCCTTCACCTGCTCGTTGTCGGCGCTGGAGCGCCGCGGGTCGATGGCCGCCACCAACGCGTCGGCCCAGGCGTGGAACCGGGGTTCCTCCTCGTGGGGCACGCCGAGCAGACGGCAGATGACGGAGACGGGGAACGGGTACGCGAAGTCGTCGACGATGTCGATGCGGCCCTTCCCGTCGAGCCCGTCGACCAGGGTCGTGACGAGTTCCGTGAGTTCGCCACGCATGGAGTCGATCCGGTCGGGGCTGTGCGGCGGACCGAACTGCCGCGTCGTCAGTCGGCGCAACCGATCGTGCTCGGGCGGATCGAGTTTGAGGAAGGACTCCGGTCCGTCGCCCGCGCGATCCGCTCCGGGAAGCCCCGGCCCCCGGTTGTGCAGGTCGGAGCTGATCCTCGGATCGTGCAGAAGCGCCATCACGTCGTAGTACCGGCCGACGAGGAAGGAACCGTTGTCCTGCGGCGCCACCCGCGTCTCACGAAGTTCCTCGTACAGCGGATACGGATTCGGCCGGTTCGCCTGGTCGGTGATCCGCTCGAACAGCTGCGCACGCGACATGGACACTCTCCCTGTTACTTCGGTAGCGAGACGAACTCGACACGACGTTCGGTGGGCAGATGACCGGTCACCGCGACGGTAGGGCCGTGGCTGAGAACGGCCGGGTCGGGCAACTCCGACGCCCGCACCTCGAACGGCTCCGCCCGGTCCATGACGTCGAAGTCCGGGGGGAACGCCGCCGCCGACTCGATCAGCCCCCGATAGAAGTCGAGCCACTTCCCCTGGTTGAACGCCACCGCCGCGGTGACGCGACCACGGAAGCCGTACGCCGCGACGAATCGCCGCTCGGCGACCGAACCCTGCGTGATCACCACCTGATCGGAGTAGGTGGGGATGCCCACGGACTTGATGTTGACGCCGAACTGGCTGGACCAGAACGCCGGAATCTCCAGGTGCGGCCGCCGGCGGAGGCCGTCGTGGATCATGTTGTGCGCCGCCACCTCGGCCTGACCGATCGCGTTGCCCCAGTGCTCCAGTGCCAGCAGCTGGTAGTCGTAGAGCGGATGCGGTTGCCGCGCAACGTCACCGGCGACGAACACGTTGTCGGTGACGATGCCGTTGATGTCGAACGCCCGGCAGCCGGCGTCGCACGTGACTCCGCGGGGCCCGGCGGCGAGGCCGGAGCCGAACAGCCAGTCGGTGTTGCGGATGCTGCCCTGCGCGACGATCGCGACGTCGACGTCGAGTGCGGTCCCGTCCGAGAGGTGCGCGCGGCACAGCCGACCGTCGCTGTCGCCGTCGAGTCCGGTCACCGTGACCCCGGTGCGCAGGTCGACGCCGTGGTCGCGTTGCATGTCGGCGGCAACCGCCGCCACCACCCCGCCGAGCGCACCGACCAGCGGTGCCGGGCCGCGCTCGGTGACCGTCACGGACAGCCCGCGCTCCCGGCACACCGACGCGATCTCCGAGCCGGTGAAGCCGGCGCCGATCACCAGGACGTGGCGCGGTCCGGCAGACAGCCGTTCGTTCAGCCGTCGGGAGTCGTCGCAGGTGCGGACGGTGAAGACGCCGTCGAGTGCCGCCTCGGACGAGTTCGACCACGGCCGGGCGCGGACGCCGGTCGCGATCAGCACCTTGTCGAACTCGACGGTGTCGCCGTCGCTCAGCACCACCCGGTTGTTCTCCAGGTCGAGGGTGGTGGCCCGCACGCCGAGCCGCCACTTCGCGTCGAGGTCGGAACGGTAGGGGAGCGCCGCATGTTCGGGCGGCATGATCCCGAGGAGCACGGCCTTCGACAGCGGGGGCCGGTCGTACGGTTCGTAGGGTTCGTCGCCGATCAGGGTGAGGGAACCGTCGAAGCCCTGCCCCCGTAGCGCCTCCGCGGCGCGCACCCCGGCGAGTGACGCGCCGACGATGACGATCCGCACGTCACTGCCCATGGTGGTGATCGGGGAGGTCCGTGGTGATGGCGTGCACCGGGCACGCGGCCGCAGCCTGCGACACGTGCTCGCGTTCTGCGTCGGCGGGGCCCGCGTCGTAGAGGAGGGCCTCTTCTCCGTGCAGAGTGAAGACGTCGGGTGCGAGGAACACGCACTGCGCGTAACCCTGGCACCGATTGAGGTCGACGACGAGTTTCACGTCAATCATCCCGATTCTGAACAGTTCTGGTCACACGGGTCCACAGGGACTGCGCGGCGCACGGCCGTCCGATCGCGTCGGGTGGAGAATTCCGCCCGGGGACCAGTATTGCGGAACGGCCGGTTCGTTCGGTTTCGATCCGCTGTTCTGGAGCCGTTCAGAAATGTGATTCTGAGGGCTACCTACTCCCGGGTAGAACTTCGCGGTAGTAACGGAAGTTACAAGTATCTCTCCGGAGTTCGTATCCTCCTGTCGAGAAACAACTTTCGGACACGGTCTCGATTCGGCAACACGGACGTCCCGATCGTGATGTGATGTGGTCACACCAGACCGGCAACGCCCAGTGGCGACACCTCAGAGGCGGAATATTGACGATCGACGCTCACCGCGACACCCGCGCAACACGGCACCTGTCCGCATTGGACGCTGCAATTCAGATCCTGACCACCGCGCGCGGAAGCTCGTACAGCGCGGACCAGGCCTTCGACGAACTACTCGACTCCTCCATGCGGCATCAGGTCGATGTCGGTGATCTGGCGGAAGCCCTGGCCGACCTCGCCGACGGTATCCGTCCCGAGGCAGACGACCACCGCCGGGCCCGCGAGGTGGCTGCGCGCGAGTGGGGAGCCTTCCTGCCCTAACCGGCGCAGTCGATGCAGGTCTGGGCGGCCGGGAGCGCGTCGAGCCGGACCTCGGCGATCGGCCGGCCGCACCGGACGCAGACGCCGTACGTCCCGCTGTCGAGTCGCTGCTGCGCCGCCGCCAGATCCTCCACCTCGCGCCGGGCGTCGGCCAGCAACGCCGACACCTGGGCTCGTTCGAACGCGATGGTCGAGCCCTCCGGATCGTGTTCGTCATCGTCCGTGGTGAATTCCGACCCCTCCACGATCGCGGTGAAACGCCCGGTCAGCGACGCAATTCGACGCTCGGCGTCGGCGCGTTCCTCGGCGATGCGAACGCGATGCTCCGGTGCGGTCATGTCGGCTCATCCCATCGTCTTCGCGCCGTCGAGGGCCTCCCGGATGATGTCGGCGTGCCCGGCGTGCTGGGCCGTCTCACCGATGATGTGGAGAAGGACGCGACGCGCGGACCAGCGCGATCCCGGTTCGAACCACGGCGCGGGCGGCAGCGGATGCGAGATGTCGAGGTCGGGCAGCGCGGCCACGATCTCGTCGGTCCGGTGCGCCACCTTCGTGTAGCGGTCGAGGACGCCGGCCAGGGTCTCGTCGTCGCGGAGGGTGAATTCCTTCTCGCGATTGCCGGTGCCGGTGCCGTCCACGGGACCGCCGCGGACGGCGTCGGTGCCGCGCACGATGAAATCGGCCCACACCCGTTCGGTGTCCGACACGTGCTTGACGAGCCCGCCCAGGCACAGCACGCTCGCCGTCGTGCGCTGCGCGGCCTGTTCGTCGGTGAGGTCGCGGACGGTGTGGCGGAGCAGGTACCGGTGCTTGGCCAGCGTCTCCAGCAAATCGGCGCGCTCGCCGGTAGTCGACGTTTTCACGGTAGAGGTCACGGTGATCACCTGCTCCAGCCGGTCCGATGATGGCGCATTCGACCGTAGCGGTCAGGCGCCGTGTGCGGTGACATAACCGGTCGCGCGGCCGTGGGTGTCGAGTTCCCACCCCATCCGCTTCCGGGATCGGAGCGTCACCGAGGAGTCGATGATCTCCAGGCTGGGGGCGCGGGTCTCCAGCCACTCCTGCACCCGCAGCAGGTCGGGCAGCGAGGGCACCCACATGCTGACGAGGAAGTTCGCGGGTCCGGTCATCGACATGCACAGCCTCAGTTCGGGGCGGGTGTTGACGATCTCCACGACCTCGCGGTGCGCGCGCACGGGCAGGCGGCACCACCACGTGACGGTGATGGGCCACCGCGTCGCCTCCTGGGCGACGTCGCAGCGCAGTACCACCGCGCGGGAGCGCAGCAACCCGGCGAGTTGCCTGCGCACCGAGGACGCGGGCCGGTCGATCACCGAGGCGATCTCGCGCGCCGACGCCCGGCCGTTCCGGGTGAGTTCGCGAACGAGCGCGCGGGCGACCTCGTCCGTCAGGCTCTCCGGCCGGCTCGATCCGGACTGCGGAGGCGTGTTCTCCAGTGCCGCGATCGCGGCGGACTGCGCGGTGTCCAGGGAATCGAGGCGCCACCGGCTGCCCTCGGCGTGGAGTGCGGTGCACGTGTGCGTCCGGGTCGAATTGACGCTCGGGTGACGGGGCAACTCCTCGAGCACCAGGTCCGACAACTCGTGCAACGACCCCGTCTGCACGGTCAGGATGAGGTCCCGGCCGCGCGCGGCATGCTCGATCGACGACACCCGCGGGTCGCGGGTGAGGGCCTCGACCAGCGGTTTGGTGCCGGCGAGGTCGCACGTCACCTCGATCATGGCCGTGAACGCACTCGCACCGGTCATCGGCGCGGCGTACGCGGTGATCCAGGCCAGTCCGCGTTCGGTGACCGACTCCCACCGGCGTGCGAGCGTCGCGGGCGTCGTCCGCAGGATCGGTGCCAGCTCTGCCCACGTCGCCCGGGGCCGGATCTGCAGGGCGTGAATGAGCGAAAGTTCGGATTCAGTCAGCATCTCGCTCATGAAGCTCCTCCCAATTTGGTGAGAATGATCGTTTTCGACGTTATCGACGGTCCGCCGTTCCGTGGATCACAGCATATGACCACCGACGCATTCGGTCCCCAACGTGACCACCGACATAAGGGAGAGCAATGGATCTCTTGGACGACGCCCGCGCTCTACAGGGCGACCTCGTGCAGTTGCGGCGCGTACTGCACCGCGAACCCGAGGTCGGTCTGGACCTGCCCCGCACACAGGAGACGGTCCTGGCGGCGTTGGCCGGACTGCCGCTCGAGATCTCGACGGGAACCCGCACGACGTCCGTCACCGCCGTGCTCCGGGGCGGCCGACGCTCGGCCGCCGCCGCGCAGACGGTGCTGCTGCGCGCCGACATGGACGGACTGCCGGTCACCGAACAGACCGGACTCGACTTCGCGGCGCAGAACGGTGCCATGCACGGATGCGGGCACGACCTGCACACCGCGGCGCTCGTCGGTGCCGCGCAACTGCTCAGCCGTCACCGCGACCGGTTGGCGGGCGACGTCGTCCTGATGTTCCAGCCCGGCGAGGAGGGGTGGGACGGCGCGAAGGTGATGGTCGACGAAGGTGTCCTCGACGCGTCCGGTCGCCGCGCGGACACCGCATACGGCATGCACGTCTTCTCCTGCCAGAAGCCGCAGGGGCGGTTCTTCTCCAAGGCGGGCACGCTGCTCGCGGCGTCGTACAAGCTGACCGTCACGGTGCGCGGAGCGGGCGGACACGGATCGTCCCCGTCGACCGCCCGCGATCCGATCACCGCGATGGCCGAGATGATCACGTCGCTGCAGACCATGATCACCCGCACGTTCGACGTCTTCGATCCCGTCGTCGTCACGGTGGCGAACGTGCAGGCCGGGTCGCGGCACAACATCATCCCCGACGACGCGCGGTTCGAGGCGACGGTCCGGTGCTATTCGCCCGCCACGTACGAGAAGGTGCCTGCGGCGCTACGCCGTGTGCTCGAGGGGGTGGCGTCCGCGCAACGCGTCGAGGTCGACGTCACCGTGGCCCCCGAGTTCCCGATGACCGTCAACGACGTGGACGAGGTCGCGTTCGGCGCCGAGGTGGTCAGCGACCTCATGGGCGAGGACCGCTACGAGACGGTCACCCATCCGATGGCCGGATCCGAGGACTTCTCCTACGTCCTGCAGGAAGTGCCCGGTGCGTTCATCGGACTGGGCGCCTGCATGCCCGGCGCCGATCCCGCCGCCGCCCCCATGAACCATTCGCCCCGAGCGCAATTCGACGACGCGGTGCTCGCCGACGCCGCCACCATCTACGCCGGGCTGGCCGTGCGCAGGCTGGACAAGTCGCGCGCAGACGAAGCCCCACTCGAGACCGTCGCGGCGGGAGGTGACGCACGATGACCGAGATCGCCACCGAGAGCGGGTCCGTGAACGCAGTCCCTCCCACCGTCCGCGAGCGGTCCGAACGCTGGGAGAAGGCCCGCGCGATCGTCGGCGTGGGCACGGGCAACGGGATCGAGTACTTCGACTGGACCGTCTACGCCACGTTCGCCGCGTTCTTCGCGCCGCAGTTCTTCCACACCGGGTCCGCCGTCTCCGACCTGCTCGCGTCGTTCGGCGTCTTCGCCGTCGGATTCGTCGCCCGGCCGTTCGGCGGTCTGCTGTTCGGCTGGCTGTCGGACCGCCGGGGACGCAAGCTGTCGATGACGCTCGCCGTCGGACTGGCGGCAATCGGCAGTCTGGTCATCGGCCTGACCCCGACTCATCAGACGATCGGTGTCGCGGCGGCGGTGGTCCTCGTCGTGGCGCGGCTCGCGCAGGGCGTCGCCCACGGCGGCGAGTTGCCGTCCGCGCAGACCTACATCGTGGAATTCGCGCCGACGGCGCGGCGCGGGCTCTGGTCCAGCCTCATCTACATCTCCAACACCACCGGAGTCGTCGTGGGCACGCTGCTCGGCGCACTGCTCACGACGACGCTGAGTTCGGAGCAGATGGCCGACTGGGGCTGGCGGGTGCCGTTCCTGCTGGGCGGCGTGCTCGGCCTGTTCGTGCTGTGGATGCGGTCCCGGATGAGCGAGACCGAGGTCTACGAGGAGTCGGGTGACGACACCGCGAAGCAGTCGATGTGGCAACTGTTCGTGGCGCACCGGCGGCAGGTGTTCCAGATCCTGTTCTTCACGGTCGGAGGCACCGTCGTCTACTACGTGTGGGCGGTGTCGGCGCCGGCGTACGCGATCACGGTCCGGGGCATCGATCCGTCCGGCGCACTGTGGGCGGGGGTCGGCGCGAACCTCGTCCTGATTGCGTCGCTGCCCTTCTGGGGCGCCGTGTCGGACCGGATCGGGCGCAAACCGGTGCTGTACATCGGCAACCTCGGCATCGCCGCCCTGCTGTTTCCGCTCAATGCCTTGATCGGCCACAGCGCACTCACGTTGTTCTTCGCGATGGCGATCGCCCTGTTCGTGATGGGCTCGCTCCTGGCGGTCATGCCGGCGATGATGGCCGAGCTCTTCCCGACCGGCCTGCGCGCCGCCGGTGTCGGGGTGCCGTACTCGATCGGGGTCGCGGCGTTCGGCGGGACGGCGGCGTACGTCCAGACGTACTTCGCCGACCGTGGGTCGCCGGAACTGTTCGAGTGGTACGCCCTCGCGCTCGTCGCGGTCTCGACCGTCGCGCTGGTCACGATCCCGGAAACTCGGGGGCGGGATCTCGCGGCCCAGCAGTAAGGGCACGTGAGTGGCAAAGCGTGCTCCGGTGCGCTTTGTCACTCACCTGGGGGCTCTATCTTGAGACTGTGAAGACTCAACTGGCACGGGCCGCGGCAGCCGTCGCGATCGCCTCCCTGACGGTGGCCGGCACCTGCCTCGCCGCCCCGGCCGCGTTCGCCGACGAGGCCGACCGCTGGCCGGGCAGCGTCGTGGACGTCGAGCCGCTGCCCACCGACCTCTGGATTCCCGGCGCCGCCGACGCGCAGCGCATCACGTACTGGTCGATCGGGTCCGACGGGAACCCCGCACTCAGCAGCGGCGCGGTGTACGTGCCACCAGGGGAGGCGCCGGACGGGGGCTGGCCGGTGGTCGCGTGGGCGCACGGCACGTCCGGACTCGCGGACGACTGCGCACCGTCGCTCGTCGGCCCGGCCCTGCCCGAGCGGGACTATCCGTACCTCGGACGCTGGCTCGAGCAGGGATACGCCGTCGTCTCCACCGACTACGTCGGCCTCGGCACGCCCGGGGTGATGCCGTACCTCGACGGAAAGGTCGAGGCGCACAGCGTCGTCGACTCGGTGAAGGCCGCCCGCACCGTCGACGGGTCGCTGTCGAACAAGTGGGTGGTGGTCGGACAGTCGCAGGGCGGCGGCGCCGCGATCACCACCGCCCGCTACGCCACCGAGTTCGGCGGCGATTCGCTCGACTACCGCGGGGCCGTGGGAACGGGGGTGCCCGCGAACATCGAACTGACACTGCTGCCGCTCGGCCCGGGGGTGCCGCCCACGGCGATCCCCGCGGGCCTCACGTCGTACCTGTTCTACATCCTCGCGGGGCTACGGTCGGCGCACCCCGAGATCGGCCTCGACTCGTATCTCACACCGCTGGGCGCGCACTACGTGGACGCCGCGGAACAGCTGTGCGTCAACGAACTTCACGACGCCGCGGACGGTGTGGTGGTCGGCGACCTGTTCAGCAGGCCGCTGAACCAGATCCCGAACTTCCACGGCCTGCTCGTCGACTACATGGGCGTCCCGACGAGCGGCTACGACCGCCCCCTCTTCATCGGGCAGGGACTCACCGACATCGACGTGCCCGCACCGTCGGCGCTGTCGCTGGTCGCCGCGCTCACCGCGAACGGCGAGCCGGTCACGTTCAAGGCCTATCCCACCGACCACAGCGGCACGCTCGTCGATTCGCAGGCCGACACCATCCCGTTCGTGCGAGGCCTGTTCGACTGACCGATCGGGGCACTGTCCGGAATCCGGACAGTTGCTCGGCGCGACCGCGGGCACTATGGCGTGGGTCACACGGTGTGGGTACGTTCGGATGTGAGTCGTGCACCGGTGCACGACCGGATCCGCGCGCGGCAAGGAGTCGAGGTTGGAGTTTGGCGGCACGACCGGGCACGCGGCGATGCGGCCGGAAATCGCATTGTCCTGGAAGCGTTCGGCGCTCAACGGGCTGGAACCGACGTCGACGCCGAGCGGTGATCCCTGCCCCGACCTGGACAAGTCCAGTCGGCTGCTGCAGGCGGCCCGGCCCGTCCTCGACGAGATGGAACAGCAGATCCAGGGCACCGGTTTCTGCGTCCTGCTCGCCGACCGCGACGGCCGCATCGTCGCCCGGCTCTTCGACGGCCGCAAACTCGAGCGGCTGATCGACTCCGCCGGCGCGGTGCTGGGGTCGAGGTTCGGCGAAGACTACGTCGGGACCACCGCGCTGGGTACGCCGCTGGAGGTCCGGCGCGGTGTCGTGATCCACGGCGAGGAGCACTACCTCGAGCGGTTCAAGGACCTCAGCTGTTACGGACACCCGATCGTGCATCCGGTGACGCGCCGCGTGGAGGGCATCCTCGACATGACGGGCGTCGCGTCGCGGGCCAACCCGCTGTTCGCCCCGTTCCTGGCCCGCGCGGCCGGCGACATCGAACGACGGTTGCTCGAGGGGTCCCGGGTGTCGCAGCAGCGGCTCGTGGACGCGTTCCAGCGGGTGTCGCCGCAGAATCAGATGGCGGTCACCGCGATCGGCGAGGACATCCTTCTCAGCAACCGGGTCGCGCTCGACCTGCTCCAGGTGTCCGATCACGCGACGCTGCGGGGGCTTGCGGCGAACCTGCGTCCGGAGCAGTCGAAGACGGTGCGGATCCAATTGTCCTCGGGCGAACCGGCGTTGGTCCGGGCCGACCACGTGGCGGGCACCGAGGGTGGTGCGGTGTTCGTCGTCCGCCCGGAGCGTCGGACGACTACCCCCATCCGGCGCGGCAAGTCGCCGTCGAGTTCCGTCGTCGAACGCAGCAGGTCGGAGTTGTCGCGGCTGCGCGAGACCCGGGATCCGGTGGTGATCAGCGGCGAACCGGGAACGGGCAGGACCACCGCGGTCCGTGATCTGGCCGGCGACCGGTCGCTCGTATGTATGGACGCCGCCGCGATCGCCCTCGACGGCGCCGGAGCGTGGATCGACCGGCTGCTCGCCCTGGCGGCCGGACCCTCCGCGGTCCTGGCGATCGAAGAGGTGCAGTTGCTGCCCGAATCGATGCTGCCGCTGGTCGTGAAGATGCTGGCGGCCGACGCGGGGCCCCGGATCGTGATGACCAGTTCGCCGCTCGGGGACCTGCCTCCGGGTGTGGCGGGGCTGGCCGGCCGGTGCCCCGGACAGGTGGTGCTGCCGCCGCTGCGGCAACGGACCCGCGAGTTCTCGGACATCGCGCAGGCGGTCCTCGACTCCGTCGAACCGGGCCTGCGGCTGACCGCGAGCGCGCTCGACGCCCTGATTGCTCGCGACTGGCCGGGCAACATCGCGGAACTGTCCGTCGTGCTGCAGGCGGCCGCGCGCGGGCGCACCAGTGCGCACCTCGCTGTCGCGGATCTGCCGGACCAGTACCGGACGCCGCCGCGAGTGTCCCGGCTGGCGGGCCGAGAACGCGCCGAACGGCAGGCCATCGTCGACGCGCTGCAGGAATGCGGCGGCAACAAGGTGCACGCCGCGGCCGCGCTGGGCATCAGCCGCAGCACGCTCTATGTGCGGATGCGGGCCCTCGATATCACCGTCTAGCTGCAGTTTTCTCCACCGATCCGCGACCGTCCGGAGGTGTCCGAAGTCAGGACAGTTAGTGATATGGCAATCAGTGCACTATGAGCCACGTCACATTCACAACTTCGGAGGTTTTGATGACAGCGACGATCGAACCCAGCCAGGCGGAACTCTTGCCGTCGGTACGGAACTTTCTGTCCGGCACCAAGCGTTTCCTCGTCGGTGGGCAGTGGGTGGAATCGGCGAGCGGCGCGACGTTCGAGACCGTCGACCCCGCCACCGGGCAGGTGCTGACCACCGTCGCACGCGGTGGCGCCGAGGACGTCGACCGCGCAGTCCGGGCCGCACGCAAGGCATTCGACGAGGGCCCGTGGTCCGCCATGAAGCCCAACGAGCGTGAACGCCTGATCTGGCGGGTCGGCGACATCCTCTCCGAGCGCGCCGAGGAATTCGGTCAGCTCGAGGCGCTGGACAACGGCAAGTCGGCGGGCATCGCCGCGGCTGTCGACGTCGCGTGGTCGGCCGACATCTTCCGCTACTTCGCGGGCTGGGCCACGAAGATCGAGGGCAGCACGGTCAACGTGAGCATGCCGTTCGTCCCCGGCGGCCAGTTCCACGCGTACACGCTGCGCGAGCCCGTCGGTGTGTGCGGACTGATCGTTCCCTGGAACTTCCCGCTGCTCATGGCCGCGTTCAAGCTGGCCCCCGCGCTCGCCGCCGGCAACACGGTGATCCTCAAGCCCGCCGAGCAGACCCCGCTCACCGCCGTCCTGCTCGGCGAGCTGCTCGAGGAGGCCGGCTTCCCGCCCGGCGTCGTCAACATCGTCACCGGCTACGGCGACGCGGGTGCCGCGCTGTCCGCTCACGACGACGTCGACAAGATCGCATTCACCGGATCCACCGAGGTCGGCAAGAAGATCGTCGACGCCGCCCGGGGCAACCTGAAGAAGGTGTCGCTCGAACTCGGCGGCAAGAGCGCCAACGTCGTGTTCGCGGACGCGGACTTCGACGCCGCCGTCACCGGATCGCTCAACGCCTGGCTGTTCAACCACGGTCAGTGCTGCGTCGCGGGAACCCGGATGTTCGTCGAGGACAGCATCTTCGACGACTTCACCGCCGCGGTCGCCGAGGCCGCGAGCCAGGTCAAGATCGGCCCCGGACTCGACCCCGCCACCCAGCTCGGACCGCTCGTGTCGCAGGAACAGTTCGACAAGGTCACCGGCTACCTGGCCGCCGGACTCGCCGACGGCGCCCGCGCCCTCACCGGCGGAAAGCGCTGGGGCGACACGGGCTTCTACGTCGAGCCGACGGTGTTCGTGGACGTGAAGCCCGAGTTCAGCATCGTCGAGGAGGAGATCTTCGGCCCGGTCGTCGCCGCGCTGCCCTTCAACGCGGAGGAGGGCGTCGCGAAGGCCGCGAACAGCAGCATCTACGGTCTCGCCGCCGGAATCTGGACCACGGACCTGTCCAAGGCGCACCTCACGGCCCGTCAGCTCAAGGCCGGTTCGGTGTGGATCAACCAGTACAACGGGTTCGACACCGCCATGCCGTTCGGCGGATACAAGCAGTCCGGGTGGGGGCGTGAACTCGGGGCCACCGCCATCGACCTCTACACCCAGACCAAAGCCGTCAACATCGCACTCTGACCGTCACTCAACGAGGAGAAGACATGAAAACCACAGCAGCGGTTCTGCTCGAAGCCGGCAAGCCGTTCGAGATCATGGAACTCGAACTGGACGGTCCGGGACCCGGCGAAGTGCTCATCAAGTACGTCGCGGCAGGCCTGTGCCACTCGGACCTGCACCTCACCGACGGCGATCTGCCGCCGCGTTACCCCATCGTCGGCGGGCACGAGGGGTCGGGCATCATCGAGGAAGTCGGCCCCGGTGTCACCAAGGTGAAGCCCGGTGACCACGTGGTCTGCAGTTTCATCCCGAACTGCGGGACGTGTCGCTACTGCGCCACCGGTCGCCAGAACCTGTGCGACATGGGTGCCACCATTCTCGAGGGTTCGATGCCCGACGGTTCCTTCCGGTTCCACTCGGGTAAGGACGATTTCGGTGCCATGTGCATGCTCGGCACGTTCTCGGAGCGGGCCACCATCTCGCAGCACTCGGTGGTGAAGGTGGACGACTGGCTCCCGCTGGAGACGGCCGTCCTCGTCGGCTGCGGTGTGCCGTCCGGTTGGGGCACCGCGGTGTACGCCGGCGGAGTCCGGGCCGGTGACACCGTCATCATCTACGGCATCGGCGGACTCGGCATCAACGCCGTGCAGGGTGCCGTCAGTGCCGGCGCCAAGTACGTCGTCGTCGTGGACCCGGTCGCGATGAAGCGGGAGGCCGCCCTGAAGTTCGGCGCCACCCACGCGTTCGCCGACGCCGCCGAGGCCGCCGCGAAGGTCAACGAACTGACCTGGGGTCAGGGCGCCGACCAGGCCCTCATCCTGGTCGGGACCGTCGACGAGGAAGTGGTGCAGAACGCGACCGCCGTCATCGGCAAGGGCGGCACCGTCGTCATCACCGGTCTCGCCGACCCCGCCAAGCTGACCGTGCACGTGTCGGGTACCGACCTCACCCTGAACCAGAAGACGATCAAGGGCACGCTGTTCGGCTCGGCCAACCCGCAGTACGACATCGTCCGCCTGCTGCGCCTGTACGACGCGGGTCAGCTCAAGCTCGACGAGCTGATCACCACCAAGTACACGCTCGAGCAGGTGAACGAGGGCTACCAGGATCTGCGGGACGGAAAGAACCTGCGTGGTGTGATCGTCCACGCGTAGGCGGCTTCGCCGCCCGTGCGCGGTTGACGAGTCCAGAGACTCGCTAACCGCGCACGGGCGCTCCGCGCCACACGTCGGCGAGCGAGTCGTACGTCTTCAGCCAGGACTCGGTGTTCTCGGCGTGGGAGGCGACGATCAGTTCGTCGGCCTGTGCGTGCTCGGCGAATTCGTCGAGGTACGACTTCACCTCGTCGGGTGTGCCGACGGCCGAGTAGCGGACCATCTGCGCGACCTGCTGACCCGCCGGGGACGTCATGATCAGGTCGACCTCCTCGGGGGTGAACTTCTGCCCGCGTCCGACCATCTGCACCACCCGCCGCCGCAGCGAGGCCTCGAACTGCCGGTGCGCGTCCTCGGTGGTGTCGGCGGCGATGGCGTTGACGCCGGCGATCACGTACGGCTCGGACAGCTCCTCGGACGGTTCGAAGCGCTCCCGGTACAGCGTGACGGCGTCGACGAGCGAGTCGGGGGAGAAGTGGGACGCGTTGGCGTAGGGCAGGCCGAGCTTCGCGGCGAGCTGCGCGCCGAACAGCGAGGATCCGAGAATGTACAGGGGAACATCGGTGCCCTTGCCGGGGATCGCGTCGACACCCGGAACCCGTGACACGCCTTTGAGGTACGCCTGCAGTTCCAGCACGTCCTGGGGGAACCGGTCCGCGGACGCGGCGTCGCGGCGCAGCGCGTACATCGTCTTCTGGTCGCTGCCGGGGGCGCGGCCGAGACCGAGGTCGATGCGGCCGGGGTGCAGCGTCGCGAGGGTGCCGAACTGCTCGGCGATCGTCAGCGGCGCGTGGTTGGGCAGCATGATGCCGCCCGCGCCGAGCCGGATGTTCCGGGTGTGCGCGGCGACGTGCGCGATGAGGACGCTCGTCGCCGACGAGCCGATCGACGGCATGTTGTGGTGCTCCGCGTACCAGATGCGGCGGTATCCGCGGGTCTCCGCGAGTTGCGCCAGTTTCACGCTCGCGTCGAAACTGTCCCGCGCCGTGTCGCCCTCGCGGATGTAGGCCAGATCCAGAATCGACAGCACAGCACTCACGGGCTTCTTCACCTTTCGTCACCGAGGTGCGAGAGGTTAGCCTCGCGCACTACCTCCGGGTACAACCGCGGAGGTAGTGCGCGTATTCCTGGCCGGTGTCAGGCGTCGACGAGTGGCCGCAACGTGCGGCCGGTGAGTTCGACGATGCCGGGTTCGTGCCCGTTGGCGACGAGATTGAGGACGACGCCGTCGATTCCCACGTCGAGGACCCGGGTCTTCAGTTGCTCCGCCACCTCGTCGGGGTCGCCGCAGAACTGCCGGTCGGTGGCGGCGGCGCGTTCCTCCTCCGACGCCTTCGACAGGTCGACGCCGCGCGCGAGCAGGAACTCGTGCTGGAGTTGCCGGGCGCGGTCGCCGTCCTCGTCGATGATGACGAAGGCCAGATAGCTGGTTTCCAGCGTGGACCGGTCGCGGCCGATCTCCGAACACCGCGCGTCGAGGGCCTCGAGCTTGCGCGGCAACTCGCTCGTGTTGCAGATGATGTTGAGGTGGTCGGCGAACCGGGCGGCGAGGCCGAACGTCTTCTTCTCCCCGCCGCCACCGAGCATGATGGGCAGGTCGTCGCGGATCCGCGGCTCGTTGATCGCGTTCTCGACGTGGTACCACTTGCCGTCGAACGTCGGCCGCTGTCCGTGCAGCATCGGTGCGATGATCTGCAGCGCCTCGTCGAGTCGTTCGAACCGGTCGGTGAACGTGCCGAACTCGTAGCCGTACTGCTGGTGCTCGAGTTCGAACCAGCCGGCGCCGATCCCGAGGACGGCGCGTCCGCCGCTGGCGACGTCGAGGGTGGTCACCGCCTTCGCGAGCATGGGCGGATTGCGGTACGTGTTGCCGGTGACGAGGGCGGACAGCTGAATGTTCTCGGTGGCCGTGGCGAGGGCGCCGAGTGCGGTGTACGCCTCGAGCATCGGCTCGTCGGGCGCACCGAGACCCGGCAGCTGATAGAAGTGATCCATCACGAATGCGGTGTCGAATCCCGCGGATTCGGCCTCACGGGCCTGCGCGATCACAGTCGGGAACAGGTCCGCGACGGGGGTGGAGTAACTGAAATTCGGCATCTGATATCCAAGGCGAATAGTCACCCGATCGACGCTACTCGGATGGCGGCCGGGGCACCTCTTTTATTTCGAGGGGAGGAAGTGATCACCCTGGGGTCCCTGTTGCACCACCTTTGGGTGGTGCACGCTGACGGTAGTCGACCCGAGGGGGGCAGATGAACACCTATTTCGATTCGCAGCAATCCGGCGGAACGGCGTGTGCCTGCCCGGAGCGGCCCACGCCTGCCCGGCCGCGCGTCGCCGTCCAGGAACGTCCGCTCGCGCAGCCGACGCGTTCGACCGTCGGTGCCTTTCCCCTGACCGCAGCGCAGCGATCCATCTGGTTCGCGCAACAGCTCACGCCGGAGGTCCCGTACGTCATCGCCCACTACGTCGAGCTGAACGGGCCGGTCGAACTGGGAGCCCTCCGCGACGCCACCCGTCGCGCGAACCGCGAATTCGGCTGGGGATCGGTGTGC
>JBCEBZ010000283.1:0-4138 GCA_039206675.1 Rhodococcus sp. (in: high G+C Gram-positive bacteria) | reverse complement strand
GTCCGTCACAGGCTATGTGAATGCCGGCCTGAACGAAGACTGATCACATTCGCTGACGAGGTATGCACTGTGACATCGACCGAGATCTTTGTCATCGGTGCCGAATCGGGCCGCGAGGGCGCCTGGGATTGGCATCGTGCCATAGGCCACGTTCTCGAGCTTCCCTTCGACGTTCGGACCCCCACGTGGCGATCGTCGGCAGATCACCTGCGTCGAACTCGGGTGTCCGATCTCGAGGTCATCGAAATAGTCTGTAGTCCGACCGTGGCATCGCGGCAGCCGGGGGTGAAGTCGCCGATCGATGGCGATCGCTTCGCCCTCGTGCTACCCAACCGCGGTAACGTAACGATTATCGAGCCCGTCCGAGGACACAGCCGTCGCTCCCGGCGAAGCCGCGCTCTGCGGCTCGGACTGCCTGCGTCATTCGAGATGAAGGCACACTACGGGGAGTTGAGCTGATCCTGCCGATCGAGTTGATCAGGGGGTTGCGCCCCGGGTTTCGTTCCGAATACCAGCTGTACCCGGCCTGTCCTGCAGTGCGAGTACCGACCGGCTGATGGTGCTGTGGATCGAGGACAACGTGACCGAGAGCAGCCTCTCGGCGAACACCATCGCTCAGGCACAAGATATCTCGGTGCGAACTGTCCCCCGAGTCTTCGCAGGCCACGGTGAGACATTTGCCAGTACGGTGCGCAACATCCGTCTCGATCGCGCTCGGCGTGAGATCCATCATGGAATTCCGACGATCACGGAGACGGCTTCCACCGTAGCCCGAGAGGTCGATGACAACCTGGAAGTCTTCCCCGACGGTTCGCACGAAAGCCACTGCCATGGACCGAGGACAGCCTCGGGCGTCAATTGGTTCTCCGCCACAGACCATGCAGCGCGACCTGCGGACCATGTGTAACGGCCAGGAGAAGGCGGACTCCCCTGCCGGAACTGTCGTCGTCCGACTCCGGCAGGATCGAGGAGCTCAACCCCGGCCTCGCGGTCGGCGCACACGATCCGGGCCTGGGCCAGGTATTTCCGGATGGTCTTGCGGTCGATTCTCAGGGGCGTCGAGATCTGCACCCCTGACCACCTACCTGAGCACGACCGACAACCCGCCTCCCGCCACAAATATCCGACCGGGCACGGCCCAACCGATGGGAACCATCGGTGTGCCGTCGCGTGGGAGCTCGGATACACAGGTGCAGATCTCGATCTGGCTCCATTGTCGAGTGCCGGGAGCCCGTCGCGTGACGGGCTCCCGGCTCTCTGTGTACTTCGGTGGTTAGGCCGCGGACAGCGTTGCGACGCCCGCGACACCGCCGATGACGGCAAGCACCGCCGAGGCGAGTCCTGCGATGGCAGCAATGGTGCCGAGGTCGGATGCAGATGAACCCATGTGGTTTTTCCTTCGAATTGTGTGTATTTTGTTCTGGGAGTGGTTCTGTGTCAGAATCCGGGTGGTTGCGCTCCGTTCTTTTCATGGATAGTGCCCATTTACGTCTAGGCGGACAACGGCCTACTCATGACGAGACTCGGATGGGCGGTGGCAATACGACGCCGGAAGGGTACGGCAGACCAGTTCGCTTCGTTGCAGTGCGCCTTACGCGAATCCGACTACGACAGCCCTGGTCCGACGGATGCCGCAATCATGTTCGAGATACTTCACTGTCTTCGGGGAGCTTTTCAGTGAGGGATACGGATGCAGATGAGCTCGGTGTCGCGCGCACGGACCGGTTCAAGGCGAGCACCAAGAGGACGATTGCGATTACTACGATCGCCACCCATATCATCGAATCTACCGGTGGTGCAGGGGGATTGATCACTCCGTTGAGGTAGGACCATGCCATTGCCGCTGCGCCGAGCGTCGCGGAAAGCCAGAGTCCGGGCCTGAACTCACCTGCTCGGGCCGTCAGCGCGACCGCGCCGGCAGCGATGAGGATGTAGGGAAGAACCCAGAGGTAGACGACCAAGGTTGCCAAGCACGAGTACGCGGAATCGACATTGCCGGTCCACAGAACGAATCCTGAGACGACGAGAAAGCTTGTGAGCGAGAGCCCTCCGATACCGACGTATGGACTGTGGTGACGGGAGTGTATTCGGGTGATGGCGGTCGGCAACAGACCGTCCTCGGCGAGCGTCATAGCGAATCGTGCGCCGTAGTTGAGGAAGCCGATGAGGGACGCGAACGTCGCGGCGGCAAGCACCAGATCAGTCGCGCTGGCAACCGAGGAGCCGAGGCCCGCTTGGAGAGCCAAGGCAGCAGGTGCAGATACTCCCGCAGCCAGTTGATCGGAGACAGCTACCAGTCCGGGAACTTGCAAAATCGTGACGATCGGGAAGATCCCGCCGAGTATCACCGGGATCGCCATCACAGCCACTGGGACGTTTCTCCGAGGGTCACGTGTCTCCGACGCCAACGCCGCACAACTTTCGAAGCCGATGAGAAACGCCATTCCCATCGCGACTCCGCGCAGGATCTGACTGGGACTCCAGCCGGCGAAGCTGAACTGGTGCGCGAGATCGAGACCGGTATGGTGCGCACTGACGATGGTGATAACGATGACCAGCGGCAGCGAGAGCACGGTGAGGGCGACGGCGATCCGCACCGACGTGTCAATGCCGCGGATTGCGATGACAGCCGCGACGACGAAGACGACTGCGAAGATCGCCAACTGCGGCCCGAATTGCAGCGCCGTCGTGATCCCTTGCGAGTACAGAAAGCTACCGATGAATAGACCGACGACAGCGCCGAAGCCGGCGACGCCAATGATGAACCCGCCGAGCAATGCGGCGCCGGTGAGGTATCGCGCCCACGGGCCGAACACTTCGGCGATGTAGGAATACAACGAGCCGGTCGCGACATACCGGCGCGCAAAGACGATGACCGCACGCCCGATGCACAACACGGCGACCGTCGCGAGCAACGAGGACTGCCAAGCGGAGGCACCCGCAGTGCTGAAGATGAGCACCGGCACAAGCGCAATCGAGAGCGCTGGGAAGAATGCGGCCAGCGACATCGAGACGAGTCGGCCGCGGCTGAGGTGCCCGGAATCGAGAGAAGTGCTCATCGCTGCAGCCCTGCCGTCCCGGGGACCGTTGCCGCTTCGTGGCGGGAGCTCAGCTGGCGAGTGACGCGCTTCGCTCCTCCCTCGGCCTGACCGGTGTTCTGCACCATCGCGATTCGTGATGTATCGCGCCTGATCGCCGTCGAGCCGAATAACCCAGCCGACTGGGAAGGCGCCCAAACGACGCCGGAGTTGAGATGTGTCATGTGTGTGGTCCTTGGTGCCAGCGACGCCCGACAACGAACGCCGGAGAGTTGGTTTGATGAAGGCGCTCGATGCGCGACCTCGCTTAACGATAAGTCGCTAAGTGAAGATAGTGTGATAGCGGTAACAGATCGTGTCAAGGAATGTGCGACGCGAATCGCGCCGAGCCGGAAAATGCCGTTGCCACACCGAACACGCGCCGCCGCAGCATTGTGGCGAGCCGAGATCACATGAGCGAATCCCATAGGGGTGATGCGACTTTCGACCATCGCTGGCGTCGAGTCACCTACGGCCGGAATTCTTTCCGAAGGAACTGACGGCTTCGACTTCTGCCGCCAGTGCGAGCAGCACACCCTCGGCCGCCGGCTGACCCGCGAGCTGCACGGAGGGGGCTGGTGTCCTCCGCTCGCAGGGCGGGAGTGAGATCGCCGGCCGCCCAAAGATGTTGAAAAATAGGGTGAACGGCGTGAACTCGCGCGAACGAAAGAACACATGCATCGGGTCGTCGTTCAGCGGGTCGATCGTACCGCGCGGCACTGGCGGGTTCCGCCGGAGCCGATGCTGGGCCCAGGTCAGCGTCCGAAATCATCGGTTGTGACTGCCCGTCCGAGCATGTGCCCGGCCAGGTCACCGGCCTCCATGCCGGAGAGGACATGAGGCAACGCGCCGCGGATGGCGTCGGAGGGGACGATGTCACGGCTGCCGGCGAAGACCGCATCGGTGGCGTGGCCAGGGCGATATCACCTCCAGGATTTCGTACGGCAAGATGTGGTCATCAGGTGGTGAGCAGCCTGCATCGAGATGCGTTAACCTCCCGTAAACGCAGTGTGACGTGCTGTGTCGCCGTCGAGGAACTCCCAGTGCACCGAGGATCATGC
>JBCEBZ010000282.1:0-4143 GCA_039206675.1 Rhodococcus sp. (in: high G+C Gram-positive bacteria) | reverse complement strand
CCGGTCCCCGGCTCGGACATCGAGACGGCGATGGTGCGCTCGCCGCTCACGATGCCGGGCAGCCAGCGCTTCTGCTGCGCCTCGTCGGCGAGGTCCAGGAAGTACGGGAGGACGATGTCGTTCGTCAGGGAAAACCCGTCACCGACAGTCCCGGTCCGGACGACCTCCTCGTTCAGTACCGCGTTGAACCGGAAGTCGCGCAGTCCGCCGCCCCCGAATTCTTCCGGCGCGGCGAAGCCGACGAGACCCTGTGCCGCCGCCCGGCGCCAGAAGTCGCGGTCGACCATCCCCGCTTCTTCCCACTCGTCGGAATGGGGCACCGCTTCTTTGATCAGGAAGGCGCGAACCGCCTCGCGGAACTGTTCGTGCTCGGGTTCGAAAATGGTGCGCTTCATGGTCACAGGCCCATCGATCGGCCGATGATTTCCCGCATGACCTCGCTCGTGCCACCGTAGATGCGCCCGATGCGCGCGTCGACATAGGCCCGCGCGATCGGGTACTCGGTCATGTAGCCGTACCCGCCGAACAGCTGCAGACAGCGGTCGGTCGCCGTGCCCTGCAACTCGGAGGCGGCGAGCTTGGCCATCGCGGCCCGTTCCGGCGTCAACGTGCCGGCGACGAGTTCCTTCACGCAGCCGTCGACGAAAGCCTGCATCACCTCCACCTCGGTCTTGATGCTCGCCAGCACGAACCGGGTGTTCTGGTAGCTCCCCACGCTGCGCCCGAACACGCGTCGTTCCTTCACGTAGCCGACCGTCCACTCCAGGGCCTGCGCGGCGGACGCCACGCTCGCCACGGCGATCGTCATCCGCTCCTGAGCCAGATTCGACACGAGCGATCGGAAACCGCTGCCCGCCTTCCCGAGCAGGTTCGCCGCGGGCACCCGGGCATTGTCGAAGAACAACTCCGCAGTGTCCTGCGCATGCATGCCGATCTTCTCGAGGTTGCGCCCCCGCTCGAACCCGGGCGTGTCCCGCTCGACCACGATCAGCGACAGGCCGCCGTGGCGGTCCGCGTCCCGGTCTGTTCGGGCCGCCACGATCACCAGATCGGCATTGTGCCCATTGGAGATGAACGTCTTGTTGCCGTTCAGCACGTAGTGGTCACCGTCGAGGGTCGCCGTGGTGCCGATGCCCGCGAGGTCCGAGCCGGTACCGGGCTCGGTCATCGCGATCGCCGCGATCAGCTCGCCCGACGCCAGTCCGGGGAGCCAACGTTTCCGCTGGTCGTCGTCGGCGTAGGCGAGGAAGTACGGGACGCAGATGTCGTTGTGCAAATTGATGCCGACCGAGACCGTCCCGGTGCGAGCGATCTCCTCCGCGATCACCGCGTTGAAACGGAAGTCCGACACTCCGCCGCCGCCGTACTCCTCTGGGATCTCCATTCCCAGAAAGCCGAGGTCGCCGGCTTCGCGGAACACCTTGCGGGGCACGATGCCGTCGCACTCCCATTGGGCGTACTGCGGCACCACCCTCGATTCCAGAAACGAGCGGAAGCTGTCGCGGAAGGCTTCGTGTTCGTCGTCGAACACGGCGCGGCGAGTGCGCGTGGGCTTGTCATTGCTCATGCCCAGCATCGTACAATTCATCCATACACGATGTATAGCCTCAATGTATGCCGACGTGAGTGGCAAAGCGTCCCCGGGCACACTTTGCCACTCACGTGCCGGTTACCCGGCCGTCACCCAGTCGGCCATCACGTCCGCCAGTGCCTCGGCGCCGCGGTTGCAGTCATCTGCTTCGGCGAACTCGTCGGGCGAGTGGGACACGCCGGTGGGGTTGCGGACGAACATCATCGCGGTGGGCACCTTCGCGGACAGGATTCCGGCGTCGTGCCCGGCCGCGGTGGGGAGGACGGGGATGTCGCCGAGGTGAGCGAGGGAGCGGCGCAGTCGCTCGCGCGTGTCGTGCGGGAATTCGACGATCGGTGTCACCGATTCGGCGTCGACCTCGAGGCCGATGCCGTCGGCGGCCGCGTAGGCCTGCGCCTCGGCGGTGATCTGCCGCACCAGTTTCGTCAACGTCTCCTCGTCGGCGGCGCGGGCGTCGAGCCACGCCCGTACCTCCGACGGAATGGCATTGGCACCGTTGGGAAGTACTCGCACCTTGCCGAACGTCGCGACCGCCTCGTGCAGCGTCGCGGCGGATCGTGCGGTGTGGACCGAGGACGCGAACGCGAGCATCGGGTCGCGTCGGTCGACGAGCCGGGTGGCGCCGGCGTGGTTCGCCTCCCCGGAGAACACGAACTGCCACCGGCCGTGCGGCCAGATCGACGAGGCCACGGCGATGGGACTGTCGATCAGGTCGAGGGCGCGCCCCTGCTCGACGTGCAGTTCGACGTACACCCCGACGCGAGCGACGAGGTCGGGATCCTCGCCGAGATGCTTCGGGTCCCGGCCTGCCGAGACCAGGGCCTCGCCGAGGCTGATGCCGTCGTTGTCGCGCAGCGCCAGGGCACGTGCGGGCGTCACCGCACCGGTGGACAGCTGCGAACCGACGCAGGCGACACCGAACCGCGCGCCCTCCTCGTCGGAGAATGCCGTCACCGCGACCGGACGCGTCGGCACGATCCCCCGCTCGCGGACGAGGTCGATCGCCGCGAACGCGGACACCACCCCCAGCGGTCCGTCGTAGGCGCCGCCGTCGGGCACGGAGTCGAGGTGCGATCCCGTGACGAAACTGTCGCGGGGATCGCCCGACCACCCCTCGGGCATCCACCACGCCCACAGGTTGCCGTTGCGGTCTTCCTCGACGCTCATCCCCCGCTGCCGGGCACAGTCGCCGAACCATTCACGCAGCGTCATGTCGGCGTCGTTCCACGCGAAGCGGCGGTAACCCCGTGTCGACTTGTGCTGTCCCACATCGAGGATGCTCGCCCACAGCGAATCGAAGGATGTCATGTATCGGGTCCTCTACTCATAGTTCAGGCTGGAAGGCGCTTCGCGCCCGTGCGTGGTTAACGAGTCCCTGGACTCCTTAAGCACGCACGGGTGGCGGAGCCGCCTACAGGGCGCCCGGAATCCAGGTGGTTCCGGCGAGGGGCACGCGGGCCATGGCGGACGCCTCGACGGTGAGGGCGACGAGGTCCTCTGGTTCGAGGTTGCGCAGGTGCGACTTGCCGCAGGCGCGGGCGAGGGTCTGCGCCTCCATGGTGAGCACGCGCAGGTAGTTCGCGAGCCGGCGGCCTGCCTCGACGGGATCGAGGTTCTTCGACAGTTCCGGGTCCTGCGTGGTGATCCCGGCGGGGTCCTTGCCGGCCTGGAAGTCGTCGTAGAACCCGGCGGCGGAGCCGAGTTCCTCGTACTGCTTCGCGTAGCGGGGGCTGTTGTCGCCCAACGCGATCAGGGCGGCGGTGCCGATCGCGACGGCGTCCGCGCCGAGCGCCATCGCCTTCGCGACGTCCGCGCCGCTCCGGATGCCACCCGACACGATGAGCTGGACGGATCTACCCCCCGTCGCTCCGCTCGCCCCGCCCCGATGCACCCCGAGCTCCTGCAGCGCCTGGACCGCCTGCGGGATCGCGGCGAGGGTGGGGATGCCGACGTGCTCGATGAACACGTCCTGGGTGGCGGCGGTGCCGCCCTGCATGCCGTCGACGACCACGACGTCGGCACCCGCCTTCACCGCGAGCTTCACGTCGTAGTAGGTGCGGGTGGCGCCGACCTTGATGTAGATCGGCTTCTCCCAGTTGGTGATCTCGCGCAGTTCGATGATCTTGATGGCGAGGTCGTCGGGGCCGGTCCAGTCGGGGTGCCTGCACGCCGACCGCTGGTCGACACCCATGGGGAGGGTGCGCATCCCGGCGACGCGTTCGGTGATCTTCTGCCCCAGCAGCATTCCGCCGCCGCCGGGCTTGGCGCCCTGACCGAGGACGATCTCGATGGCGTCGGCCTTGCGCAGGTCGTCCGGGTTCATCCCGTACCGTGACGGCAGGTACTGGTAGACGAGGTTCTTCGACTGTCCCCGCTCCTCGGGGGTCATGCCGCCGTCACCGGTGGTGGTGGACGTGCCGACCTCGCTGGCGCCGCGGCCGAGGGCCTCCTTCGCCTGCCCGGACAGCGCGCCGAAGCTCATTCCGGCGATGGTGATCGGGATGTCGAGGTGCAGCGGGAACTTCGCGTTGCGGTCGCCGAGGACGACGTCG
>JBCEBZ010000281.1:0-16559 GCA_039206675.1 Rhodococcus sp. (in: high G+C Gram-positive bacteria) | reverse complement strand
GCTCTGCAGCGTCTGGTCGAGGCGACAACTGTCCGACTGGCCGTGCGGACGGACGATCTCCCGGTTGCGGGCACGCGCGAGCGCGGCCTCGGACAGCCGGTTCTTCTTGTCGGTGTTGAGCTCACCGTTGTGTGCCATCAGACGGAACGGCTGCGCCATCGTCGGATGCGGATCGGTGTTGGTGGAGAACCGGGTGTGGAAGTACAGGGTGTGGACGGCGTGCGCCGGGTCGACGAGGTCCTGGAAGTAGGGCATCACCTCGTTCGAGTTGAGGCGGCCCTTGAGCACCTGGGTGCGCGCGCTGAGCGACAGCGGGTACAGCCCGGCCAGATCCGGCTGGGTGTACGCGACGGCCTCGATCGCGAGCAGGGCGTCGTGGATGCGACGGTCGAACTCGGCCTCGTCTGCGCACGCGTCGGGCGCGGTGAACACCCACTGCCGGATCGGCAGCTGGTGCCGGATCGCGGCGGGCCGGAGCACGGTCGCGTCGACGGGCACGTCGCGCTCGAGCAGCACCCGGAACCCCTGCTCGGCGAGCGCCCGCTCGATCACTGCCTCCGCGTCGGCGTGGAACGCGACGTCCGTGGGGAGGAAGAAGTTGCCGACCCCGAAGCGGCCCGACTGGAGATCGCCGTCACCGGTCAGGGTGCGGAAGAACGGCACCGACAGGTCGACGCACACGCCGGCGCCGTCGCCGACACCCTCCGCGGACATGCCGCCGCGGTGAGGAACGGCACACAGGGCCTCGTGGCCCCGGAGGAGGACGTCATGGGTCTGAATGCCGTCCTTGCGGGTAATGAAGCCCACGCCGCAGCTGCTCTTGTCGAGCGTCCTGTCGTACAGGCCGGACTCGGTGGCACTCGTGTTCAACCGACTGTCTCCTCGCGATACTCGCCGAATAGGGGTCCGTGCTGGGCGCACGGGTGGCGTCGGCGAGAGGATCACGGCAGAGAACCGGCCCCGTACCGATGCGCCGGTGAGGCAGACGTCGTTGTCTGAAATGCGGACTTTGGCATGTCCACGCGAAACCGCAGATTAGCCGAGGCTAAGTCTTTACTGCAAGCTGCTCCGCCACCGCGCGACGAGCGGTAGCAAATCCGCGCCCGGCGTGCGGGCCGAATGCGCAGTTGCGAACATCACACCTGGCCAGGCCGTAAATTGTGCATACCCCGGTAGTCGCGGAACGACCGTTCGGACTGACTGGTCCGTAGGTGCGCAGCGAGGGATCGGAGACTGTTCCGCGGGGTCTGCTCTCAGTCGGTGAGATCGATCCGGACGGTCAGCAGGTCGGTGCCGACGGTCTGGACGGCGAGACTGTTCATCCGGGGCAGCTGCGCCAGCCGCGCCCGGGCGTCGTCGTCGGGGAGCGGGGTCGCTGTGCCGGTGTGCCACCGGCCGTGGATCCGCAGGCGAACGGCATTGTTCGCACGGATGTTGCGGATGTAGTTCGACTTCTCCCCGAACTCGGACACCAGCCAGAACTGGGTGCCCGTGCGCCGGCCGCCGATGGGCGTGACGCGGGGCTGCCCGCTCACCCGGCCGGTGGTCTCGAGCAGGGTCTGGCCCGACAGTCGCGTGGAGAGCGGGTTGGCGACGTGCCGCTGGAATTGCGTGACGATCCGTCGTTTGATCGCGTCGAGGTCGGCCATGACGAGAGCCTTCCACGTGGGGAAGGCTCTCGTCGAGCGTTCGCTACGCGGCGACGGCCGTGTCGTCGTCCTCGAACGGGTCGCCGGTGCGCTCGGCGTTGTAGCGGGCTTCGTCGAGGATGCCCTCCCGCTTGGCGACGATGGTGGGGACGAGCGCCTGACCGGTGACGTTCACCGCGGTGCGGCCCATGTCGACGATCGGCTCGACCGCGAGCAGCAGGCCGACGCCGGCGAGGGGAAGACCCAGCGTCGACAGCGTGAGCGTCAGCATCACCGTGGCGCCGGTCGTGCCGGCGGTGGCCGCGGAACCGATGACCGACACGACGACGATCAGGACGTAGTCGGTGAACGACAAAGGCACACCGTAGAATTCGGCGACGAAGATCGCTGCGATCGCGGGGTAGATCGCGGCGCACCCGTCCATCTTGGTGGTCGATCCGAGCGGCACGGCGAACGACGCGTACTCGCGGGGGACACCGAGATTGCGCTCGGTGACCCGCTCGGTGAGGGGCAGGGTGCCGATCGACGACCGCGACACGAAGCCGAGTTGCGTGGCGGGCCACACGCCGGAGTAGAAGGCGCGCACCGACAGTCCGTGCGCGCGGATCAGGACGGGGTAGACGACGAAGAACACGATGGCCAGGCCGGCGTACACGGCGGCGGTGAACCAGCCGAGGGAGCCGATGGCATCCCAGCCGTACGTGGCGACGGCGTTCGCGATCAGTGCCGCGGTCCCGATCGGTGCGAGGCGGATGATCCACCACAGCACCTTCTGCACGATGGCGAGCAGCGACGCGTTGAACTGCAGGAACGGCTCGGCCTTCGCCCCGACCTTCAGGGCGGCGATGCCGATCGCGGCCGCGACGACGAGCAGTTGCAGCACGTTGAAGCTCAGCGACGTGCTGGCCGCGCCCTCGGTGACGGTGGTCTTCGCGTTCAGGCCGAGGAAGTTGCTGGGAACCAGTCCCGTGATGAACGCCCACCACGAACCGGTGGTGCCGGGCGCCTTCTCGGTGGCCGCGCTGACTCCGGTGCGGGCTCCGGGCTGGGTGATCGACCCGACGACGATCCCGATGATCACGGCGATGAACGCGGTGATCGCGAACCACAGCAGCGTCTGCACGGCCAGGCGGGCGGCGTTGGCCACCTCGCGTAGGTTGGCGATCGAGCTGACGATGGCCGTGAACACCAGCGGAATCACCGCGACCGTAAGCAATTTCACATAACTGGAACCGATGGTGTGGACGGTTCCGACGAGCCAGTTCTCGTTGCCGTCGGCGGCGACGGGCATGGCGCGGGCGACGAGACCGAGGACGACACCGACGACGAGTCCGGTGACGATCTGGGGGCCGAACGACGTGGCCCACTGGGGTAGACGGCGCCGAGAGGTGGTCTCGGCGCGCGTGGACAGCGCGGGGCTGGGCATGGGTGTGCCTTTCGCATGGGGCCGTGAGACTTCGCCCGGTGGGGCGGTTACGGCGAGAGAGAGTCCTGAATGTTGCGGTGCGTCAGCGCGAGCGCGGACAGATGGCACTCGCCTGCAGGCGGAGGTCGACGTAACGCCGAGAGGTCAGGAGCAACACTGCGGGAACACTACTCCCGGTGGTGGCGGACGTTTTACCCCGGTTCCGCCTCGTCCGGGTACCAGCGCGCGTAGACGTCCGGGTGGGCACGGGTGCGGCTCTTCCATGCGTTCTCGCCGTACGTGTTGTAGAGCGGGTTCGACGGATCGTTCTCGATTCCGCGGGCGCGCGCGGCGAGATGCGGTGGCAGGGTGATCACCGGGACCGTGGCGTCGAGAGCGGGATTGAGGAAGTACGGGACCGACAGCCGCTCGGGTGCACCGGCGGGGGTGAGCACCCGATGCCGGGTGGCCCGGAGGTAGCCGCCGGTCGCGACCTCGAGCAGTTCGCCGATGTTCACCACGAACGAACCCGCCCGGGCGGGCGCGTCGATCCAGTCGCCGTCCTCCGTCTCCACCTGCAGACCCGACGACCCCGGTTCGAGGAGCAGCATCGTCAACACGCCCGAGTCCTTGTGGGCGCCCACGCCCTGTTCCCCGGTGTGGTCGGCGCTCGGCCGTTCCGGATAGCGGACCACCTTGATCAATGTGGCGGGGGCGTGCGCGAACGCATCGTCGAAGGTGGCCGGGTCGGCGTCGAGCGACGCGGCCCAGTTCCGGAGCAGCCGCATCCCGACGTCGGCGAGGGCGGCGTCGAGGGCCTCGATCGTCTTCTCGAGATCGGGCAGGTCGGTGGGCCACTGATTGGGGCCCTGTAGCCGCAGGTAGTCGGCGGCGCCGGGGATCGGCAGCCGTTCGGGACCGATGTCGATCTGTTCGCGCCAGTCGGTCTCGCCGTTGGTCAGCTCACCGCCCACGCGGTTGTAGCCGCGGAAATGCGGGCTGTTCAGCATCGCGATGGACTGCTTGGAGTCCTCGGGCAACGCGAAGAACTCCCGCGCGACCGTGAACACGCGGTCGAGCAACTCCCGGTCCACGCCGTGCCCGTCGAGGTAGAAGAAACCCACGTGGTGGGTGATTTCCCGCAACCGTTCCCGCCCGGCCGGGGTGTCCAGTTCGGCGAGATCGACGATGGGGAGCATCCCTCCACGGTATGCCCGGTTCGTCGCGGTGTCAGGTGTCCCGGCGGCGCTCGAGCAGGACGCTGTCGTGCCAGACGCCGTCGATCTGCGCGAGCCGCTCCCGCACCCCGACCGTCCGGTAGCCGACCGCGTGGTGCAGGGCGATCGATCCCGCGTTGACGGCCAGCACCGAGGCCTGCAGCGTCCAGATGCCCGCGAAGTCGGCCTCGTCGATGAGCCGTCGCATCAGCGCGGTCCCGACGCCCGCGCCGCGGAACTCCCCGGCCGTGTACACGGAGTTCTCCGCCACCCCGCGGAAGCAGCGCCGCGACGACACGGGAGTCAGGGCCGCCCACCCGGCGACAACCCCGTCCACCTCGGCCACCCACCGGTGTCCGTCCAGCCACCGCGCGTCCAGTTCCGGCCGCGTGGGGGTCTGGGTGTCGAACGTCGCCCGTCGCGTCGCGATCCCCTCGGAGTAGATCCGGAGCACCGCATCCCAGTCGGTCGCGTCGAGACGGCGTACCGCGACCGGCTCTTTCGTGGAGGTGTTGCCATGAAGTGCTGTGGCACAACGCAATCGCGGATCCGGTTCCGAAGGGGCGAGGGCAAACATGGCGCCAGCTTAGCGGCTCGACCCGCCCGCGTGGGGTGCCACGTTTCGGGGGGCGAATGTACCTTCGGGCGCCTCGGGTGCGCCGAACGGTACATTCGCCCGCTCACTACCGCAGCCGGATCCACGTGGTCTTGAGCCCGGTGTACTTGTCCATCGCGTGCAGGGACAGGTCGCGGCCGAAGCCGGACTGTTTGAACCCGCCGAACGGGGTCTGCGCGCTGATGGCGTCGACGGTGTTGACCGACACGGTTCCCGCCCGCAGTGCGGCGGAGACGCGGTGGGCCCGGTTCAGATTCTCCGTCCACACCGACGCCGCCAGCCCGTAGATGCTGTCGTTGGCCATGCGGACGGCGTCGGACTCGTCGGTGAACGTCTGGACGGTGAGGACGGGTCCGAACACCTCCTGCGTCACGACCTCGGCGGTCGGGGCGACGTCGGCGAGGATCGTCGGTTCGACGAAACAACCCCGGCCGTCGACGGTGGTCCGGTTGCCGCCGAGCAACACCCGGCTGTCGGGGCGGGCGCGCTGGAGGAAACCGGCGACCGTCTCGGTGTGCGTCTCGTCGACGATCGCGCCCAGCGTGGACTCGGGGTCGAGCGGGTTGCCGGGCCGGATCGACGACGCCCGGCGGACGAGGGCCTCGGTCACCTGCTCGGCGACCGACTCCTGGACCAGCAACCGGGAGTTGGCCGAGCACACCGCCCCCTGGTTGTAGAAGGCGCCGAACACGGCCTTCTCCACGGCCTCGTCGAGATCGGCGTCGGCGAACACGAGATTCGGGCTCTTGCCGCCGCATTCGAGCCAGACCTGCTTCAGGTTCGAGTCCGCCGCGTACCGGAGGAACCGCTTCCCGGTCGCGGTCGAGCCGGTGAAGGCGACGACGTCGACATCGGGATGCAGGCCCAGTGAGGCGCCGGCGGCGGCGCCGTGCCCGGGAAGAACACCCAGGACTCCGTCCGGCAGGCCCGCCTCGGCCGCGAGTTCGGCCAGTCGCAGCACCGACAGCGGGGCCTGCTCGGCGGGCTTGACGATGACGCTGTTTCCGGCGGCGAGGGCGGGCGCCAGCTTCCACACCGCCAGATCGAGCGGAAAGTTCCACGGCACCACGGCGGCGACGACCCCGAGCGGTTCGCGGGAGACGAGCGCGAGATTCCCGGGTTCGGTGGGCGCGATCTCCCCGCCGACCTTGTCGAGGGCCTCCGCGTAGAACCTGAAAAGTTGTGCGGCGGAGGGGACGTCGACGGTCAGCGCCTCCACCACGAGCTTGCCCATGTCGAGGGAGTCGAGCAGGGCGAGCTCGTGGCGGTGCTCGAGGATGAGCTCGGCGAGCCGGAGCAGGACCCGCTTGCGGTGGGACGCCGGGCTCCGCGACCAGATGCCCGAGTCGAACGCCTCCCGCGCGGACCGGACCGCCACGTCGACGTCGGGGGCGTCCGCGGCGGACACCCGGGCGAGGAGTTCGCCGGTCGCCGGGTTGATCGAATCGAACGTCTCGTCCGATTTCGCGGGACGGAACGCGCCGTCGATGAAGAGTTCCCGGCGCGGCGTGATCGTCGCGGCGAGCGCTGTCCAGTCGTCGAGTGTGGTCGGATCAGGCATCGTCATCCTCGTGCTCGAAGTGGTGGTCAGGGAACGTAGATGGCGAACTGCTTGAGCAGCGGTTCGTCGACGCGGTACTCCCCGCGCCACCCCCTGGTCAGGGTGAACGCGTCGCCGGGGCCGAAGGTGTGCGCGACCCCGTCGTCCGCCGTCAGCGTCACGGAACCCTCCAGCACGCGGGTGTATTCGTCGCCCGGGTAGGACTCGATGAATTCGCGGTAGGGCTCGGCGCGCCACGAGCCGATGGTGAACTTGTCGTCGCCGCTGCTCAGGTGGACCATTTCGTGTTCCTGGGGATCGCCGGCGCGGAGCGTGTCCGCGGTGACGTAGGCGCTGGGGGTCATCGCCGCGACGTTCTCGGCGCCGGTGGGGATCGGGTGTACTGCGGTCATGGTGGGTTTCCTCAGTTCTGTGCGGTGACGAGCGGGGGGACGGACAGGGTGCGGACGGGTTCGATCGACAGTCCGGTGACCTCCCGGCGGAAGGCGACCGGGCCCGGTGCGGGTGGTTCTTCCAGTTCCTCGGCGTACCGGTGCCCGGACCAGACGGCCGCCGCGATGGTGGACGGCGCCCACGCGTCGCCGATGCCGCGGACGCTGCGCAGGTCGGCGGCCGCCCATTCGGATTCGCGAGACTGCAGGTCGTGGAACAACCCGTCGTGCGGGAGCCGGGCGGTGACGAGGACGACGCCGTCCGCGTCGACGAATTGTTCGTCGCCGGTGAACGCGCACACGGTGCGGACGCCCTCGGCGGTGACCGCCGTGACGGCGCGGTTCACCTGAACGTGCACACCGGCGTTGATGATTCGCTTGCGGATGCGGACCACCTCCATGGTGTTCGTCGTCCACTGCGACACGTGCGCGGCCGGCGTGATCAGGGTGACGTCGAAACCCTCCTTGGCGAGGAGTTCGGCGACGACGGCACCGAGGTAGTAGTGGTCGTCGTCGAAGAGCACCACCTTGTTGCCTGCGGGTCGGAGTCCCGCCATCACGTCGTCCGGTGTCAGGACGTCGGCGTGCTCGTCGACGGGAACGGCGTGGGTGTGCCACCGGCCGACGCCGTCGCGGCGCCAACTGGAACCGGTGGCGACGACGACGTGGTGGAAGTCGTTGTCGATGACGTCGTCGGCGGTCATCTCGCTCTCCATGAACACGTCGACGTTGGCCAGCTTGCGGAGCTGCTGCTGCCGGTAGTCCACCACTCGGATCCAGGCGGACAGTCCGGGCAGCTTCGACTCACGCGTCACCCGGCCACCGAGTTGCCTGCTCGCCTCGGCGAGGCTCACGGTGTAGCCGCGTTGCCCGAGCGCGCGTGCCGCCTCGAGCCCGGCGGGGCCGGCACCGACCACGAGGACGTTCGATTCGCTCGAGCGCACCTTGATCCGCTCCGGGTGCCACCCGCGCCGGAACTCCTCGCCCATCGTCGGGTTCTGGGTGCAGCGGATCGGCGACATCGTGAAGTCCCCGGACACGCAGATGTTGCAGCCGATGCATTCCCGGATGTCCTCGAGGTTGCCCTCCTCGATCTTGCGGGGAAGGTACGGGTCGGCGATCGACGGGCGGGCCGCCCCGATGAAGTCGAGGATGCCGCTCTTGACCTGGTGCAGCATGGTGTCGGGTGAGGTGAAGCGGCCGACGCCGACGACGGGTTTGGTGGTGAGCTGCTTCAGCCCGCGGACGTACGGTTCCTGCTCCGCCTCGGGACCGAACCGCGAGGTGACGGAGTCGTCCTCCCAGCTGCCCAGCACGAAGTCCCAGAGATCCGGGGTCTCGCCGAGCAGGCCGATGACGTCCTCGATCTCGCTGCGGGTGATCCCCTCGTCGCCGAGGAGTTCGTCGACGGAGATGCGGCACGCGACCGCGGCCTTGCCGTCGGCGACCTCGCGTGAATCCTCGAGGATTTCGCGGAGCAGGCGCACCCGGTTGGTCAGGCTGCCGCCGTACTCGTCCGTCCGGTTGTTGTAGCGGCGGGACAGGAAGTGGTGCAGGCCGCCGATCGCGTGTCCGGCATACACGTAGACGATGTCGTATTCGGCCTTCAGCGACCGGCGCACCGCTTCCTTGTGCCAGTGCCGGAGATCGGCGATGTCCGACTTGGTCATCTCCCGGGCCTGGACGGGGTCGTAATTCCAGGAGACGACGGGCAGATTCTGCGGGCCGAGCGGCGTCTCGCGGCTGATCAGGTTGGGGCTGTTCAGGCCGTTGTGCGCGAGTTCGATGCCGGCGAGGGAGCCGCCCTCGTGGATCTTCTCGGAGATCCTGGTGAGGGCGGGCAGGTCCTGGTCGTCCCACAGGCGCAGTTCGATGAACGGGCCGATGTCCGAGGTGGGGTGGATCTCGACCTGCTCGGTGCAGACGACCGCCCAGCCGCCCTCGGCCTTGACTCTGCGCATGTAGGCCTCGCCGGACGGGTCCCGGTAGCCCATGCCGTTGCAGTGGGGGACCTGGAAGAACCGGTTGCGGGCGGTGACCGGTCCGATCTGGACCGGTTCGAACAGGATGTCGTATCGCGGATCACGCACGGTGGGTTCCTGACTGGAGGCGGGGAGTGGGCTCGCTGTGGAGGCCTGCGCACGGGGCTGGCGGGCCGTTCCACTTCGCCGAGACGGGCGATTCTTTGCGATCTGTCTCAAATAATTGCCGATCGAAGAGGGAAAGTCCAGGCTCGGCTGGCAAGATTTCGCCCCGATCGCCACTTGTTTATTGATGAAGTTCATCAATAATGGTGGTCATGGCACGTCCGAAGCGGCAGGGAGTCCGGCGAAGTGAGATGGTCTCGGCGGCCACCACCGCGATCACCAAGCGGGGCATGACCGGGCTGCGCATCAAGGACGTCGCGGAGGAGGCGGGCCTGTCGGCGGGTCTGGTCAGCTACTACTACCCGTCACTCGAGGATCTGCTCGTCGAAGTACACGAGCACGCAGTCGACCGGTTCTACCGGCGCAGGCACGACGCGGTGCAGGACCTCGCCGATCCGGTCGAGCGGCTGCGCACCACGGTGCGCCTGGGCATTCCCGATGCCGCCGACGACCCGTTGTGCACGGTCCTCTACGAACTGCATCTCCACGCGAGCCGCAACGCGACGCACTCCGCACTCCTGTCGACGCTGTTCGACCTGGAGGTGTCGCTGTACAGCACCGTGCTCGAGATCGGCCGGTCCCGGGGAGTGTTCACGCCCTCGATGCCTACCGAGGAGATCGCCCGCACCGCGGTGAGCCTCGAGGACGCCTACGGCCTCCACATCATCGCGCGGAACCGGCGCATCGAGCCGTGGACCGCACGGAACAGTGTCCTTCGCTACCTCGAGACCGTGCTGTCGTGCTCCATCGCCGAGTTCGCCGCGGACTAGAGCCGCGGGGCGGGATTCGCGAGAACGGCTGCATCTGCAGAACTGATGCACTACCCCGGATCTTTGTGCTGTACAGATTTGCCGAGTGCGGACGAGAGTAGTGACCGGCATCACTGCAACGTTGCCGCCGAAGACTGACACCGCGCCGACCGAAACGCCTTGGTGCGTAAGCATATTCCTATCGAATCCAGCAACGAGGTACCGCGATGAGCGACAACACCCCCACCGCCCTGGCGGACGAACAGACCCGACATCTCAAGAAGTCCCTCGGCCGTTTCGACATCGTCTTCCTCATCGTCGCGGCGGTGGTGTCGGTCGAGGTTCTCGGCCAGGTCTCCACGTTCGGCGCGGAGACGTTCACCTGGGCACTCGTGCTCGCCGTGTTCTTCCTCCTGCCGTACGGCCTGATCTTCGCCGAGATCGGCAGCACGTTCACCGGCGAGGGCGGCGTCTACGTGTGGGTGCGGCGAGCGTTCGGCCGTCCCCTCGCCGCGCTCGCGTCGCTGCTGACGTGGGTGACCCAGCCCGTGTGGGTCGGCGGGTCGATGGCGTTCATCGCCGCGGAGACGTGGAACCACTATGTCACCGCCTTCGAGGAAGGCTCGGTGACGGACTATCTGTTCAAACTGGTCTTCATCTGGCTGACGGTGCTCGCGGCCGTGGTGAGTCTTGCTCGCGGCAAATGGATTCCGACGATCGGCGCGTTCCTGAAGATCGTGTTCCTGCTGTTCTTCCTCGTCACCACCGGCATCTACGCCGCGAAGAACGGGTTCGCCGGCATCTCAGCCGGAGACTTCAGCCCCACCCTCACCGGACTCCTCGGCGTCACGCCGCTGCTGCTGTTCTCCTACCTCGGATTCGAATCCGGCAACAGCGCCGCCGGGGAGATGAAGAACCCCGCCCGCGACGTCCCGATCTCGATCGCCCGCGCCTGCGCCATCGCCGCCGCGTCCTACCTGCTGCCGATCTTCGCGATCCTCCTCGTCGTGCCCGCGGACGACATCACCGGTGTCGGCGGCCTGCTCGAGGCGGTCGCGACCGTGTACAGCGTCTACGGACCCGCCGCGCCCGCCATGCTGACGGTGACCGGGGTGATCTTCGCGGTGATCCTCATGACCCAGGGTGCGGCGTGGATGATCATCAGCGACCGCATGCAGGCGATGGCCGCGGCCGACGGTGCCTTCTTCGGCGGCTTCTTCGGCCGATTCCATCCCCGACTCGGAACGCCGGTGCGCGTCAACTTCCTGTCCGGGCTCGTCGCCACCGTCTTCATGATCGCGGCGATGCAGATCACCGGCTCCGGCGGTTCCATCTTCGCGGTGGTGCTGACGATCTCGATCTCGACGTTCCTGCTCAGCTACCTGATCGTCATCCCGTCGGCGGTCCGGCTGCGTACGCGGTTCCCGGACGTCGCCCGGCCCTTCCGGGTGCCCACCGGAAACGCCGGCTTCCGCGTCCTCGGCTCCCTCTGCTTCGCCTGGGTGCTGCTCGGATCGTGGGTGGCGGTCTTCCCCGGCACGCTGGAATCGGTCTTCGGCCTGGACTACGACTTCGACGAGATCTGGGGCGTGAGCCAGGGGACGTTCGAGGTGTTCACCCTCGGAACGCTGGCCGTGCTCGCGCTCCTCGGCGCCGTCGGCTACGTGCGGGGCACGTCGGTGCGGTCCGCGAGCGTCCCGCATTCCGTGTGCGACGACGAGCCGGATCCCGACCTCGTGAAGGCCGACGTCCGCTGACGGGGCCGCGGGTGTCGAAGGTGGCTCCCCGGTCGGAGACCTGCGATCCTGGTGGCCTCAGATCCCGAGGAGAGCGCATGCAACGACGACCCGACGTGACGTTCACCCAGCTCAGGTATTTCGTCGAGGCCGCGAACTTCTCCAGCATGACCAAGGCCGCCGACGAGCTGATGGTCGCGCAGTCTGCGGTGTCCTCGGCGATCTCCCAACTCGAGCACCAGATCGGCACCCAGCTGTTCATCCGGCAACGGTCCCGGGGGCTCGTGCTCACGGCGGCGGGGGAGGAAATGCTCCGCGACACCCGCAGCGTCCTCGCCCACCTCGGTGAGGTCCTCGACGCGGCGCGCGGTCACGAGGACACCGTCCGCGGGACGGTGCGCCTGGCCTGCTTCGTCACCCTCACCCCGTTCATTCTGCCGACGCTCATCTCGGACCTGCGCGATCAGCACCCCGACCTCGAGGTCGAGGTGGTCGAGACGCAGGCGGAGGCGGTGCGGGCAGCACTGCGGAACGGCACCGCGGAATTGGCCCTCACCTACGACCTCGCGCTGGGCGAAGACATGGAGACGGAGACCCTCGGCGTCGCCCGACCGCACGTCGTCCTGCCCCCGGACCACCGGCTGGCCGGCCAGGACGCGATCGCGCTCGCCGACCTCGAGGGCGAACCGATGGTGCTGCTGGACCTGCCGAGCAGCCGCGACTACTTCCTCGCCATGCTGTCGGGGTCGGGGGTGACCCCGATGGTCCGCTACCGGTCGGCGAGCTACGAAACGGTGCGAGGTCTCGTCGCCCGCGGGCACGGCTTCTCGATACTGAACCAGCGGCCCGCCGAGGGCCGGACGTACGACGGCGGGAGGGTCGCGACACTGCCGATCACCGACGACGTTCCCGGGCTCCCCGTCGTGCTCGCCCGGCTCAAGGGAGTCCGGAGCACGGCGCGGGCCCGGGCCGTCGCCGAGCGGGCGCGGGCCGTGTTCGCGGCGCAGGCGGGCACGTCGGGTTAGAAGGCCCAGCCCATCTGGGCGTCGCGGTCGGAGCCGAACGCGTGCTCGAACCGGTCGAGGACGTCGGCGTCGGCGGCCCACAGCCGGTTCGCGGCCGCGAACGTCCGCGCCCGGTGCGCCCCGAGGTACAGGCTGCCGAGCACGTCCAGGTCGAGCACCACGTGGGGAGCGGCGTCGGTCCGGGTGCACACGGCCTTGCCGTCCCGGACGGACAGGGAGAATCTGCCACCGGCGTCCAGGAACCCGTCGTCGACCTGCACCACCACGTCGAGGTCGCCGCGGAACGTGCGGGCCTCCAGCGCGGCGGGGACGTCCATGATCCGCACCCACAACTCGTCGTGACGCGACGAGGTGCGCACGAGCCGGCCGTCGGTGAGCAGATAGGGCAGCGGATCCTCCGGGGTGAGGTTCGCTTCGATGCGGCGCACGAGGTCGAGGCCGAGCATCGCCCGCCACAGCGCGGCGTGGGCGTCGGAGGTGACCGTGCGGATCTCGTCCACGCGGGCGAACGATCCGTTGTCGCCGGAGGCCCGGCGGTAGAGCACATAACCGTCGTCGTGGACGAGCCCGAACAATGCCGTGCCGCCGCCGCGCTCGCTCTCGCGGTCGGCGAAGATGCGGTTCCACACGATCTCCGGCCGCACCTGCGCCCCCGGCGTCACCTGCTGCCAGCGGCGGTAGACGTCCGTGAACGCGGGCCGGGCCTCCGCGGGATGGACCATCCGCACACCGCCGGGGTCCGGTGCCTTCGGATGCGGGACGGCGAACCGGCGGTCGATGCTCACCGTGGACTCGACGGTCGCGGGTCCGTAGCCGAACCGTCCGTAGATGCCGCCCTCGCTGGCGGTGAGAATCGACAGCGGCACGCCCGACGCCCGGATCCGCGCGTGGTGTTCGGTGTACAGCGCGCGGAGAACGCCGCGCCGCCGATGGGTGGGCGCGACCGTGACCGCGGTGACACCGGCCGCCGCGACGCTGCCGCCGCCGGGGACGGTGACATCCATGGGAATGTCCATGGTGGCGCCGACGACCTCGTCCCGATCGAGCGCGATGATCGGCGGCTCACCACTGACGAGTTGTTTCCAGTGCGCGGTGAATTCGGCGGTCTGCGGTGTCACGAAACAGATCTCGTTGAGCACGATGATCTTCGGCCAGTCCTGCTCGGTCGCAGTTCTGATCGTGATTGCGCCGGTGCTCGTCATGGTTCGACCCTGGCACACCCCGCCTGGACTCGCAGCCGAATTTCGGCGCCCGGCCTTGACCGGGACCGGGTCTTCGGAGAGTCTGAGAAATCCGGGCCGACGGGTGAGGGGGGCTGTCACGATGGCGAAAGACCGCACCTCCTCCGCGCCGCGCCGAGTGTTGCGCCTGCGCCGGGAGTCCTGGGGATTCGCCATCGGCTCCTTCCTGTTCGGCCTGGCGGCCACCCGGGTGTACGGCGACGAGGTCGGTCCCGAACTCGACAACATCACGTACTTCGTCGGATCGCTGTTCTTCACCACCGCCGGGTTCATCCAGCTGCTCCTCAGCGGCAGACCGGTACCCGGTGAAGAATCGGAGAGGGTCGAACGCTACGACTGGTGGGCCGCGCTGATCCAGTTCGTCGGCACCCTCCTGTTCAACATCAGTACGGGGGTTGCCCTCATCCACGGGCTCACCGTCGAGCAGGACCGGGTGTGGGGGTGGCGGCCCGACATCTTCGGGTCGACGGCCTTCCTCGTCGCGAGCGCTCTGGCGGTGGTGGCCACCACGGAAACCGACAAGCTGTGGGATCCGCACGCCCGGAACTGGCGCAGCACCTGGCTGAACATGATCGGGTCGGTGGCGTTCGGGGTGTCCGCGGTCGCCGCGTTCATCGAGCCCGGCACCGACGTGCTGGCGAACCCGGTGGTCGCGGATCTGGGGACGTTCGTGGGTGCGGTCTGTTTCCTCGTCGCCGCGCTGCTGATGCGCCCGCCTCACCCCAAATATTCGCCGAACCAGGCGAGGACGCGTTCGTAGGCCTCGGCCGCCGCGGCCGCGTTATATCGGGGTCCGGTGTCGTTGAAGAACGCGTGATCGGCACCGGGAACGGTGACGATCTCGTGTGGCAACCCCGCCTTCGCGAGTGCCGCGGCGGCGGCATCGCGGGACGCGTTCACCCGCGCGTCCAACTCCGCGTAGATGGCGAGGACCGCGGCCTTCGACCCGGAGAAGTCCGCACCCTCGGGCAGGGGACCGTAGAACGGGACGGCCGCCGCCAGTCGCGGTTCGCCGGACGCGAGGAGTTGCCACACCATGCCGCCGCCGAAGCAGAACCCGACCGCCGCCGTCTTCTTGTCCGGTACCCGGCGGCCGAGTTCGTCGACCCCGGCCTTCATGTCTGCGACGAATCGTGCCGGCGGCACGGTGGCCAGCGCGGCGGTGGCCTGGGCCTGGTCGGTGAACGTCGCGGTCCCGCCCTCCTCCGACAGCAGGTCGACGGCCAGCGCCGAGTAGCCGGCGCCGGCGAATCGGCCCGCCACCGAACGGATGTGATCGGTCAGGCCCTTGTTCTCGTGCACCACGAGCACCGTCCCGCGGGGCGTGGCCGCTTCCGCCCACGCGCCCTGCAGTTCCCGCCCGTCCGGGCCCGCGAACGTCACGGCCTCGGTACCCACGGCGTCGGCCGTTCCCGGCGGCGGGGGTGTCGCCCCACCGGGGTTCACCGGCGCCGAGGTGGACGACTGCTCGTCGCCGCCGGTGGAGCACGCGGCGAGCAGGGAGGTGGCCGCCGCCACCCCGAGGCCGATGAGGCCCAGCCTGCGCAGCGCCTCCCGGCGCGTCAGCAGCCCGTCGGCGTGGTCGATCGCGATCTCTTCGGCTATGTAGCGCTGCAGTGGCGTCATGATCGTCCCCGTCCGCATCGGCTGATATAGGAATTATCGCTGGTCCGGGAGCCGTGGGTCACTCCTTCCCGGTGCATCGATTTTCGTTATGCAGTGCTCCACTTATCTGTGTTGTACAGATTTCGCCGCGGACTTCAAGATTGCTTCAACGGCACGAACTCCTCGCTCACCGCACACAGAAAGGAGCCCGTCATGCCGATCGCCGACCCTCACTCCGCCGTCGAAACGACGGCCCGAACATCGGTGGCCCCACCGATGTCGGACGGCTCGACCGCGAACTTCGTCACGGCCATGGGCGCCGTCGCGACCGGGGTCACCGTCGTCGCGACCGACGGTCCCGGCGGGCGCGCCGCGCAGACCGTGAGCGCGATGTGCTCCGTCTCGGCCGACCCGGCGCTGGTGCTGGTCTGCCTCCACGGACGAAGCCCCGTCAACGACGCGATCTCCGAGAACGGGGTCTTCTGCGTCAATGTGCTTGCCACCCAGCACGATCACGTTGCCGACACGTTCGCGGGCCGCCCGTGGCCCGGCAAGCAACGATGGGACTTCACGTGCGGGCACTGGACCGTGGCCGAATCCGGCTCGCCGCGCGTGCACGACGCGATCGCGTCGTTCGACTGCTCCGTCCACGAGGTCATCGAGGCCGGCACCCACCGCATCTACATCGGACGCGTCGCCGCCGTCGAGGCCCACTCCGGCGAACCACTTGTGTACTCCTCCCACACCTACAGCAAGCCCGCAGCATTCGAACCTTCCACCTTTCCCGACTACCCGGACGCACACCCCGCGCCGAGGACCAGGAGCACGAAATGATCCGCACCGGAGACGAATACAGGGAGTCCATCAGAGACGGCCGTGAGGTCTGGGTCGACGGGGAACGCGTCAAGGACGTCGCCGACCATCCCATGTTCAAGCCGATCGTCGACGTGCGAGCCCGCATCTACGACCTCGCGCACGAGGAGGCCACGCAGGACGCGATGACCTACGTCGACCCCGACTCCGGTGAACGCAACGCCATCGCGAACAAGCTTCCCCGCACCCAGCAGGACTGGCTCGACAAGCGCGCCGCCGTCGACCTGGTCCTGGACGACACCCGGGGAGTGGTCACCCGCGTCGGCGACGAGACCATCGGCGAGATGTGGTCGCTGTTCGACGG
>JBCEBZ010000280.1:0-16626 GCA_039206675.1 Rhodococcus sp. (in: high G+C Gram-positive bacteria) | reverse complement strand
TCATGCTCCCGCTCAACACCAACCCGCGCGCGAAGATGTCCGGGCTGCGCCGCGGGTTCGTGAAGATCTTCTGCCGCCCGGCCACCGGGGTGGTGATCGGCGGCGTGGTGGTCGGGTCGACTGCGTCGGAACTGATCCTGCCCATCGCCATCGCCGTGCAGAACAACCTCACCGTCAACGATCTCGCCGCGACGTTCTCGGTGTACCCGTCGCTGACCGGGTCGATCACCGAGGCGGCTCGCCAGCTGATGCGGCACGACGACCTGGACTGATCCCGAAATGTGAGAATTACATTTCACATAGTGGCTCCTGCGGTGAGATAGTCGAGGCACGGTCCGAAATCATCGGCCGTGCCTCGGCGCTCTCCCGCCCCGCAGACCCAGGACGGACAGGGTGTTCCTCACCTGATCTCCGTTTTGACGTGCCTCCTGGGAGTCGACATGCCGCAATCGCTTGCCCGCCGCATGGAGGGGCTGCGCAGCTCCGCCATCCGTGACCTTCTCACGCTCACCGCCCGGCCCGACGTGGTCAGCCTCGCCGGTGGGCTGCCGGACCCCGAATTCATTCCGCGCGAACGCATCCGGAAGGAGGCCGAACTCGCGCTCGCGGACCCGGCCTCCGTCCAGTACGGCGAGACCACCGGGCTGCGAAAGCTCCGCGACGTGCTCGCCGCGCGCGAGGGCGCCAAGATCGGCAGGCCGCTGGGCGCCGCGGACGTCGTCGTCACCCACGGCTCGCAGCAGGCGCTGAGCCTGCTCGCGCAGGTGCTGCTCGACCCGGGCGACGTCGTGATCGTCGAGGAACCCGCGTACACCGGAGCGCTGCAGGTGTTCCGCGCCGCGGAGGCCGACGTCCGGTCCGTCCCGCTGGACGCCGACGGCATGGACACCGCCGCCCTGGAGGGTCTGCTCGAGTCCGGACTTCGGCCCACCGTCGTCCACACGGTGAGCAATTTCCACAACCCGCGCGGCGTCGTCCTGGCGGCCGGCCGCCGGGAACACCTCGCCGCGCTGGCCGACCGCTACGGCTTCTGGGTGATCGAGGACGACCCGTACGGCGAACTCTTCTTCGACGGACCACCGCCCGCGCCCGTCGCGGCGCTGTCGGACCGGGTGATCCGGCTGTCCAGCGCATCGAAGATCCTGGCACCCGCACTGCGGGTCGGGTGGCTGCACGGCGACCGGCGGGTGTGTGAGGCCGTCGAACTGCTCAAGCAGGGCGCGGACCTCTGCGGTTCGTCACTGACCCACCAGATCGCCGCCGGACTGCTGTCGGACGAGCCGTGGCTGGACCTGCACCTGGAGATGCTGCGCGCCCGCTACGGGTCGCGGGCCCGGGCGCTCGCCGCCGGGATCGCCTCGACGTTCGGCGACCGCGCCGGCGCGTCCTCGGCCGTGGGCGGAATGTTCTGCTGGACCGAATTCGCCGACCCCGGCCTGGACACCGCGGCACTGCTGCCGACCGCCGTCGAGCACGGTGTGGCATTCGTCCCGGGATCGGCGTTCGGCGTCGCCGCGGAGCACCGGAGCGCGCTGCGGCTGTGCTTCGCGACCTGTTCGGAAGACGTGCTGACGGGCGCGACGGCGCGGCTCGGCGACGCGTACGCCGATCACACCCAGTCGTAGGTCCGCTCGACCGCCTTGTTCCACTCGGCGTAGAGCCGGGTGGACTCGGCCTCGTCCATCCCGGGCTCCCAGGTCTTGTCGACGGCCCAGTTCGCGCGGATGTCGTCCTCGCTCTCCCAGAAGCCGACGGCCAGGCCCGCGGCGTACGCGGCGCCCAGCGCCGTCGTCTCGTTGACGACGGGCCGGATGACGGGCACCGCGAGAATGTCCGACTGGAACTGCATGAGGGTCTCGTTGACGACCATGCCGCCGTCCACCTTGAGGGACGCGAGTTCGACACCCGAATCGGCGCGCATCGCCTCGATCACCTCCCGGGTCTGGTACGCGGTGGCCTCGAGCGCGGCCCGGGCGAGATGGCCCTTGTTCACGAAGCGGGTGAGCCCGACGATCGCCCCGCGGGCGTCGGGCCGCCAGCGGGGGGCGAACAACCCGGAGAACGCGGGCACGAAGTAGGCGCCGCCGTTGTCGTCGACCGATTTCGCCAGGTCCTCGATGTCCTTGGCCGACTGGATGATTCCCAGGTTGTCGCGCAGCCACTGGACCAGCGAACCGGTGACGGCCACGGACCCCTCCAGTGCGTACACGGCCGGTGCGTCGCCGATCTTGTAGCAGACGGTGGTGAGGAGGCCGTGCTTACTGTGCACGGGGGTGGTCCCCGTGTTCAGCAGCAGGAAGTTTCCCGTCCCGTACGTGTTCTTCGCTTCGCCTTCGGACAGGCAGGCCTGCCCGAACGTCGCGGCCTGCTGATCGCCGAGGATTCCCGCGACCGGCACGCCCGGCAGCGTCCCCCGCTCGCGTCCGACGCCGTAGACCTCCGACGAACTGCGGATCTCGGGCAGCATGGACATCGGGATGCCGAAATCGGCGCAGATCTCCGGATCCCAGTCCAGGGTCTCGAGATTCATCAACAGCGTGCGGGACGCGTTGGTGACATCCGTCACGTGAGTGCCCTCCGTGATGTGCCACAGGATCCAGCTGTCGATCGTGCCGAAGCAGAGCTCGCCCGCCTCCGCCTTCTCGCGGGCGCCGTCGACGTTGTCGAGGATCCAGCGGACCTTCGGCCCCGAGAAATACGTCGACAGCGGCAGGCCGGTGCGCTTCTGGTAGCGGCCCGGGCCCTCGTCACCCCCGAGCTGCGTGCACAGTTCGTCGGTGCGCGTGTCCTGCCAGACGATGGCGTTGTACACGGGTTCTCCGGTGTTCCGGTCCCACACGACCGCCGTCTCGCGCTGATTGGTGATGCCGATCGCGGCGATGTCACGTTTGGTGAGATCAGCCTTCGCGAGCGCGGACGCCACCACCTCGCGGGTGTTGATCCACAGCTGCGTCGGGTCGTGCTCCACCCAGCCTGCGCGCGGAAAGAACTGTTCGTGTTCCTTCTGGGCGACGCTCACCACGGCGCCGTCGTGATCGAAGATCATGCAGCGGCTGGAGGTGGTGCCCTGGTCTATCGCGGCGATGTACTGAATCACACGCATGAAGCTACTAGCCTGGGCATGAATCCGTCGTCATCTCACAGGAGCCCGAGTTGAGTAGTCAGCCTGGTGTGCAGTTCCTCGGTCCCCGGCAGCGCGACGCCGCCTGGGACGAGCTGCAGACCGAACAGTTCGACGTCGTCGTGATCGGCGGTGGTGTGGTCGGGGCCGGTGCGGCCCTGGACGCGGCCACCCGCGGACTGAAAGTGGCGCTGGTGGAGGCGCGCGACTACGCGTCCGGAACGTCGAGTCGCTCGTCGAAGATGTTCCACGGCGGGCTGCGCTATCTCGAGCAGCTCGAGTTCGGACTGGTCCGGGAGGCGCTCCGGGAGCGGGAACTGTCGCTGACCACCCTCGCGCCGCACCTGGTGAAACCGCTCAAGTTCCTGTTCCCGATCACCCACCGGTTGTGGGAGCGGCCCTACATGGCGGCAGGCATCTTCCTCTACGACCGGATGGGCGGTGCCAAATCGGTTCCGCCGCAGAAGCATCTGACCCGCGCGGGCGCGCTGCGGATGGCGCCGGGGCTCAAGCGCAACTCGCTGACCGGCGGCATCCAGTACTACGACACCGTCGTCGACGACGCCCGGCACACGATGACCGTCGCCCGCACCGCCGCCCACTACGGGGCGGTCGTGCGGACGTCGACGCAAGTGGTCGGATTCCTGCGGGAGGCCGACCGGGTGTCCGGGGTACGCATCCGGGACTGCGAGGACGGGCGCACCGCGGACGTCAAGGCGCACGTCGTCATCAACGCGACCGGGGTGTGGACCGACGAGATCCAGGCGCTGTCGCGCCAACGCGGCCGATTCCGCGTCCGCGCGTCCAAGGGCGTCCACATCGTGGTGCCCCGGGACCGGATCGTCAGCGACGCCGCGATCATCCTCCGCACCGAGAAGTCGGTGCTGTTCGTCATCCCGTGGGGCAGCCACTGGATCATCGGCACCACCGACACGGACTGGAACCTCGACCTCGCGCACCCGGCGGCCACCAAGGCCGACATCGACTACATCCTCGGGCACGTCAACAAGGTGCTGGTGACGTCGCTGACCCACGACGACATCGACGGTGTGTACGCGGGTCTGCGCCCGCTGCTCGCCGGGGAGAGCGACGAGACGTCGAAGCTGTCCCGTGAGCACGCCGTCGCGCGTGTCGCGCCGGGCCTCGTCGCCATCGCGGGCGGCAAGTACACCACCTACCGCGTGATGGCCGAGGACGCCGTCGATCTCGCGGCCGAGGACATTCCGGCGCGGATGGCGCCGTCCATCACCGAGAAGGTGCCGCTCGTGGGGGCGGACGGCTATTTCGCGCTGGTCAACCAGACCGTGCACCTCGGCCAGCTGTACGGGCTGCACCCGTACCGGGTGAAGCACCTGCTGGACCGTTACGGCTCGTTGATCGGCGAGGTCCTCGACCTGGCGGCCGATACGCCGGAACTTCTCCAGCCCCTCACCGACGCGCCCGCCTACCTGCAGGTCGAGGTCGTGTACGCGGCGGCGGCCGAGGGTGCGCTGCACCTCGACGACATCCTCGCCCGGCGCACCCGCATCGCGATCGAGTACTCGCACCGGGGTGTGAACTGCGCAGAGCAGGTGGCGCAACTGGTGGCTCCGGTCCTCGGCTGGGACGCCGACGACATCGACCGCGAGGTGAAGACGTACCAGGCGCGGGTGGAGGCGGAGGTGCAGTCGCAGGCGCAACCGGACGACCTGTCCGCCGACGCGTTGCGGGCGGCGGCACCGGAATCGCGGATCGAACTCCTCGAACCGCCGGTCAGTGTGTCAGAAATACCTTGACGATCACGATGGCCGATGCGACGACGGCGAGGCCGAACGCCGCCCAGTGGGTGCCGGACGTGACTCTCTCGCGGCGCAGACGGCTGATCACGTAACTGATCGACGCGATCCGGGTGATCATCACCAACTCGGCGACCAACTGCGCCGTCCTCGGCTCGAGCCAGCCGATCAGCGCGGTGCACAGGATGACGCTGGGGACTACGGCCGACGTGAGGATGGGCAGGCCGTCGCGGAGTTCCCCGCCGCGTTCGGCTCGGGTGAGCGTGCGGTCGAGACGCAGTGTCTGGCCGACGGACTCGGCGAATATGTGCGCGAGGAAGGTGGACAGCGCCGCTCCGACGACGATCGCGATGCCGACGGTTTCCTGTGCTTTGGTGACGGGGATGAGCGCGGCGAGGACGAGGATGTTGCCGTAGATGTAGGCGCTGATGCGCCGGGCGGCACGCTCGGTGTCGATCGGGGCGGCGGTCAGCTGCGCGGGGCGGTTGAAGAGCTTCGGAAGGTCCCACTCCATGGCCCCGAGCATTCCACGCGCACGCGGTCAGCGAGTGTGGACGAGCGATTTCGGTGCGTGTGCGGCGACGACCCCGGAGAGCGCCATGACGACGAGGGCTGTGACAGCGATGAATTCCATGTGATTCAGCGTCGTCCCGGAACCCGTGAGCAGTGTGGGTGTTGTCTGTGAGCTCCCTGGGAACTCAGACTTTCGGGCTGTAGTGCTGGGGGTCGTCGCGCCGGCCCCGCGGGGGAAGGTTGCGTCGCGGGGTGTGGACGAGCGGCGCGTGCGCGGGGGCGCGTCCGGTCTCGCGGTCCCAGCCGGCGCGGGCGCGCGGGTGGTAGCGGTACCGCCAGGGGACGAGACGGAAGACGGCGTTCACGGCGCGGCCGACGAGAGTGTGCAGGCGCTCGTCGCGGGTGGTCCAGCGGTAGCCGAGGAGATCGCGGACCGGTGGGTCGTACATGCCGACCGTCAGCCACACGAAGGTCGTCGCCACCGGCATGCGGAGGACCGCCCAGACCGGACCGGGCAGCCACGACAGGAACGGGGGAGCGCCGAGCCCCGACAGGTCGAGGACGTCGCGGGTGGCCTTGTTGTCCTCGAGGACGTTGCGGCACATGTGATCCCAGTACTCGCAGAACGCCTCCCAGGTTTCCGGGACGGGTCGCATGCTCATCCCGTACAGGCGGTACCACTGGATGTGCTCGGTGAACAGGCGGCGCTTCTGGTCTTCGGTCAGGCCACCCATGAAATTGTCGCCGGTGAGGATGGTGCCCATGAAGAACGTGGCGTGTGCCCAGTAGAACGTGTCGGGGTCGAGGGCGTGGTACCTGCGGCCGTGCTTGTCGATTCCCTTGATGGTGTCGTGGTACCCGCGCACCTGCTCCGCGGTCTGCCGGGCGCGGTCGCCGTCGAAGACGACGCCGCCGATCGGGTACAGCGACCGGTAGAGCCGCTCCCACCGCTCGTCGAAGAAGCGGGAGTGTTCCTCGACGCCCGCGCCGAGACCGGGATGCATGTTCTGCATCGACCCGGCCCACACGCCCTGGAGCATTCCGCGCCAGTCGCCGAAATACTTCCAGGTCAGCGAATCGGGGCCGAGGGGAACGGGACCGGGGTCCGGAACGGGCGTACCGTCCGCGCTCGAGTGACTACGCACGTTGTCAGACTAGGATCTGACAACACGTGTAGTCAAGGATTGGGGCGAGAAGAGTGACGCTGGAGGACCGGCGGGAAGCACGGCGGAACGCGCTGCTGCGTGCGGGCGTCGCGCTGCTCGGTGCGGCGGACGGGCCCGCCGTGAACGTGCGCGCCGTCTGCCGCGCGGCATCCCTGACCGAGCGGTACTTCTACGAGTCGTTCCGGGACCGGGACGAATTCGTGCGTGCGGTCTACGCCGCCGTGGGCGATCAGGCGCAGACCGCGCTCGTCGAGGCCGTCGCATCCACCGAGACTGCACGCGAGCGCGCCGCGGCGGCCGTGGACGCGTTCGTGAAGCTGATGGTCGACGATCCCGCGATGGGCCGCGTGCTGCTGCTGGCGCCGCTGTCCGAACCCGCGCTGAGCAGGCGGGGCATCGACCTGATGCCCGGCTTCGTCGGACTCGTGCACGACCAGCTGTCGGCCGTCGACGACGAGGTGGAGAAGCAACTCGTCGCCGTCGGCGTGGTCGGTGCCCTCACGACCCTGTTCATCGGATATCTCGACGGAACTGTGGCCGCGTCGCGCGAGCAATTCGTCGCGCATTGCGTCACTCTGGTGGTGGAGGCAAACAAGGCCGGCCACGAGTGAGGTGCGCATGCCGTTCCAGGTGTCCGTGGACGATCCGACTCGCCCGCAACCCGAGCTCCGGGTACTCGACCGCAAGTTCTTCCAACTCGTCGGCGAATTCGTCTACGTCCACGGCGACACGGTGGTGACGGTGCCCGGCTGCGCCCCGATGCCGTGCCTGCTCCGCACGGATCTCGCGTCGATCCCCGCGCCGCTGCAGGGTCTGCTCACCCCGTACGGCCGCCAACTGCTTCCCGCGATCATGCACGACGACCTCTGCAAACGCGCGAGCGCGCAGGGACAGGACGGAAACGCACTGCGACGCCACGCGGACGAACTGTTCCGGCTGGCCCTGCTCGACGAGGGTGTCGGACCGTTCCGCAGCCGCATCTTCTGGGTCGGCGTCGAAGTCGGCCGGTTCTGGAGCTTCACAGACGTCGTCCGGTTCCTGCTGATCGCGCACCAGGTGCTCGGGATGCTGTGCTGGGTGGTGGGCGTGCCGTGGGCCGTGGCGACCTCGCACTTCGGACTCGCCGCGCTCCTTCTCGTGCTGCCGGTCCTGCTGTCGCTGTTGTGGCGCAGAGATTTTCCCGTCGCCCTGCTGGGGTGCATCCTGCTGCCCCTGATCGCGCCGACGTATCTCCTGACGATCGCCACGGCCACGGTGCTGTGGGTGCCGGACGGCGCCGCCTGGCTCTTCGGCCGCAGGCGCACACGCAGGCCGCCGCCGCTGGGGCCGCCGACCACGGTTCTGCGTTAGCCCCCGACGGGCGGTTGGCAGTACGTGCAGAAGAAGATCTGCTGCTGACCGAGGTCGTGGCCCTCGATCACCGTCCGGCACCGGCGGCAGCGCTGCCCGGCACGGCCGTACACCCACGGCCGATGACGAATCGAGTTGTTCTTGTCGGCGTGAATCATGCGATGCGCGAGCGTGACCATTGCGGGCAGATCGGTCACCTCGGCCGCCGGCGTATACGGGTGGACGCCGCGGAGGAAACAGACTTCGTTGCGGTATACGTTGCCCAGACCGGCCAGATTGCGCTGGTCGACCAGCGCCAGGCCGATGGGCTGCTCACCGGCGGCCCGCAGATTGCGGATCGCGGTGTCCGCGTCCCAGTCCGGCCCCAGCACGTCGGGACCGAGATGCCCGACCGCGGACTCCTCGTCGTCACGCGCCAGGATCTCGGTGATGCCGAGTGAGAACCCGACCGCCACCCGATCGTCGGTGGCCAGCACGATCCGGGCCTGATGGGTCGGCCGCCGCCACTTCGAGTCCGGCGCGTAGATGTGCCACGCGCCCTCCATCTTCAAGTGGGTGTGGATGGAGTGGTCGCCGACGCGGATGAGGAGGTGCTTGCCCCGGCTGACGACCTCGTCGACCACCTGGCCGGACAGGTCGACAGTGGCGTATCGGGGCACCCGCACGTCGCACCGGGTCAGGACCTTGCCTTCGAGGGCGTCGCGCAGCGAGTTGGCGGTGCGCCAGACGGTGTCGCCTTCGGGCATGTCAGGCCCGCAACCGGAAACCGCGGGGAGTGGGCGAGAATCCGGCCTCGGTCAGGATCGGCGCGAAGTCGCTGCCGTGGATCGTGTCGCCGTCCACCTTCTCGACCACGATCCTGTCGATCCCGCCGCGTTTGACGACCCCGGCGAGGGCGACGGCCGCGGTGCGGAGAACACCGGGGTCGCCGGTGAACGTGAGGACCGTGCGACCACCCCGTTCGACGAACAGGATCAGCTCACCCTCCACCAGCACGACCAGTCCGCCGGCCTTGCGTCCGGGCCGGTGCGCGGGTGCGTCGTCGCCGCGTTTCGGCCAGGGCAGGGCCGCACCGTACGGGTTGGCGGGATCGCTCGCGGCGAGGGTGACGGCGGGCAGCGCGGTGTGTCTGCCCTCGAGCGAATCGCCGTAGCTCCGGAGCCGGTCCACCACGGGTGGGGTGGAGAACTGTGCACCGCCGAGCGATTCGACGAAATGTCCCCGCCGGCAGCGGCCGTTGTCCTCGAACGTGCCCAGCACCTTGTACATCAGCGCGAAGCCGCCGGGAACGTTCTCGGTCATCACGGACCCGCGGGTCACCACGCCGTACCGCTCCAGCAGCAGTTCGGCGGTGGCGCTGGCCCGCAGCGTGGCATCGGATTCGGCGGCGGGCAGAATCGACCACCGTCCCCCGACCGTGGGCGGCGCGGTGCGCTTCGGCACCGTCAGACTGCGATACGCCCGGGCACGCGGGGGGCGTCGCGGCGACCGGTGGCTCGTGGTGGTCCTGGACGTGTCCGAGAGCAGGGCGCGCACCGGGGCGAGGGTGTCGTTGCCGATGTGTCCGAGCCACACCAGATCCCACAAAGCGATGGCCAGCGCGCTGTCGTCGGACATCTCGAGGGTGTCCGCGAGTTGCCGGAAGAAGTACGCGCCGCCGCCGGACAGCGTGTCGAGCACCCGGCTCTGCACGTCGGTCAGGTCCGATTCGGTGGGCGTGGACAGCGTGAGCGGTGCGGTGTCGGCGGGGTGCAGGCACACCCACCCGTCCTTGCCGGAGATGCTGCCCGCCCCCGACCACAGCACCTCACCGGTGGACGTGAGTTCGTCGAGCATGGCGGGGGAGTAGTCGGCGACCCGGGACGGCAGGATCAGCGATTCGAGTGCCGAGGCGGGAACCGGAACGCCCGCAAGCTGGTCCACGACGGCCGCGACGCCGTCGAGACCGCGCAGTGTGCCCCCGACGTGCTGCCAGGCCGGGAGGAAGCGGCCGAGCGTGGCCGTGCTGACCGGTTCGACCTCCTGACGCGCCGCGGCCAGCGAACGCCTGCGGAGACGGCGCAGCACCTCGGCGTCGCACCATTCGCTGCCCGTGGCACCGGGCCGGAACTCGCCCTCGACGACGCGCTTGCCCTGCGCGAGCCGGTGCAGGACGTCGCGGGCCACCGCCGAACCGAGCCCGAACCGGGCGGCCGCGTCGGTGATCGTGAACGGGCCGTGAGTGCGCGCGTAGCGGCTGATCAGGTCGGCCAGCGGATCGTCGACGGGTTCGATGAACGCGGCGGGAACACCGATCGGCAGCGGCACCCCGAGGCCGTCCCGTAGGCGCGCGGCATCCTCGATGGCCGTCCACCAGTCGTGACCGGCGAAGGACACGGCGAGCGCCCGCTTCGCGCGCACGAGTTCGTCGAGCCAGGGGGCGGGATCGGTCGTCGACCGGGCGGCTATTTCCTCGGAGGTGAGGGGCCCGAGCAGGCGCAGGAGGTCGGCGACGCCCTCGAGGTCCTTCGCCTTGCGGTCGGGGAGCAGGCGCTGCAGTTCGAGTTCGGCGTGGGCGATGACGTCGGCATCGAGCAGTTCGCGCAGCTCCACTCGTCCGAGCAGCTCCGCCAGCAGCGTCGAGTCGAGGGACAGGGCCGCCGCCCGGCGCTCGGCGAGCGGGCTGTCGCCCTCGTACATGAACTCGCCGACGTAGTTGAACAGCAGTGCGCCCGCGAACGGCGACGGCGACTGCGTCTCGACCTCGACGATGCGAATCTGCCGGCGCGCGAGCTTACGGAACAGGTCTTTCAGCGCCGGGAGGTCGTACACGTCCTGCAGACACTCGCGGACGGTCTCGAGCAGAATCGGGAACGTCGGGTACCGGCGGGCCACGTCGAGCAGCTGGGCGGACCGTTGGCGTTGCTGCCAGAGCGGCGCCCGTTTGCCCGGCGTGCGGCGCGGCAGCAACAGCGCCCGGGCCGCGCATTCGCGGAACCGCGACGCGAACAGCGCGGAACCGCCGACCTGTTCGGTGACGATGTCCTCGATCTCGTCGGTGTCGAACGCGAACAGGTCGGCGCCGGGCGGGGTGTCGTCGGTGTCGGGGAGGCGCACGATGATGCCGTCGTCGGAGGCGGTCGCATTCGAGTCGAGACCGTAACGCTCGCTCAGCCGCGCGCTCACCGCCAGCGCCCACGGTGCGTGGACGCGCTGGCCGTACGGCGAGTGCAGGATGAGCCGCCAGTCGCCGAGTTCGTCGCGGAACCGTTCGACCACGAGGGTGCGGTCGGTGGGGACCTGCCCCGTCGCCGCCTTCTGCTCGGTCACGAGCTGCACGAGATTGTTCGTGGCGTTCTCGTCGAGCCCACCGGTCCGGCAGCGCTCCTGCACCTCGGTCTCGTGCCCGAGCGAGATCTCCCGCAGGAACTGGCCGAGCGCCTCGCCCAGTTCCGCCGGACGCCCCAGGCCGTCGCCGTGCCAGAACGGCAGCCGCCCCGGCTGACCGTAGGCCGGGCTGACCAGCACCCGGTCGAACGTGATCTCCTCGATCCGCCAGCTGGTGGCCCCGAGAGCGAAGACGTCGGTGACCCGCGACTCGTACACCATTTCCTCGTCGAGTTCGCCGACGCGGGACGCCTTCTCGCCGACCATGTACACCGTGAACAGACCGCGGTCGGGGATGGCGCCACCCGAGGTGACCGCCAGCCGCTGCGCGCCGGGGCGTCCGGTGAGTGTGTTGGCCTCGCGGTCCCAGACGAGGCGGGGCCGCAGTTCGGCGAACTCGTCGGACGGGTAGAGGCCGGCGAGAAGGTCGAGGGTGGACTCGTACGCCGACCGCGGCAGCGTCGCGAAGGAACCGCTCCGCCGGACCGTCTCGAACCAGTCGTCCACGTCGATCGGTTCGAGTGCGGTGGCCGCCACCGTGTGCTGGGCGAGGATGTCGAGCGGGTTCGCGGGGACCGCGAGTGCCTCGATCTTGCCGGTCACCATCCGCTCGACGGTGACGGCGCAGTGCACGAGATCGGTGCGGTGCTTGGGGAACACGACACCCCGGGAGATCTCCCCGACCTGGTGTCCGGCGCGGCCGACGCGCTGCAGACCGTTCGCCACGGACGGCGGCGCCTCCACCTGGATCACCAGATCGACGGCCCCCATGTCGATTCCGAGTTCGAGGCTGCTGGTCGCGACCACACACCGCAGCCGCCCCGACTTCAGGTCGTCCTCGATCAGGGCCCGCTGATCCTTGCTGACCGACCCGTGGTGGGCGCGGGCGAGCAGCGGGTCCGCACCGAAGTTGACCTCGGACGGCGTGCCGATCTGCGAGGCCGGTTTCGGGTTCTTGTCGACGGCCGTCCCGGCGCGTTCGGCGTAGATCTCGTTGAGCCGCGCGGTCAGCCGCTCGGCGAGCCGCCGCGAGTTGGCGAACACGATGGACGACCGGTGCGCCAGGACGAGATCGACGATCTGCTCCTCGACGTGCGGCCAGATCGACCCCGCCTGCGGGGTCGCCGAGGCCGAACCCTCGGCGGGTTCGGCGAGGCCGAGTTCGGTCATGTCCTCCACCGGAACCTGCACGGTGAGGTCGAACGTCTTCGGCGACGGCGGTGCCACGATCCGGATCGGCGCGGAACCGGACAGGAACCGGCCCACCTCCTCGTGTGGCCGCACCGTCGCCGACAGCCCGATGCGCTGCGCCGGGGTGTCGAGGAGCCGGTCGAGGCGTTCGAGCGACAACGCCAGGTGCGCGCCGCGCTTCGTGCCGGCCACCGCGTGCACTTCGTCGACGATGACGGTGTCGACCTGGGTCAGCGTCTCGCGCGCGGCGGACGTCAGCATGAGGAACAGCGACTCGGGGGTGGTGATGAGGATGTCCGGCGGATTCTTGATCAGCGCGCGCCGGTCGCCGGCCGGTGTGTCGCCGGAGCGGACGCCCACCGAGATCTCCGGCGGCGTGAGCCCGAGCCGCTTGGCGGTCTGCGTGATCCCGACGAGCGGCGCCCGCAGGTTGCGTTCGACGTCGACACCGAGCGCCTTGAGCGGGGAGATGTAGAGGACCTTGGTCTTGCGGTCCTTCCCGTCCGTGGCGGCGAGCTGGTCGAGGGACCACAGAAACGCGGACAGCGTCTTGCCCGAACCGGTCGGGGCGACGACCAGCGTGTGCGCGCGACTGGCGATCGACTCCCACGCACCGAGCTGCGCGGCCGTCGGCGCCGGGAAGGCGCCGTCGAACCACTCGCGGGTGGCGGCGGAGAACCTGCCCAGGACGTCGGTCACCGTTCCATACTGCACCGGGGGTCCGACAGGCGGCAGGGACGTGCTGTGCGCTCTCCGGAATCCTTCCGTCCGGGGGCGATCGGCGCCGGTGTCGATCCTCCACCTCGACGCTTAGTAGCGAAGTGCGACGCGGAGAGACTGTTCGCCCGTCAGCATGACCGCACTCGTAGACGTGTCGGTGCGAGTGGGGGCGAATTCGAAAGTCAGGAACTTCGCGATCTCCGTGGGAGTTGTCGTAAACCGAATGCGCAGATGACTGCCGACTCCCTGAAAAGGCGCTTGGCCGAGACCGGGATCCGCTCATTGCATATCGATCTGCAAACTTGTCGGTGGGGCGCAATATTATTCGAACATGAGTTCGATCGGGGGGTTGGCGGCAGATCAGGTGACGGAACATCTGACGGCGTTGGCTGCTGCCGTCGCGGGTCTGCTCGACGCCGATCTCACGGGAGTGTCGGATTCTGACGTGACGCTGACGATGCAGCAGCTGGAGAAGTCTCTGCGCCGCGCGGGCGCCATGTCGCACAGGCTTGTGGTCGAGGCCGTCGAACGCTCCTTGCCTGCAACGCTGGGGTACAACTCACCGAACAAACTGCTGGTCGACGTGCTGCGTGTGTCGGCGTCGGACGCGTCGGCTCGGGTCTCGGCCGCCCGCAATCTAGGAACCTGGCACACACTGTCGGGCGAGGACCTGCCCGCAACCCTGCCGGAAACCGCGGCCGCGCAACGTGATGGTGCCATCGGCGCCGACCACGCTCGCGCGGTCTCGAAGATCATGCGCAAGATCCCGCACGCCGTGTCGAATGCCGACGTCGCCGCAGCCGAATCCATTCTGGCGGAATGCGCGCGCGGCGGCACTCCGGAAGACGTCGAGAGTGCCGGCCACCGCCTCCTCGCGCTACTCGATCCCGATGGGAATCTGGGTGACGACCGTGATCGCTCCAGGCGGCGTGGTGTCTCGCTCGGCCGGCAGGATTCCGAACTGATGTCGAAGATCTCCGGTGAGCTCGACCCCACCGCGCGCGCCCTGCTCGATCCGATCCTCGCCACTTGGGCTCGCCCCGGTATGAACAACCCGGACGACCCGGAGTCACCACGCGGCGACGCCGAGGACCCGTCGATCGATCGTGAAGCGTTGGTCGCGGCGGCGGTGCGGGACACGCGCACCGCGGCGCAGCGGAATCACGACGCCCTCAGCGCACTGTTCCGGGTCATGCTCGAATCCGAGGTTCTGGGTCGGCATCGGGGACTGCCCGTCACGGCGATCATCACCATGACGCTCGAGCAACTGGAGAAGGCGGCCGGCGGGGTGGCCACCACCGCCACCGGCGGACTCCTTCCCCTCGACGACGCGCTGAAACTCGCTGAACAGGCCCACCCCGTGCTCGTCCTGTTCGACCACGACGGCAGGCCCCTGCATCTTGGCCGGCGCCGAAGGATTGCGAGCGCGGACCAACGCCTCGCCCTCATCGCTGCAGACGGCGGATGCACCCGAGCGGGATGTGCGGCCCCGGCGAGCCTATGCGCTGTGCACCACGTACAGGAGTGGCACAAGGGCGGGCACACCGACATCGACTCACTGACACTCGTGTGCGATGCCTGCCACGCCCGGGTGCACGACGGGCCTGCCGGCTGGGCGACCACCAGCGCGCCACCCGGTGAGGCGTACGCGGGACGCACCGAATGGGTACCGCCACCGCACATCGACCCGGACAGAAAACCGCGAATCAATCACCGGCACCATGCCGGTGAGCTGATCGATTGTACTCGCCGGAGGCTTCGTGACCGGGTGCGAGCCGAGGACGGAGTGCCCTGACCGAGGCCTGCGTTCACACCGTCGCGACATCCGCGGCGGGTACCGCTGCCGGAGCGAACGACGGCGAGGGCACCGACAGGTACGCACGCGCGGCTTCGGGGAGGGTCAGAGGGGAGCGAGGCGGGCCCGGAGCAGGCAGAATTCGTTGCCTTCGGGATCGGCGAGGACGTGCCAGGGTTCGTCCCCGGTCTGGCCGATGTCGGCCGGGCGTGCTCCCAGTGTCAGGAGGCGTTCGAGTTCGGCGTCCTGATCGCGGTCGGTGGGGTTGACGTCGATGTGCAGTCGGGGTTTCCCGGGCTCCGGTGCGTCTCGGCGGCTGAGGATGATCGTCGGCTGCGGGCCGCCGAACCCTTCGCGCGGCCCGATCTCGATGCTGCCGTCACCCTCGCGGTCGAGAACCACGAAGTCCAGGACCTCGCACCAGAACCGGGCCAGCACCTCGGGGTCGCGGCAACCGAGCACGAGTTCACTGATGCGGCATGCCATGGACGAAACCTACGCCACGCGCTAGTCGCGGCCGAGGCGTTCGAGCAACGCGGACTTGATCGCCGGACGTCCCGCCGCGACGAGTGTGAAGGTGGCTTCACGCATCAGTCGTTCCGCCGTGTTCCCCGCCAGCAGTGCGGAACTGCCCTTCGCGGTGACGAGGGCGGTGGCGGTGCGGATGGCGAGTTCCGAAGCGCGAGCCCGAGCTTCGGCGATCTCCGCGCGGCCTTCGAGTGCCGCGTTCAGGTCGAGGCGTGCCCGGGCGGCCTGCTCCTCGAACGGGTCCGCGTCGACGCCGAAGGCGTGGAGTTCGCTGATCGCCCGCCGGGTGATTCCCATCGCCATGCACCCGTTGATCCACGACCCGAACAGCTGGCTCTTCGCGAAGTCCTCGGGGGAGACCACGGCGCTCACCAGATCCCGCGGCACGGCGAGCCCGTCGAATGTCAGCCGGACCGTGTTGGAACCGCGGGCCGCGATCAGCGGGAGTTCCTCGGCGGTCAGGCCGCGCAGCGGTTGTGCGGGAATGATGACGTGCACGATGGAGTCGTCGAATTCGTCGCGCGCCGACACCTGGAGCAGATCGACGATGCCCCAGCCGGTGACGAACGGCGACACTCCGTCGAGCACATAGCCGTCGTCGACGCTGCGTGCCCACAGGGTGGGCGGGACGGGAATCGCTCCCGCCAGGGCGACGCCGGCCCGCACCGCGCCGTCGACGAGTCCGTCGAGATACCGATCCTGCAGGGTCGTGTTCGGCGAACCGGCGAGACCGGCGACGACACCGTGATGCTGCATCCAGGTGAACGCCGTCGCGAGGCAGCCGCCGCACAACGTCTCCATCACGTCGACCAGCACCGACGGCGTCACACCCTCTTCGCCGGGTGCCGCGAGTCCGTAGAAGCCGTCGGCGGCGAGAGTCTCGAAGTGACTGTCGGGAATCTCGCCGTCGGCATCGACGCTGTCGGCCACCGGGAACAGCACGTTCTCGGCGATCTCACGCGCCATCTCGGTCCAGTTGCTCACGCCCCGAGAGTAGCCGGTCGACGCCGTCCATCAGGTGAACTCGACCCCCTGCGCGAGCGGAAGCCGATCGGAGTAGTTGACGGTGTTCGTCGCACGGCGCATGTAGGCCTTCCACGC
>JBCEBZ010000279.1:11159-16656 GCA_039206675.1 Rhodococcus sp. (in: high G+C Gram-positive bacteria) | reverse complement strand
CCGAACTGCGGCAGCGCGTAGAACACGATGAACAACTGCACCAGCAGCGGGGTGCCGCGGATGATGGAGACGTAGAAGCGGGCCAGCATCGACAGCGGTCTGATCGACGAGATCCGGGCGAGCGCCACCAGCAACGCGATCGCCAGACCGATCGTGAAGCTGATGATCGTCAGCGGAATCGTCATGGTGATCGTGGCCTTCAGCATCGGCCACAGGTTGTCCAGGATCAGCTGGACCGTTGCGTCGTCCACGGGCAGGCTCTCAGTTGGTCGGTACCGACACGTCGGTGCCGAAGTACTTCTGCGAGATCTGCGCGAGCGTTCCGTCGGCGCGCAGTTCGTCCAGGGCCTTGTCGATGTCGGGCATCAGGCCGCTGTCCTTGCGGGCGGCGAACGCCTGCTCGCTCGTGTCACCGGTCTCGGCGGCGACCTTCACCCCGGTGTCAGCGGTCTGCTTCTGGTATTCGGCGACGGCCAGATTGTCGTTGACGGTGGCATCGACCCGGCCGTCCTTCAAGAGCGTGATGGCCTGCACGAAGCCCTCGACGGATTCGACGTTCGCGCCCGCGTCCCTGGCCACCTGCGCCCAGTTGCTCGTCGCCGACTGCGCCGTCGTCTTGCCGTTCAGGTCGGCGAGCGAGGTGATCGCGTTGTCGTCGGCGCGGGTGACGATCACACCCTCGGAGTAGGTGTACGGCGTCGACAGGTCGTACTTCTGGGTGCGCTCGTCGTTGACGGTCACCTGGTTGGCGACGAGGTCGTAGCGTTTCGCCTCGAGGCCGGCGAAGATGGAGTCCCACGGGGTCTGCGTGAACTCGACGGAGACGCCCAGTTTGTCGCCGACCGCGCGGATGACGTCGACGTCGTACCCGGTGAGCTGACCGTCGGGGCCCTGGTAGCTGAACGGCGTGTACGTGCCCTCGGTGCCGACCTTCAGGACGCCCGATTCGCGGACCTGGTCGATCACCGGACCCGAATCGGAGTTCCCGCACCCGGCCAGCGACAGTGCGGTCAGGACGGCGATCAGGGCGGCCGGAAGTGTGCGTCGCACGGCGTTCCTCCTCGTTCGGCGGATCAGCTAACCGTACTGGTCGAACGCGCCCCGGATAGGATCTTCGGGTCCCGTTCAGGAAGAAGGATCGTCAGCTCGTGCCCTCTCTCGCTCTTCGACGGCCGGTATGGCTGCATCCGAAAGTGTTTCGTATCGAGTCGTTGTCCGCGCTCGTCGTGGCGATGGCCCTCATCCCGGAGGCGTTGTCGTTCTCCATCATCGTGGGTGTCGATCCGCGGGTGGGCCTGTTCACCGCGGCGATCATGGCGATGACCATCGCGTTCACCGGCGGCCGTCCGGCGATGATCTCGGCGGCCACAGGTTCGGTGTCGCTGGTGCTGGCCCCGCTCATGGCGTCCCACGGGTTGCAGTACCTCGTCGCGGCCGTCTTCCTCGGCGGTGCGATGCAGATCGTCCTCGCCGTCCTCGGGGTGGCGCGGCTCATGCGGTTCCTGCCCCGCAGCGTGATGGTCGGCTTCTGCAACGCGCTGGGAATCCTCATCTTCGTGCACCAGTTCCCGTATCTGACGAACGTGCCGTGGCCGGTGTACGCGCTCCTCGCCGCCGGTCTCGTCCTGCTCGTGTGGATTCCCCGGCTGACGACGGCGGTGCCTGCGCCGTTGCTCGTGATCGTCGGGCTCACCGCGTTCACCGTTCTCGCCGGTGTCGCGGTGCCCACCGTCGGGGATCAGGGCGAACTGCCCGACGGCCTGCCGACGCTGATCGGGCTGCCGGACGTTCCGCTCACGGTCGACACCCTGCGGATCATCGCCCCGTTCGCGCTGGCGATGGCCGTCGTCGGACTCCTCGAATCGTTGATGAGCGCCAAACTGGTGGACTCGGTCACCGACACGCATTCGGACAAGACTCGGGAGTCGTGGGGGCAGGGCGTCGCGAACATCGTGACGGGACTCTTCGGCGGCATGGGCGGGTGCGCCCTGATCGGGCAGACCATCATCAACGTCAAGACCGGTGGGGCCCGCACCCGGTTGTCGACGTTCCTGTCGGGTGCGTTTCTGCTGATTCTCGTTGTCGGTCTCGGCGACGTGGTGGGCACCATTCCGATGGCGGCGCTCGTCGCCGTGATGGTGCTGGTGGCCGCCACGACCTTCGACTGGCACAGCGTCCGCACACTCCGGCGGATGCCGCTGAGCGAGACGCTGGTGATGCTCGGCACCGTCGCGGGCACCCTCGCGACGGACAATCTCGCGATCGGTGTGGGTGTCGGTGTACTCGTCGCGATGGTGCTGTTCGCGCGCCGGGTGGCGCACATGGTGGACGTGCGCGGCGAACGCGACGGCGACGTGAAGACGTACCGGGTGAGCGGCCAGCTCTTCTTCGCCTCGTCCAACGACCTCGTGTTCTCGTTCGACTACGCCGACGACCCCGGCCGCGTGGTCATCGATCTGTCGGGCGCCACCATCTGGGACGCCTCCACCGTGGCCGCACTCGACGGCATCACCACGAAATACGCGAGCCGCGGCACCGACGTCACCGTGGAGGGCCTGAATCCGGTCAGCGAGGAGCGGTACCGCAGGCTGACCGGCCGGCTGGGCGACTAACCGACGGTCTCCCGGAGATACGCGAGGTCGTCGGCCAGCCCGTCCTCCGGTGTCTCGAGGACGACGGGCGCGCCGGCGGTTCTGACGACCTCGGCGAGCAGTTCGGGATCGATGGTTCCGTCGGCGAGGTTGGCGTGCCGGTCGCGGGCCGAGTCGAACTCGTCGCGGGAGTTGTTGAGGTGCACCAGGTCGATGCGCCCGGTGATGGCCTTGATGCGTTCGACGACCCCCACCAGATCCTCGCCGCCCGCCCAGGCATGGCAGGTGTCGAGGCAGAAGCCGGCACCGAAATCGCCGACCTCCTGCCACAGCCGGTCGATGGCGTCGAAGTGCCGTGCCATCGCGAAATCGCCGCCGGCCGTGTTCTCGATGAGGATGGGGACCGGGAATCCGCCCTTGTCGGCCTGGCGTTCGAACAGTTTGCGCCAGTTGACGATCCCCGCGTTCACGTCCTCGCCGTCGCGGACGTGCCCGCCGTGGACCACCAGCCCGATCGCGCCGATGTCGGCGGCGGCCTGGGCCTGCTGCGCGACGGCGTTGCGGGAGGGCATCCGGAGCCGGTTGTTGAGGCTGGCCACGTTGATCACGTACGACGAGTGCACGACGACGTCGATGGGGCTGTCGCGGATCTCGTCGGTCCGCGGATGCACCGGGGGCTTCTCCCACTTCTGCGGGTCCGTGAGGAACATCTGAATGACGTCGGCGCCGAGCCGTTCGCCGTATCCGATCGGATCTTCGTCCTGGCGGACGTGTGCTCCTATGCGCATGTAACCAGGGTAGGGGGTGGGTGAGGCGGCGTTGCCTGTGCTTGCGATCGCAGGCGTAAGGGGGAGATCCGCGTCCTCTTCACCGACTTGGCTCCCTATGCCTGCGTTCGCAGTCATAGATATGGACTTCGAGCCAGAATCGGCGCACACTGGCGTTAAGCATCCGTCGACAAGCATTGACATGATCAGGGAGGCTGCCATGGCGACCCCACGCCGCCGCGAGCGAACCGAGACCGGCGGAATCTCCGACGGATTCGTGGCTCGGCGACACCAACTCGGGCTGACCCAGGCGGAGCTCGCCGACCTGGCCGGAGTGTCGAGGTCGAGTGTGCAGTCGATCGAATCGGGCCGGGGCACCGTCCAACTGGATCTCGTCGACGCCGTCGCGGACGCGATGGGATGCCGTCTGGCACTGCTCACCCGCTCGGGCGTCGAGGTGGTGTCCTGATGGTCGAGAACCTCAGCGGCGTCGACCGGGCCGACGTCTACAAGGGCGACCGCCTCGCGGGCGCTCTCGTGCGGGAAGGTGGGGACGTCGTCTTCCGCTACGACCTCGCGTACCTGCAGGATCCCGGCGCCCCGCAGGTCGCGTGGACGATTCCCACCTCCTCGACCGAGGTGCGTGCCAGCGGGGGCAGCGTCCCGCCGTTCTTCGCGGGTCTCCTCCCCGAGGGGATCCGGCTGCGGGGCGCCGTCGCGGCCACCAAGACGTCCGAGGACGATCACCTCACGATCCTGATGGCGGTCGGGTCCGACACGATCGGGGACGTGCGCGTCCTGCCCGCAGGAGTGCCGCCGCCCGAGACCGCACCCGTGTTCGACCCCGACGCGATCGAGCGTTCGGACCTGCGGGCACTGTTCGAGCACATGTCGGGGCACGAGGCCGTGAAACTGGACCCCACCTCGCTACCCGGGGTGCAGGCGAAGGTGTCGGCCCAGATGTACTCGACACCGATCGCGACCGAGAAGGGCCCCGCCATTCTCAAACTCTCACCCCCGCAGGGTTACCCGCAGCTGGTCGAGAACGAGCACTTCTTCATGGGACTCGCCGCGCAGTGCGGGTTGCCCGTCGCCGACCACCAATTGGTGCGTGACGGCAAGGGCAATGCGGGCCTGCTCGTCGCGCGTTTCGACCGCAGGGTCGATTCGTCCGGCCGTGTCATCCGCACACCGCAGGAGGATGCGTGCCAGGTGATGGGGATGTTCCCTGCCGCGAAGTACCGGCTGAAGACCGAGGGGGTGATCACCGCACTCGCAGGCGTGTGTGAGCGCGGCGGCGGATCGGCGCGCGTGGCCACCCTGGAACTGCTTCGGCTGGTGGCCTATTCGTACGCGATCGGCAACGGCGACCTGCACGGCAAGAACTTCTCGGTCCAGCTCGCCGAATCGGGGTTGTGGAGCGTCACACCCGCCTACGACCTGCTCTGCACCCAGCCGTACCTCGGGTGGCGCGATCCGATGGCCCTCGACTTCTACGGCAAGGCGAACAAGCTGAACCGCAGGCACTTCGTCGAATCCGGCGGCCGGCTGGGTGTTCCCGAACGTGCGGTCACCAGAATGCTCGACGGCGTCCGCAAGGGCATCGGGCGCGGCCTCGGGGAGATCGAGTCGATCGGCTTCACCGCGAAGGAGAACACGCTGCTGCGCACCCTGATGGAACGACGCACGGACGAACTGGGCTGACCCGGCTCACCACACCCGGAACGCGCTGTCCGAGAGCGTGAATCCGTGACCGGCCTCGCTGCGGCACGTCACCCCGGCCGCCTCGTCGACGAGGCACGTCAGGTCGTTCACCTGCAACGCCCGCCCGTACGACAGTGCGGGAGCCGCCGAGCCGTCGAGGGGGTAGAACCGCGGGTCGCCGGCACTGGCGAACTGACCGGGACGGCCCCCGGTGACCTCGATCGCATTGGGCGTGACCGCGGTACCGGACGCACCGGCGCCCGGGACCTTCGGCGCCGACGCCGGCATCGGGCCGTGACAGCCGGCGGTCGGGAGGTCGCCGCCCGTCAGGATCGCGCAGTGGAACTTGGTGCTCGGCGTGGTGAAGTAGTAACTCCCCGCCGCGCTGCCCGCGAACGCCTGCGGGTCGGCCGGGGCCGGGGTGGTGGTGGTGGT
>JBCEBZ010000279.1:1981-11059 GCA_039206675.1 Rhodococcus sp. (in: high G+C Gram-positive bacteria) | reverse complement strand
GGTGGTCGTCGTTGCGCTCGTCGTGGTGCGCGGGGGTGTCGTGCTGGTTGTTCTCGGGGCGGTCGTCACCGCAGATGTGGTGGCGGGCCCCGCGACGGCGCCGGTCTCGGGGGAGCCGTCGACGGCGCGACCGCAACCGGCCACCAGCAACACCGTCGCGAACAGGAACACCGCACGCACCCTCGGGGTCATGGGGGAGAGCTTAGAGCGCGTCCGACGAAATTCTGGGACAGTGGTGATCAGCCAGTTGCCAGGAGGTCCCGATGTCGGAAAGCGCCCAGTACGAGGAGCGTCGTGCCCGCATCTCCGTCCAGGTCCGCGACTGGTGCGAACGGTCCACGATCACGGGCACACACGCCCCGCTGTCGGACGCCGCCGCCGTACTGATCGCAGCCGGGAATCTCGACGCCCCCACGCGGCAGATACTCACCAACCGACGTCGCGCGGGGCGCACCATCCCGTCGATCGGCGGCTTCGGGGCACTGCGCCTGCTGACCGACGAATACGCCCAGGTGGTGCGCCGCACCGGCAGCCTGCGTCCCGGACCGGCGCAACTGCTGTTCAAGTACCGTGCCACCGAACTGGGCCGCAAGTTGCAGTCGTATCGGTCCGCGGTGGTGATGTCGCCGGCGCACTACGGCAACGGAGTCCGGGCCATGCGCCGGGATCGACGCGAGGGTGTGCACCTGGATCTCGAGCAGCGGGAGGCATTGTTCCGGGCATTGCAACGCACACCGGCGCCGAGCGCGGGCACCGCTCTCGAACGTGCAGGCAACTATGCCCGCGGCACCGCAGCCGAACGCATCGGCCAGGCCGCCGGAAACACCCCGATGGCCGCGGTCGGACGACGCGTCGCCGACGCCATCGGCAGGGGTGCCGATCTCGACAACGACAGATTCGCCGACTCGTACGACACCCTTCTCTACCTCGCGGGCATGCTCTTCGACAGGATCGACGGTTCCGAGGTGTGGCACTCGGAACACTTCGCGGTCCAGCGTTACCAACTCGACCTCGCCGAGGAACTGACACAGATCGCCGTCGACACCGTCGCGCTGCGCGGAATCAGGATCGAACTCGACGAAGCGCTGCGCGCCACCCATTCCGACGGCGCCCGTACACAGATCGAGGCCCGGCAGAACGCGCTGAAACCGGTGTGGGATCAACTGGTCGACCGCGTCGCCGCACTCGCACGTATCGGCGACCTGCTGTCCCGGGCCGAGGTGCAACTGCGGTCCGTGCTGGCAGTCAACCGGGCGATGAGCCTCGACAGCCGCATCGACGAACTCATCGCACGTTCCGGCGACCGCGAATTGTCGGCGGAGAACACCCACAACGTCGGAGACCAGTTCGGCGGAGTGGAGGAGTTGATGCTCACATACCAATCGGCCCTGCACGGAGACATCGCCGAACTCACATCCTGGTCCGGGGGACGGGCGTAACCGATTGCGACGTTCTCCTTACGCATCACCCCCCGGCCGTCGTGGGTGCACGATCATCGATTAGTTCCATGCGCGGAGGAGGTCGTTGCACAGGGTCGTCTTGAGGCTGCGTAGGCGCTCGAGGTCTGACGGCCGCGGGGCCATCGCGGCCTGGAGGAGAACCAGGAACCTGCGCCGTTGGACGCCGAATTTGACGAACAGTTCCTCGGCGTCGGCGCCGCGGTAGGGAGCCCACTCGATGGCGAAGGCAATGAGCGCCCGGTCCGACGGGCTGATGGATTGCACGCTGGCGAGAAGATCGCAGGCACGCAGTGCGTTCCGTAGCCAGTCGAGCTCAGGTGAGGCCGCGGGAACGTCTGCCCGGGCGCGCCGCCTGCGGCCGACCGCGGCAGCAGCGATGCCGATTCGGCTGCGCTCGAGGTGGGCTCGACAGGGGACGCTGATGTGTGCGGCGGGTGGGATGGGGTTCTCGAGCATGGGTGCCTCTAGCGTGTGAAGAACTGATCGGGTTCTTCCATGGTCGTGCTTCGCACACATTCGGGAACCGGCCATCCGGCGGGGTGGGGTGCCTGTTTTCGGGGTCGCGCAGCACGAGGTGCCGGGGTCGGGAGCGGTGGTGCGGTGGATCGGTAGTGATGCCCGTTCGGGGTGCCGAGATCGATCAGATGCCTGCCGCCCGGAACTGTGACCGGGCGGGCCACCCACCCCGGCGCCTCCTTCGCATAATTGCACGCCTCGCACAAACCCGACCCGTTGCGCGCCGACGTCGGTCCCGCCTTGTCGTGTGGGCGAATGTGATCGTGATGCCGGATCGGCGCATCACACCACGGGGTCCGGCAGGTGCGGTCCCTCAGGTCGATCAACGTCGCGAGCCCCTTCGGGAATGTCCGGGATTGTGATTCCAGCGCCGTCAACGCCCCCGACTGCGGGCAGGAGTACACCCGCCGCAACGTGGTCTGGGTGTGCGCGTCGAGAGAGTCCACCACCAACTGCCTCGCGATCCCCGCCGGTTCCGGCCCGAACCCCTGCACCTGCGCCGGCTCGTGACCGCCCGCGAGAAGTGTCTCGTCGGAGAGCACCAGGTTCACCGCCGCCGGCACACCCGATGCGACTGCAGCTCCGGTGCCGCGTTCGAACAGCAGATCCACCATCACCTGATTGCGGGTCCGGCCGCCGCTGCCTCCGGTGGCGATGAGGCTGTCCGCGTCCCGGCCCAGCGTGGCCTGCAGGCAGACTGCCTGCTCGACCGGCATCAGCACGCATGCGATCGTGTCCGGGGCCGGCCGGGTCGTCAACCGCCGCTCGGATACCGCCTTCCGATGACGACGGACCACCGATGCGGCATCGAGTTCCGCCGCCAACTCCTTCGCACGCGCGACCAGGCCCTGATCGCCCACCCCGTCGAGTGTGGATGGGTCCGAACACAACCGGCGGTCGACAGTTCCTCGATCCTCAGCCGACAGGCAGGCGGTTTCGCGCACCAGCAACGTCGCACGCCATTCGTTCAGCCGGCCGGACCGCAGCATCGCCAGCGTGTGCGGCATCTCGTGCACCAGGGCCTGCGCGAACCCCAGATGCCGGCCACCGCGGTTGGGGGATTCCCTGCGCGCCAAAGCGATCTGCGACCCGATACCCCGGCCCCACTCTGATCGCGGCATCCCCGAGGCCTTGCGGTCGGCCCGAATACACGTTGCGACGTGGTCGGTGACCACCGCCTGCGCAGCGCATCCCACCGACTTCAACGATTCGATCGCATCGAGCAGATCGATCCCCGACCCTGCATCCCCGCCGGCCTCGACACACCGCAACCGCGCGGTGAACGTCCGCAGCTCGTCCAGGTCCGGTGCAATCAGATCCCCCACAGCAACCTCCCCCGAGGATATTCGAATGTATGTTCGATGCTACCAATCCTGTTCGACTAGGGCAATACTCGGCGGTTTCGGTCTACGGTGGTCGGGAGAACTCTCGTCGAACACAGATGTGGGGGCCTGACTGCCATGACCGATGATGCCGTCCTGCAGCGTGCGGTCGCGACCGAGTTCTCGGCCCTGGCCGATGTTCTCGACGGGGTCTCCGATGCGGACTGGGACACGCCGTCGCTGTGCGAGGGCTGGCGGATTCGCGAAGTGGTCGCCCATGTCACCATGGCGGCGCGCTACTCCGAGGATCAGTTCATGTCGCGTCTGCGCGAGTGCGAGTTCGATTTCACCCGGCTGTCCAACGAGATAGCCCGTAGTGACGCCGAATTGGCACCGGGGGAACTCGTCGCCAACCTGCGCTCGGACATCATGCGCCACTGGACCCCGCCCGGCGGCGGCTACCACGGGGCGCTCAACCACGTGGTGATTCACGGCCTCGACGTCACGGTGCCGCTGGGGGTGCCGCGCCGCGTACCCGAGGCGACGATCCGCGTCGTCCTCAACGACCTCACGGCCGGTGGTGGACACTCGAATTTCGGTGTCGACATCGAGGGTCGCCGGCTGCGGGCCACGGATCTCGGCTGGTCGTACGGGTCGGGTGCCGAATTACGCGGAGCGGGAGAGGATCTCGCTCTCACGATCTGCGGCCGGACACTTCCGGCCGGACGGGTGGAGGGCGACCCGTTGTAACCGGCCTCAGCTGCCCGGAACGAAACCCGGGTAGACGAAGTGTCCGGGACCTCCGCCGGGGAGTGAGGCGCCGAGCGATCCGGGGAAGTCCAGCGACAGTTTGACGAGTTTGTGCGGTTGCCCGTTCTGGTCGGCCTGCCAGCAATCGAGCAGGACCCCGTGGAATCCGGTGCAGACGATGCGGTTGGCGGTCCCGAACGGCGAGGTGAGTCGATTCGCGCTGACGAACGGGTTCCAGTAGTCGAGATCGGCCGGGGTGAGGAAGTTCTGGTTGTCGAACGGCGCGAGGGGACTGGGCTCGGTGGGTATCGGCGGCCATTCGTCGGCGGCGGCCACACCGGCGCTCCCGAGAACGGCGGCGGCGGCGACCGCCACGGTCGCGGTGATCTGGGCGAATCGGTGCGTAGCGGTAGTCGTCTCCACCCGCCCACAGTAAACCGCAGGGCGGCGCCTACGTCCGCAAACCGGGATGACGGCTGGCGAGGACGGGAACGAGGAACCTGTTCGGCGCGAGGCGCGCGAAGACGGACGCCGCCCGGTTCGCGAAACCGGGGATGGCGACCATCTGTCCCTTGTCGAGCCCGTCGATGCCGGTCTTGGCCACGGATTCGGGGCTCTCCCACATGAAGCTGGGCAGCGCGGCCTCCGCGTCCTCTTTCGCGAAACCGGCCGTCTCGCCGAATCCGGTGTCCACGGGTCCGGGGCACAGTGCGGTCGCGGTGACCCCGGTGCCTTTCAGTTCGCCGGTCAGACTTTCGGTGTAGGAGAGGACGAATGCCTTGCAGGCGCCGTACCCGGCCTGCCCGGGCAGTGGTTGGAACGCCCCGGTGGACGCGACGTTGAGGATCGCTCCCCGGCGGCGTTGCACCATGCCCGGCAGGGCGCGGCTGCAGAGGTCGGCGACGGCCGTCACGTCGACCTCGATCATGTTCATCTCGGCGTCCGGGTCGGACGCCGACACCGGGCCGAGGGTGGACAGGCCGGCGTTGTTGACGAGGATGTCCAGGGTCAGTCCGAGTTCGCCGACCCGGTCGAGCAGGGTCGCCCGGGCCGAGCGGTCGGAGAGATCGGCGCCCAGCACGTGCGCCCGGCCGCCCGCGGCCCGCAGTTCGGTGGCCAGTTCCTCCAACTTCTCGGCCCGCCGGGCGACGAGCACGACCTGGTGGCCCCGGCGGCTGAGTTCACGGCTGAGGGCCGTGCCGATCCCGGACGACGCTCCGGTGACGAGCGCGGTGCGATCGGCGGCGGGAGTGGGGAGACTCATGAGTCCAACCTACGTGCCGCCGCCGTCGCTGACGCACGGTTTTCCGGGTCAGGCGTGGGTGCCGCCGTCGATGCGGATCTCGGTTCCGGTGACGAACGCGCCGTCGTCGGAGGCGAGCATGGCGACGACTCCGGCGACCTGCTCGGGTCCGCCCATGGCCGCGCCACCCGATTCCAGGGTGGTGGGGAGGATGGGGGACAGCTTCGCGAACAGGCCCCAATCGGCGTCGGACGGCACGTATCCGGACGTGGCGTCGGTGATTCCGGTCTTGATGCTGCCGGGGGCGACACCGACGGCACGCAGGCCCTGCTTGCCGTATTCGAGTGCCAGGGCGTGGGTGAACGACTGGATGCCGCCCTTGCTCGCGGCGTACGCGGCCATGTAGGGGTGCGCGAATGCGGCGGACGTGGAACTGAAGTTCACGACCACGCTGCGCTCATTGCGCAGCAGTGCGGGCAGGCATTCGCGAACCATCAGGAAGGTGCCGGTGAGGTTGATCCCGACCACCTGATTCCACAGATCCAGTGACGTCTCGTGGGTGTGTGAGGCGCGGAGGATGCCCGCGGCGTTCACGAGGACGTCCAGTCCGCCCAGGTTCTCGACGCTGCGACTCACGCCGTCGACGACGGACGTCTCGTCGCCGATGTCGATGCCGGTGACGCTGAGGCGCCCCGCCGTGCCCGCCGCTTCGGCGAGTTCCCTGGTCCGCGCGAGACCGTCCTCGGACACGTCGGCTGCGACAACGGTGCCGCCTTCCTCGAGCAGGCGGAGGGCGGTGGCCTGGCCGATACCCGACGCGGCGCCGGTCACCAGGATCCGCCGGTTGTCGAAACGATTCATCGTCTGTGCTCCTCGTGTGGCTTTCGAATTCGATGTCATTGGCCCATGACGTATTTCACGGTCGGTCCGGCGGTCCAGCCGCCGTCGACGGCGAGTTCCGCTCCGGTGACGTACGTGGACGCGTCGGACAGCAGGAATCCGACGGCGCCGGCGATCTCGTCGGGCACTCCGACCCTCGCCATGGGGGTGTTCGGGTAGTTGCCCTCGCCCTGCTGGATTCCGAGGCCCGCGGTCATCGGGGTGTACGTCATGCCGGGGTGGACGGAGTTGACGCGGATCCGGTCGGTGCCCAGTTCCACGGCGGCGATCTTCGTGAGCCCGCGCACGCCCCACTTGGACGCGCCGTAGCCGGCGGTCAGGGCGAGTCCCATCAGCCCCGCGGCCGAGGAGATGTTGACGATCGATCCGCCGCCCGCGGCGCGCATCGGGCCGATCACGGCCTGCAGGCCGTTGAACACGCCGGTCAGGTTGATGTCGAGGACCGTCCGGAAGTGTTCGAGCGGTTCGTGCTCGATGTACTGGCCGGTGGAGATGCCCGCATTGTTGACGAGGCCGTCGACGCGTCCGAAGTCGCTCGTCGCCACGTCGACCGCGGCCTGCCACTGCTGCGGGTCGGTGACGTCGAGGTGGCAGTACCGCGCCCGGTCGCCCAGCTGGCCGACCGTCGCACGGCCGTCGTCGTCGAGAACGTCGCCGACCACGACGCTGCCGCCCTCGTCGACGATGCGCTGGGCGAACGCTGCTCCCAGCCCCCGCGCCGCGCCGGTCACGATCACAACCTTCCCCGCCAGTTGCTGTGCGGTCTCGGTCATCTCAGCTCACATCCTCGTCGTCGAAAAGTCACGTCCGCCGGGCACCTCGCCTGCCGACGGCCCGAGTCTGCTGTGGGCGGCCCTCGCGGGAAACGGGTTCTCCCGGTGATCGGAACAACTCGTAGCCACGGGAAACGCCGGACCACTGTGATGTGGGTTACCCGCTGACGTTCCGGACACGCCGGACGGGCGGATCTCTCCGACAGACCATCGAAAGGCTTCCCATGTCTCGACGTGTCACTTCCACCGCCGCGGTGCTGATCACCGGCAGCGTCCTGTTCGCGGGTCTCGGCGCGCCGGCGCTCGCTTCGGCGGACCCGTTCTCGCTGCCCGGAATCACCCTCCCGGATTTCGGTTCGTCCGATTTCGGGAGCGCCGGCCCGGTCGTCGAGACGCCGCGACTGGCGTCGGTCGACAACTTCCGCGACGTCGGGGGATCGGGCCGGGGCTACGCGACGGCCCGCGGGGGACACGTCACGCGGGGGTTGTTCTATCGTTCGAACGCTCTGGTTCCGAACGATCAGGATCTCGCCGTCCTCACCGGGCTCGGGCTGACCGCGGTGTACGACGTGCGGACCGTCGAAGAGGTGGCTGCGAAGCCCGACCGCCTGCCGGCCGGACCGCGGTATCTCGGCATCCCGATCCTGTCGGGTGACCTGGGTGCCGCTGTCGCGCAGTTGAAGTCGCCCGCCGACGCCGTCGCGTTCATGCAGCAGATGAACCGCAGCTTCGTCGACGACGCGGCGACCCGGGCCGGGTTCGCGCAACTCCTGACGTCACTGGCGGACACCGATGGGCCGCAGATCTTCCACTGCACGGCGGGCAAGGACCGCACCGGCTGGGCGTCGGCACTGCTGCTCTCCATCGCCGGGGTTTCGCAGGACACCATCTTCGACGACTATCTGCTCACCAACGAATACACCGCCGCGTCGATGAAGGTCACGTACGACCAGATCGCCGCCAGCCGCGGCGAGGCGGTGGCGAAGATCTACCAGCCACTGCTGGGCGTCGACCGCAGTTACCTCGAGGCCGGACTCGGCCGGCTCGCCGAGCAGTACGGCACGGTCGACCGTTACCTCACCGACGGGCTGGGTCTGAGTTCGGCGACGGTCGACCGGCTCCGGAGCAAGCTGGTCGGCTGAGGTCAGGCCCCGATCGCGTCCGAGAGCGTCGTGAGCCGGCTGATCTCGGACGCGGTCAGCGTCACCGTCGGGGCGTCGAGCAGGGCGGGAAGCTGTTCGAGGCGGCTCGCGCTCGCGATCGGTGCGGTGATGCCGGGCCGGGTCAGGAGCCACGCGAGGGCGATGGTGGAGATCTCCGCCGAGTGCGCGTCGGCGATCTCGGCGAGGGCGTCGACGACGGCGAGACCGGAGTCGGAGAAGTAGCGGGTCGCCATCCGCTGGCGGGGCTGACCGTCCAGGTCGGCCCGGGTGCGGTACTTGCCGGCGAGGAAACCCGCGGCGAGCGAGTAGTACGGGAAGACGCCCAGGCCGTTCTCGGTCGCGAGCGCGGCCACCTCGGGCTCGTAGTCGTGCCGGTGCACCAGGTTGTAGTGCGGCTGCAGCGCGATCGGCGCGGCGAAACCGTGCTCGGCCGTCAGCGACAGCCACTCGCGGATGCGCTCGGGCGAGTAGTTGGAGATGGCGACGTGCCGGACGAGTCCGTCGCGGACCAATTCGTCGAATGCGCCGAGGGTGTCCACGAGGGGGGTGTCGGCGTCGTCGAAGTGCGCGTAGTACACGTCGATGTAGTCGGTCTGCAGCCGCTTCAGGGACGCCTCCGCCGCTGCCCGCACGTTGGCGGGGGCCAGTCCTCTGAACTCCGGGTGCTGGCTGACCTTGGTGGCGATCACGATGTGGTCCCGGTTGTGGCGGGACGCCATCCAGTTGCCGAGGACGGTCTCGGACTCGCCGCCGGAGTTGCCGTCGGCGAACGCCGAGTACGAGTCCGCGGTGTCGACGAAGTTGCCGCCGCCCGCGGCGAACGCGTCGAGGATGTCGAACGATGCCGGTTCGTCACTGGTCCAGCCGAAGGTGTTGCCACCGAGGGCCAGGGGAAAGATGTCCAGATCCGAGTTGCCGATCGCGACCACGGGTGCTCCGTTTCTAGGTGTG
>JBCEBZ010000279.1:0-1881 GCA_039206675.1 Rhodococcus sp. (in: high G+C Gram-positive bacteria) | reverse complement strand
CGAACCCCGCCCACCGCGACGCCGACGGCATACCGTGGAGGGGGTGCGTTCGTTCCGGCGAGACACGGAGTTGAGTGATGCGGGACCAGTCGATCGATGACCTTCTGAACACGGGCCTGTTCGTCGACGGGCGGTGGATCCGCTCCAGCACCGGCGAGACCCGGGACTGCATCAATCCCGCCGACGGGTCGGTGGTCGCCACCGTCGACGAGGCCTCCCCGGACGACGCCGCCCGCGCTGTCGCCGCGGCCCGCGCGGCGTTCGACGAGGGCACCTGGCCGCGCACGCCCGTCGCCGAGCGCACCGCGATCGTCGCGCGGATCGCCGATCTGCTCGAACGCGACAAGGAGACCCTGGCGCGCATCGAGACGCTCGACACCGGAAAGACTCTGGAGGAGAGCAGAATCGACATCGACGACGTGGTGTCGGTGTTCCGGTACTACGCGCAACTCGCCGCGGTCGAAGCGGACCGTCTGGTGGACGTCGGCCGTCCCGACGTGATCAGCCGGGTGGTGCGCGAACCGATCGGTGTGTGCGTGCTCATCGCACCGTGGAACTACCCGCTGCTGCAGATCTCGTGGAAGGTGGCGCCCGCCCTCGCGGCCGGGTGCACGATGGTCCTCAAACCGAGCGAGGTGACCCCGCTCAGCACCATCGCCTTCACCACGCTGATCGCCGAAGCCGGTGTTCCGGCCGGGGTGGTGAACCTCGTGCAGGGCAGCGGCGCCGTGCTGGGCGCCGCACTCACGGGAACCCCCGACGTCGACTTCGTCTCCTTCACCGGCGGGCTGGCCACCGGACGCGTCATCCTCGAAACCGCGGCGAAGAACGTCACCAAGGTGGCCGTCGAACTCGGTGGCAAGAATCCGCACATCGTCTTCGCCGACGCGGACGGAGACGACTCCGTCGACCAGGTGCTCACGGGAGTGTTCCTGCACTCCGGTCAGGTGTGTTCGGCGGGAACCCGGCTGATCATCGAGGAATCCATCGCCGATCGGTTCGTCGCCGCCCTCGCCGCACGGGCGGAGAAGATCCGGATGGGCAACGGACTCGACCCGGCGAGCCGAACGGGCCCACTGGTGTCCGAGGCCCACCGGGCGAAGGTCGAGAAGTACGTGGAACTCGGACGCTCCGAGGGCGCCCAGTTGGTGACCGGGGGCGCCCGGCCCTCGGATCCCGCGTTGGCGAACGGGAGTTTCTACCTGCCCACCATCTTCGACCACTGCGACCGCACCATGCGGATCGTGCAGGAGGAGACGTTCGGGCCGATCCTCACCGTCGAGCGATTCACCACCGAGGAGGAGGCGCTGCGACTGGGCAACGACACCGAGTACGGACTCGCCGCAGGCGTCCGGACCGCCGACAGTGCCCGCGGCGAGCGCATGGTGCGCGGTCTGCGCCACGGAACGGTGTGGCTCAACGACTTCGGCTACTACACCGCGGCGGCCGAGTGGGGCGGATTCAAGATGTCAGGGAACGGGCGCGAACTCGGCCCCGCCGGTCTGGCGGAATACCAGGAGACCAAACACATCTGGCACAACACCTCGCCCACGGCGGCGGGGTGGTTCGACAACGGCTAGTCCGGAGCACGGAGAGGCGAGGCGAGTGAACCATGGCTACTCGGCACGGAGCAGTGGGTGACGGAGACGAGCCGGGGGACAGTGGACTCGGCGAACTGGGCTATAAACAGGAATTGGACCGCAGTCTCGGCAAGTTCGCCAGTTTCGCGGCGGGAGTCAGCTACATCTCGATTCTCACCGGCACGTTCCAGTTGTTCTATTTCGGGTTCGGCACGGCGGGGCCGGCGTATCTCTGGTCCTGGCCGATGGTGTTCGTCGGGCAGATGGCCGTCGCCCTGTGCTTCATGGAACTCGCGGCCAA
>JBCEBZ010000278.1:0-4176 GCA_039206675.1 Rhodococcus sp. (in: high G+C Gram-positive bacteria) | reverse complement strand
GTCGGACGCCGCCCCGCCGATGCCCGTGCCGTACAGAACCCATCCGCGTCGCTCAGCGGCCTTTGCCAGTGCATGGCGGAACGGGCGCAGTCGGTCCGGGTGGATGTCGGATCCGGCGATCAGCTGAATTGTGTCCTCGGTGTGGCCGAGTAGGGAGTGGCCGAGAGGACGGGCATAGCCCACCTCGTACGCGGCGCTGCGCACCGCGCGGTGATGGAGCGGCTCGGCTGCATCCTGTCCAAGGTGTAGCCGTGTGGATATCACGGTCAACGATTCGGCGAAGGACAGGAGTGGCTGTTCACGGACCAGGTCGATCGACGGTTCGACGTGGGTTGGAAGGGTCAGAACCGCGCTGACCGTCTGGGCTTCCCGCTCGATCGCGTTGGCCGTCGCCTGCGCGTAGTGATGGAGGAGATCTGCGATATCGGTGGCGGTTTCGACGGCCACCGTAATATCGGAATCAGTCAGCGGTGGGCTGTCGATCAACCAGAGGTAACCCTGCAGCTCTCCGTGGGCGCGCAGGGGAATGCAGACCCGGGCAAGGGTCTTCAGCGCGGAGTCCGGGGGATATCGAACCGGCCCGGTCGCGTGTGCGATATCGAGCGAAAAGGCATGGTCGAATACTTCCGGCGTCGAATGGCGGCGCAGGATTGCCTGCACCCGGACGTCGTCGAGGTCGCCGTATTGTTCGGTCAGAGCGAGCGGACGCAGACTGCAGTCGTCGATCTCGATCGACCGATTCAACCGATCCGCGAGGTTGTCCGCCAGTTGTTGAACATCATTCATGCCACACCCGTCGATCGATACCCAAGCATGCGGTGACACCAGATAACGCAGGCCATTGAGACCTTCATCCTACGATCCCGCCGCACTCGCTCGGGGTGGTCCCGCCACGCCTCCGGGCAACCGCGTCGGAGCCAGCATGGTTCTCCTGTATCGGGCAATCTGTTTCGGGAATGCACCGTACACGAGGTAGCCGGCAGCGATCAGTCCCCTGCACCCAGGCCCGCGGTCGGTATCGTTGCAAACCACCCGGTCGGCCGGTTTCGATGTCATCGCCGACCCTGGTCGGGGCGGCTGTGGTGTTGGACGAGGAAGTAACTGGTGCAATTGAATTCGTCGGGTTGAATGTCGGATCGGCTCGGCGGGCTGCTACCAGCTGGGCGGTGGAGGTGAGCGAGCGCCGGGACTCGGTGTTGGTGTTGATGGGGTTCGCCGGGACTACGTTCCGGCGCAACGAGTTGGTTCCCCTCGCCTGCACTGATGTCGCCACGCATCGGTTCGATGGGAGCTCACTACTTCGGTTCAGATCTTCGCGGCGGCCTGACGTGCCTCGAAGATGCTCTGCTCGATTCCTCGGCGCAGGTCGTCGCTGCCTTCGATCACCGCGGCCGCCCCCGGGGCGATCCGGCTCCTGACCACCGCGGAACCGTCCGACGACCAGCGGATAGCGCGGGAGATGTCGCGGGTGTGGACGTATCCAACCAGCCCGTACTCGGTGTCGTTGGCCGCCGCGAGAGCCTCCTCTTCGGTGGTGAAGGGGTAGATCGCGGCGACGGGTCCGAATGTCTCCTCGCTGCACAGTCGCGCGGTGTCGGGGGCATCGATGAGGACGGTGGGCTCGAAGAAGAACCCGGGCCAGTCGATGGCCGAGCCGCCGGTGAGGACGCGAGCACCCAGAAACGCTCGGTCAGGCGGCGTGAGAACTCGTGGGCGACGTCGGCGTGGACGAGGAAGCGGTTGGCCGCGACGCAGGATTCACCGGCGTTGCGCAAACCTGCACGTCGACACATCCGTTGAGGTTCGGAGTCTTTGACGAGTCAATATAGTTACTGCTTATGGATAGGCGTCACATCGTGCATTTTCTCGCCGTCGTAGAGGAGGGATCGATCTCGGCTGCTGCTCGCAGACTGGGGTTGAGTCAGCCCTCGGTATCGCAGACGATCCACGAGCTCGAGCGCGAACTGGAGTCCACGCTATTCACCCGGGGCCGCGGGATGAGCGCGACATCGAGTGGGCGCGCCCTCATCGGACCCGCGCGATCGGCGCTCCGCGCTCTGGACGCCGCGCGGTGGGCGATCGAGGACGTCTCGGAGCTGAAATCCGGTGAGCTGGATATCGGCAGCGTGGCCAACCTTGCGGTCGACCCGCTCGTGGACCTGGTCAAGCGGTACCGGGCCAAGTATCCGGGAGTAACGATTCACCTTCGGCGGGTGCCGATCGGGGTGCGGGGGTTCGACGCGCTGGGCCGCGGTCACGTCGAACTGCTTCTGACCGAATACCCGCCGGCAGCGGCCGGCTATCAAGAAGTGCCCTTTGGGGATCGTCGGCTTTTTGCCGTCTTCCCGCCGGGCTCATCCCTCGCCGACCGCCCGATGAGGATTGAGGAACTGGCAGATCGAGACGTCATCTCCGCACCGTTCCCGGGAGCGATCGGACGCTCACACATCAACAGGCTTCTGGCGGTGCGCGGACTGGGCAATCTAATTCCCGTGCTGGAAACCGCGCATCGGCATTCGGTGATACCGCTCATCCTGGCTGGAGTGGGTGGCACGATTCTGCACGGCACCGAGGCGGATCTCGCTTCGCGACTCGGGGCAGTTGTGCGACCACTGGAGGTGGACATCCCCACCGGCCACGCGCTGTACTACCGGTCCGACGAACTGTCACCGGCGGCGCGGGCCTTTGTGGCGTTGGTGCGAGAGTCGACCGCGATCTAAGACACCTCAGCGGTATAACAAATACCTATGTTTTGTATCGGGTAACTGAGTCTATTCCTATCTTCCGGGCGATCGTAGGCTTGCGGGCATGGATGTGGCCATGTGCCGCGGCTGTCCCCACTGTCTTCGGGATCAGGGCGCACGCGTCCGCGCACGCACATCCGACCAGAACAGCTCGCAACGAGATCGGACTCGATGATGATTCACCGCCCCCTCGAAGGTATCCGCGTAGTCGACTTCGGCCAATTCGTCGCTGCGCCAGGAGCGTCCCAATCCCTGGTCAGTCTCGGTGCCGACGTGATCAAAGTCGAACCACTCGAGGGGGATTGGGTTCGCTCGGGCACTTCGTTCGGTGACGCTATCCTGCGCACGTACAACCGTGGCAAGCGGTCGATTGCGCTCGATCTCAAAGACTTTCGTGGTCGCGAGGTGGCCGAGCGTCTGGTCTCAGACGCCGATGTCGTCCTCCAGAACATGCGTCCGGGTGCGATGGAGAGCCTCGGGCTCGGCCCGGAGCGGGTCCGGGAGTTGAATCCGCGCGCGATCTACGCATCGGTCAGCGGATTCGGCCTTCGCGGACCGTCCCGGCACCGCCCCGGGCTCGATATTGCCGCGCAGGCGGAAAGCGGCCTGATGTCCATCACTGGGGAGCTCGGCGGAAGGCCGCTGCGGGTGGGCACGACCATCGTGGACGCGGCCACGGCGCACGTGCTTACCGAGGCGATCCTCGCGGCGCTGCTCGAGCGGGAGCGTTTCGGACGGGTCGCGGCCGTGGAAGTCTCTCTGCTGGAGGTCGCGTTGCATCTGCAGTCGGCGGACTGGACGGGATATTCGGTCACCGGGTCGGTACCGTGTCGCCGCGGCAACGGACAGCCGGGTGTGGCGCCCGCTGCCGATCTGATCGAGACGTCGGACGGGTTCATCGTCCTCTCTGGCTACTCGGCGCAGCATTGGCCTCGACTGTGTGAGGTGCTCGGTCGTGCGGACCTCGCGACCGATCCCCGCTTCGCCGACAACGAGGCGCGGGTCGCGCACCGCGAGGAACTCCTCACCGAGCTTTCGGTCGCCCTCGGCGGGCGATCCAGCGAGGAGTGTGTGCAGCTGCTCGCGGGCAACGGCATCGTCGTCGGGGCTGTCCGCACCTACGACCAGGTGCGTGAGTCCGGCGATGTCATCGCCGGGGAGATGTTTACGGGTGGCGAGCACTTCGACGGATCGGCGTTCGATGTCGTCCAGACTCCCTTCCGCCTCGGTGATGATTGCGACCGAACCGTGCGACGTGTGCCTCGTCTCGGCGAGCACTCAGGTGAGATCGTCTCCGAACTCGGTTACAGCGCCGACGACTTGGACGTGCTGGTCGAAACGGGTGTCCTGCTGATCGAGGAGCAGATTTCGCCGGGGACACCGGCGTGAGTGGTATCCCCAGGACGATCCCGTGGGCGGGCCTTCGCCAGGG
>JBCEBZ010000277.1:0-16680 GCA_039206675.1 Rhodococcus sp. (in: high G+C Gram-positive bacteria) | reverse complement strand
CGCCGAGGTGGGTCTGCTGGGCCTGAGCTTCGACGAGGAAGACGGTGGAATGGGCGCCGGACCTGTCGAGGTGGCATCGGTGATGACCGAGATCGGTCGCCGTCTCGCGCCCGAACCCGTCCTCGACGCCGTGCTCGTGCCCGGCGGCCTGATCGCTGCGGCCGGCAGCACGGAGCAGCGTCGCCGGATTCTCCCGGACGTGTCCGAGGGCAACCTCCTGCTGGCCTTCGCCGATCGGGAACCGGGGGTGCGCTGGCCGTCGGCCCGGGTATCGACCACCGCGAAGAACGACGGCGGCGCGTGGACCCTGACGGGTACGAAGAATCCTGTTCCGCACGGCGGCAGCGCGAACACGCTGGTCGTCAGTGCGGCGCTCCCGGACGGTGGGGTCGGACTGTTCCTCGTCGACGGCGATGCCACCGGTCTGACCCGCACCCCCTACGCGACCCACGACGGACTGCGGGCCGCGCAGGTGGAACTGTCCGGCACTCCGGCCGAGCCTCTCGGTGAGGGCGGCGACGCGTCCGTGGCCATCGAGGGCGCGCACATCCGGGCGCAGGCCGCACTGTGTGCGGAGGCCGTCGGCGCGATGGAGGAGGCGTTGCGGCTGACGACCGAGTACCTGAAGACGCGCAAGCAGTTCGGCGTCCCGATCGCGAAGTTCCAGACGCTCACCCACCGGGCGGCCGACATGTACGTGCTGCTGGAACTGGCTCGCAGCATGAGTCTCTACGCGACGATGTCGCTGGCCGACGGAACCGTGGACCCGGTGGTCGCGTCCCGTGCCAAGCTGCAGATCGGCCGGTCGGCGCGCACGATCGGGCAGGAGGCGATCCAGATGCACGGCGGCATCGGCATGACCGCCGAGTACCCGGTCGGGCATTACGTGAGCCGGCTGACCGCCATCGAACACACCCTCGGCGGTTCCGACGACCACCTGCGGGTGCTCGCGGCCGCGACCGCCCAAGGCACCGTCAGCATCATCTAACCCCAGCCGTGAGTACTTGTTAACCGCCCGCGGTTAACAAGTACTCACGGCTCCAGGTCTCGGATTGGTATCGGAAAGAGCGTTTTCGACGTGTCGCACGAGGACCCCCGTGTGACGCAGCTAACGTTCTGCGCGCACATCAGAACTCACGGGGGATGTACGTATCTCGGTGAAGGAGCGTTGTCATGGGGTCCGGTCCAGTCAAAGCGATCATGTGGAGCCTGCTCGTCGTGGGACTCGTCGGTGCGGGAGTCGGGATCTCCGAACTGCACGTCCCGTGGACGGTCGCGTCGTTGATCGTCGCGTCGGTGTCCGGCCTGGTCCTGCTCAGGATCCGCGCCGACGCGCACCCCGAGCTGCACAGCGAGCGCCGGATGGCTGCCGGCTGACCCGCCGTCACCCCTGCTGGAGGCCGTCCGCCCACCTGCCGATGTCGCCGCGTTCCAGTGCGAGGGCCAGCAGTTCCGGGAACTTGTCCGGGGTGCAGGCGAACGCGGGGATGCCGAACGCACCGAGGGCCGCCGCGTTGTCGTGATCGAACGACGGCGCGCCGTCGTCGGACAGCGCCAGCAGCACCACCACCTGCACACCGTCATTCTTCATCGCCGACATCCGGCGGAGCATCTCCGCGCGGATCCCGCCCTCGTACAGGTCCGAGATCAGCACGAACAACGATTCCGCCGGCCTGTCGATCAGTGACTGGCTGTAGGCGATGGCCCGGTTGATGTCGGTGCCGCCGCCGAGTTGCGTGCCGAACAGCACGTCGACGGGATCGGACAGCTTGTCGGTGAGGTCGACGACCGCCGTGTCGAACACGACCAGCGACGTCTTCAGCGCGCGCATCGACGCGAGCACCGCGCCGAACACGGACGCGTACACGACGCTCGCGGCCATCGAGCCGGACTGGTCGATCGCGAGGACGACGTCGCGGTGCACGGCCTGCGACCTTCGGCCGTAGCCGAGCAGCCGCTCCGGCACCACGGTCTTGTGCTCGGGCAGGTAGTGCACGAGGTTGGCGCGGATGGTGCGATTCCAGTCGATGTCGCGGTACCGGGGATTGGTGGTGCGGGCCGAGCGGTTGAGGGCACCGGTGACGGCGGTTCTGGTCTTCTGCGCGATCCGGTCCTCCACCTCACGGACGACCTTCTCGACGACCATCCGGGCGGTGGCCTTGCTGGTCTCGGGCATCACCCGGTTCAGGCTCAGCAGAGTGCCGACGAGGTGGACGTCCGGTTCGACGGCGTCGAGCAGTTCGGGTTCGAGGAGCAGCTGGGTGAGGCCGAGCCGGTCGATGGCGTCCTTCTGCATCACCTGCACGACGCTGCTCGGGAAATAGGTGCGGATGTCGCCGAGCCAGCGCGCGACCTTCGGTGCCGATCCGCCGAGACCCGCACCGCGGCGGCGGCTCTTCGACCCCTCGCTGCTCGTGTCGTACAGCGCGGCCAGTGCGCCGTCCATCGCCGCGTCTGTCCTGGACGCCAGTCCGCCGGTGGATTCCTCGGCGGCGTTGCCGAGCAGCAGCCGCCACCGTCGCAGCCGTTCCGCGTCCTGGGTCACGACGTCACCCCCAGGATGTCGGCGACGGTGCGGATCGCCACGGTGCCGCGCCGGGCGTCGACTTCGGCGGGAGCATCGGCCGTGGAGCCGCCCTCGACGGATTGCCCGATGGCCCGGCGTTCCCCGGTCTCGAAGCTGCCGAACGTGCGCCGCAGCAGTGGCAGCACGTCGACGAAATCCTGTTCGCGCAGCCCCGACACCCACCCGTCGAGCAGTCGTAACAGTTGCCGGTCGTGGACCAGCAGCAGCCCGCCGCCGCCGAGGAAGCCGTCGACCCACCCCGCCTTGGCGGACGGGTCGGCGCCCACGGACAGCGCCCGCGACAGCCGGGTGGCGGCCTCGGTTTCGCCGACGGCACCCGCGTCGCGGAGTAAGCGGACCATGCGCCCGATCACGAGGCCGTTCACGTCGCTGCGGTCGACGAGACCGGTGAGGGTGCCGAGCCACCGCGCCGACGCGCGGTCGTCGTCGCGCAACATCACCGCCGCGTGGACGTCGTCGACGGCGCGCCGCAGGTCGAGGGCGCTGTCGTCGTCCAGACCGGACATCGCCGACGGCAGTCCCGCGCAGATGCGGACGAGCAGGCTGTCGGTGACGCGGGTGAGGGACGAGACGTCGGTGCCGCGGACGTCGCCGTACCGCAGGGTGCGGGTGAGCGCGGGCAGCGCGTCCATCAGGTGCAGAACGTCGTGGTCGAGCGTGGCCGCGGTCTCCAGCCCGCGCAACAGTTCGGCGAGGGCGTCGCCGAGATCGGACAGCAGCGCCTGCTCGAGCAGCCCGGTGAGCCGGGCGAGGGAGACGTCGCCGGCCGCCGCCTCCTCCCGCACCTTCGCCGTGGCCGCGGCCTCCACGGTGGTGCCCCACAGCGACGCCTCGATGATCGACACCGCCAGCTCGGGTTGCCAGGTCAGCGACCACGTCTCACGGAACGTGCCGGTGCCGCGGACGTCGCTGTCGGCCGGGGTGCCCCAGTCGACACCGAGGATCTGCAGGCGGTGCAGGAGCCGGGACCGCGCGACGTCGTTGTCCCGGCGGAGGTCGAGGTCGATGGTCTTCTCGGTGGCCTGCTGTTTCAGGCGCAGGGTCTTCGCCCGGGCGCGGAGGTCGGCGTCGAGCGGGACCGTCGGGGTGTCGTCCGGGACGGCGCCGAGGGACTCGCCGACGACGAGGCGACGCGTGATCAGGTCGAGCAGGACGTCGTCCCCGTCGCACATCACGGCGCGGGTGGCTTCGGTGACCTCGGAGAGACCGGCCAGTGGCCGCGCCCGTAATGCGGCCAACGTGTCTGCCAGACGGACGGATTCGATGACGTGCGCACTCGACACCGGAAGATCCTCGTCCCGCAGTACCCCCGCGACCTTCGTGAGCCATCGGGTGATCGTGCGGTCCGGGGCCGTGAACAGGTGGTGGTACCAGCCGGGGGAGGTGATGCCGGCGCCGTATCCGGACGCCGTGGACAGCCGCGAATGCGTCCACGGCACCCACGTCAGTGACGCCTTGATCTTGGGGATTCCCTTGAGGATTCGCGCGTCCGCGGTGGCAGGGCCGAGGGGCCCGGCGAGCGCCGGGGCGTGCCAGGCGCCGCACACCACCGCGATTCGGACGGCACCGCCCTTGATCACCTTCCGCAGTGTCTGGCGCATGTAGGCCTCGCGCCTGCTGGTCGGCTCGTCGAGTTCGACGGTGTCCCGCAGCGCGGTCATGGCGTCGGTGATCGCGTCGAACGCGTCGGCCCCCGAACCGGATTCGATGACGGCATCCCACCAGCGTTCGGTGTCGTCGTAGCCGGCCGCCGCGGCCAGCGCCGCCAGCGGATCCTCGGAACGGGACTCGGCGCGGTCGGCGGCGAGGGTGTTGGCGGCCGGAAGGTCGCAGAAGCGCACATCGACGCCGTGTCCGGCCGCCCACGACAGCGCCTGCCACTCCGGGGAGAACACGGCGAACGGCCAGAACGCCGCCGTCCGGGGTTCGCCGGTGGCATACGCGAGCAGCGCCACCGGGGGTTCCATGGTGCCGGACGCGGTCAACGCGACCAGTGGATCGGCGTCCGCGGGCCCTTCGATCAGGACGGCGTCGGGGACGAACTCGTCGAGCGCGCGACGCACCGATCGTGCGGAACCGGGCCCGTGGTGGCGGATGCCGAAGACACGGATGTCCCTCACCCGGTGACCTCGCGGCACGCCCGGTAGAAGTCGGCCCAGCCCTCCCGCTCGCGGACCACGGCCTCGAGGTATTCCGTCCACACCACCCGGTCGGCCACCGGATCCTTCAGCACGGATCCGAGGATGCCCGCGGCGACGTCGGAGGGCCGGAGCACACCGTCGCCGAAGTGCGCGGCGAGGGCGAGTCCGTTGGTGACGACGGAGATCGCCTCCGCCGTCGACAGCGTTCCGGACGGCGACTTCAGCTTGGTGCGGCCGTCGCCGGTGGCGCCGGACCGCAGTTCCCGGAACACGGTGACCACGCGCCGGATCTCGTCGTCCGTCGCGGGGACCTCCGGCAGTTCCAGCGAGGACCCGAGTTCCTCGACCCGCCGCGCGACGATGGCGACCTCGTCCTCCTCGCTGGCGGGCAGGGGCAGGACGACCGTGTTGAAACGCCGGCGCAGCGCGGAGGACAGTTCGTTGACGCCGCGGTCGCGGTCGTTGGCGGTGGCGATCAGGTTGAAACCCCGGGCGGCCTGCACTTCGGTGCCCAGTTCCGGGATCGGCAGCGTCTTCTCCGAGAGCACGGTGATGAGCGCGTCCTGCACGTCGGCGGGAATGCGGGTCAGTTCCTCGACCCGGGCGATCCGTCCACCCTGCATGGCCGTCATGACCGGGGACGGGACGAGTGCGCCCGCGGTCGGGCCCTCGGCGAGGAGCCTCGCGTAGTTCCAGCCGTACCGGATGGCCTCCTCCGGGGTGCCCGACGTTCCCTGGACGAGCAGGGTCGACTCGCCGGACACCGCCGCCGACAGGTGTTCGGACACCCACGTCTTGGCGGTTCCGGGCACGCCGAGCAGAAGCAGCGCGCGGTCGGTGGCCAGCGTCGCGACGGCGACCTCGATCAGCCGCCGGGGACCGACGTACTTGGGGGTGACGACGGTGCCGTCGTCGAGTTCGCCGCCGAGCAGATACGTGACGACCGCCCACGGGGACAACTTCCACGACGGTGGCCGGGGCCGGGTGTCCTGCGCGGCGAGAGCGGCGAGTTCGTCGGCGTAGGCCTGCTCGGCGTGGGGTCGTAGCAGGTCGGCCGGGCCGGCCGCGATCTCGGTCACTCGAGCTCCTTCAGGACTGTTCTGCGATGGTCGATGTTGGCGGCGACAGAGGCGAACGCCTGCTGCCAGCCCGGGTCGCGGGTGCGTTCGGACGCCGCCCGGAGCAGCGGCGCCGCGGTGAACGGGAAGTGCGTCTCCGCGCTGCGGAGCGTGGAGTAGTGGCTGTGCCGGGAGAACTGCCCGAGGTCCTTGCCGGTCTCGGCGTGCCGCCCGGCCACGTCCTCGAGGCGGGCGATCACCCGCGCGGCGAGGTCGAGCGGCCACGGGTGGGGCAGCCCCTCGAACAGTGCGGCGCCGTCGACGCCCAGCAGGTAACTGTCGGCGTGGCCCGACAGAATGTAGGCGAGCCGTTCGCGGGCGGGAACGATCGGCACCACGCGACGTTCGGTCTTCCGCCCCTCCCGGTGCAGCAGGGCGGACGCCCACCGCGGATTGCGCTGGAGCACGGTGGCGTTGGTCCACGCCTCCATCATCACCTCCCGCCACTGGTCTTCGATCCGGATCTCCAAGGCGCCGGAGGCCGAGCCGATCATGCCTTCCCACACCGACAAGGGGGCGGCGGTGACCACCATCCGCAACCACCAGCTGCGGATGCCCTTGTTCTTGAAGTGGACGTCCTCGATTCCGTCGCGACGGGCCGAATCGTCCAGGGAACCGGGCATGTTCACCACGAGACGGGTGCGCAGCGGCTTCTTCTCCACCCGCACCCACGCGCGGGCGCGGGCGGCCATCCGCTCGGCGTACGCGGAGTTCGGCAGCTGCCGCAGCAACTGGACCGCCTGCTGACGCACCTCTTTCCGCCGGTCGTCGAGTGCGTGTTCGAGCAGGTCGGAGTCCGCGTCGCCGAGCCCCGTCCCCAGGACCGCGATGAACGCTGCCCGGTGCTCGCCGCGTTCGGAATCCCAGGTGCGGCGCAGTTCGGCCATCGCGATCGCCGGGTTCACCGCCCGCATCGTCGTGAGCCACAGCAGTCGTTCCTGGTGCGCGCCGTGCGTCCACACGTCGGTGCGGTCGGACCGACGGATCAGCATCGACCAGTCCGGGTTCTGCGCGGCGAGCCACTGACCGCGGGGCCCTGTCAGTCGCAGGATGCTCTCGCGGTGGGTGTCGTTCGTGCGCGCCACCGCCATCAGGTCGGCGACGAGGTGGTCCGGCGCGCGGTATCCCCGCTCGGCGACCACCGCGAACCACTCGGTGAGCGTCCACGACTTGGCGGCGAGCAACTGCATCAGGTGCGCGGCGGACGCGGGCGGCAACTGCGGCCGCGGATCGTCCTCGGCGGGCGCGGGCAGCACGCGGGTGGAGGCGGCGACTCCGCCGTCGCGGTACGCGTGTTCGAGCGCGGCGGCGCCGAGCAGGGCCTCCGCCGGGTCACCGCCGACCGACTGTGCCAGTTCGCCGGTGGCCAGACCCTCGAACGAGGGGGCGGATCGTGCCGTGCCGAGCAGGGCGGCGGACAGGAGTTCGCTCATCGCCGACTCCTCGCCGCCGCGGTCGACGGCGTGCCGGTGCCGAGCGGGTGCACGTCGCCGCGATCGAACACCGAAACGGGAACGAGGGAGTCGCTGGTCCACTCCCCGAACACGGTGAGGGGACTGCCGCCGGACATTCCGAGCAGCCGCCACAGCACCGGATCCTCGCCGGACAGCGGCAGCGCGCGTCCCTGCGCGTCGACGACGAACCAGTGCCCGCCGTCGAATACCGGGGTGACGCCGGTGAGCAGGGCGGGCCACGAGCGGATCCACGGGTCGGCGCCGACCGCCGCGGCGAAGTCGTCGAGTGCGGTGTCGATGTCGCTCGGTGCGACCGTGGTGAACGGTTCCGGCGCCTCGTGGGTGTCGCCGAACTGGGCGCGCAGCGGCGCGGCGCCCGGGTAGAAGTGCAGGGTGGCGTCGACGAGCGATCCGAGCGGCGGGATCACCGTCGAGAAGTGGGCGGAGCCGTGCGCGAAGTCCAGGAGGATCGCTTGGCGACCGTCGTCGCGGCCGAGCAACCACACCTTGCGGGTGAAGAGGCGCTTCTCCTCGGTGGTCTGCATGCCCAGGACCATCCACCGGTCGCGGACTCCCGGCTCGCCGCGCACGCTGTCGGTGGCCACGGGGTAGCCGACGTGCGAACGCACCGTCGCCTGCAACGGTTCCGGCAGTTCGCTCAGGCGGCGATGGGCGACGACGAGAAGGTGCAGCCTGGCGTATTCGCGGAGCAACCGGTCGGGCCAGTCGGCCCGGGTGGCCACGACGATCGGGAGGCGGCGCAGGGTGGACGCGATTCCGGGCGCCTGCGCGTCGACCATCCGGGCCGCGATGGCGTCGAACGCGGAGGCCGAGATGTCGGCAGCGCCGAGCCCGCCCCGGATCTGATCGGTGAGCCACCGGTCGAGTTCGTCGAGCCCTGCCGCCACCCGCTCGGCCCGGCGTTCCGCGGACTTCGCGCCGGAGGAGGAGGTTGTCGCCGGCGCCGCGGGACCAATATGCACTGCGGCCGCCCGCCCGGCTCTGCGGCTGAGCCAGTCGTCGGCGAACGAGGGGGGTTCGCTCTGCTCCGGGACCCGGCCCTGCGACCAGATCAGCAGCAGGCCGAGCGCATGTTTGCAGGGAAATTTCCGGCTCGGGCACGAGCAGTGGTAGGCGGGCCCGGAGAGGTCGACGACCGATCGGTAGGGGCTCTTGCCGCTGCCCTGGCACAGACCCCAGAGTGCGGAGCCGTTGCTGCCCGTCTGCGACCACGCGGCCGACAGCTTTGCTGCGGCAGCGAGCGAGCCGGCATCGGGGGCGACCGATGCGACCTGTCCCTCCGACCAAGGCGACGTCACTCCGCCACCGTAGGGGAGTTGTCCGACAAAGACGGGAGGAGGGTGGTGCTCGGAATGTCCGCCAACTTCGGTGTGGACGCCGGTCTCCCGTGCCAAGCTGTCGTCAGGTGCGACAGCGAGGAGTGGGCCGGTGATTCACGGAAGGTATTTCGAGTTCAAGGGTCGTCCCGCCGTGCGGTTCCGGTGCACGTACCCGTTCGCCGTCCAGAGACTGTGGGAGGCCGTGTCGGAGCCGGACGAGCTGGGGCGCTGGTTTCCGTCGCGGGTCCGGCTCGACACCTATGCCGGCGGCGAGATCGAATTCTTCCCGGAACCGCACAGCGACCCCGAGACGGGGACGGTCCTCGTCTACGGCGCGCCGTACACCCTGGCGTTCACGTGGGGCGGGGACGAGATCCACTTCGAGGTCGAGCCGACCGCGGACGGGTGTGCACTGACGCTCGTGAACGTTCTCGAGATTCGCAACACGGCGGCCAGGAACGCTGCCGGGTGGAGTGTCTGCCTCGCCGACCTCGACCGGCACCTCGACGGTGCGGACACTCCCGGCCACCGCCGCGATGCGTCCGCGGACTGGCGGCCCTTCTATCAGACCTATCTGGGGGAAGGGATGCCGTCGGGCGCCCCGATCCCGGGGGAGTCCGCCTGACGGTGCGTCAGATCCGGGGACGCTCGAACAGGCTCTCCACGTTCGACGCCGGCTCGTCCGGCGCCTCGACCGCGATGTTGCCGCCGGTCCTGAGCCACCCGTTCCGTAGCGAGGACGTCAACCAGTTGTCTAGTGCGGCTTGGGTTTCGAACTTCAGGACGATCACGCAGACATCGGAGGTGCTGCTCTCCTTGAGCCACCCGCCGCCGAGGAACCCCGGGAACAGCCGGGCGAGCCCGAGCCCGGTCTGAATCCAGTCGGCGAACTCCTCGTCGCAGCCGCGCAGGACCCGGCGGACGATGGTCGTCGTGACGGACGCATCCACAGCCTCGCCTGCCCTGGCGTCCTCGGCCGCGTTCTCCATCGTTTCCCTACCTCGGTTCCGGCTTCACCCCCGTGACACGTTCCACCTCAAACTACCAGCGGATTCGACGTCACAGGTCGTAGAAGGGCGCGGCGTACCGGAACGTGCCGGTGATGGCCGGATCCCAGCATGCGAGCCGGCGGACCTGGAAGTGGGACGACCACGACGGCTGATCCGGCTCGATCCCGACCGATGTTCCGGAGACGAAGCCGAACCGCGGGTAGTAGTCGAGGTGACCGAGCAGTGCGACGAGCGGTTCGTCCCGGGCGTCGGCGCCGCCGAGCGCGGCGTGCATCAGCGCCGAACCGACCCCGTCGCGCTGGAGGCCGGGGAGGACGCCGATCGGGCCGAGTGCGAGTACGTCGGTGGCGTCGACGGTCGCGCGGGTCAGGCAGACGTGGCCGACGACGGTTCCGTCGATGTCGGCGACGAGGGCCAGTTGCGGAATCCAGTCGTCGCTCGACCGCAACCGGGTCACGAGTTCGACCTCGACGGGAGCGTCGCCGTCGAAAGCCTGCCGGTGCACCTCGGCCACGGCGTCGACGTCGCCTGCGTTCTCGCGTCTGATCAGCATGCGCACACAGTGCCTCGGCCGGGCCGCCGGTCGCAACGGATTTTCCGGCGCCACCCGTTGTCCGGCCGGTAGCGGTGCGCGAAAAGTGTTCTCCAATCGTGACCGTGTGCCGTTTGCGGCCGAATGAATTTCCGGCGCATCGGTAGCAGTATGGGCAGAACGTGAGTCGAGCGAAGGACAACGGGAATCGGGGGTGCGGGTGGTCGACGCCAGGGTGGTCGGATACAGTTGCGGTGTGCAACACAACGAGGTCGAGCCGGAGGAAACGCCCGCGTCGGGCGTGGTGGCCGTCCATGACGAACTCGTCCGCCTCGTCCGTCAACTGGTGGCCGGTGACCGCCCTCCCGTCGGATCCCCGACGTTCGCTCAACATTCGCTGCTCTCGTTCGTCGCCCGCAATCCGGGATGCCGGGCCACCCAGATCTCGGACGCGTTCGGCGTGCACCGATCCACCGTGTCGCGTCAACTCCGGGGCTGCATCGACGAGGGCTGGGTGCACGCCGAGCCGGGACCGCTCCGCAGCGGTCACCCGTTGAGCCTCACCGACGGTGGCGTCGCGGTGCTGGCCGGCGCGGACGCCCGCCGGGTGGAGGAGGTCCGCGACCGGGTGGCCTCGTGGTCGGACGGCGAGATCGCCGCTTTCGCCCGGCACCTCCGCAAATTCCGCCAGGGCGGCGACACAGACGACAGCATCGGAGACGACGCCCGTGCGTGAGTACACCAGCGCCCCGACGTTCACCGTGTCGGACCACGAGAACGCCGTGCTCCGGGTGTTCGCACACGCCGAGAGCTACCCGGATCGGGTGATGTACACGCGTCCGGAGACCGGCGGGTGGGTCGACGTGACGGCCAAAGACTTCGGCGCACTCGTCACCGGGGTCGCGAAGGGTCTGATCGCCAACGGGGTACGGCCCGGCGACCGGGTGGCACTGCTGTCGTCGACCCGATTCGAATGGTCGCTGCTCGACTACGCGATCTGGGCGGCGGGCGCGGCGTCCGTCCCGATCTACGACTCCTCCTCGCACGACCAGATCCGGTGGATCATCGAGGATTCGGGGGCCGTGGCCGCGCTCGTGGAGACCGCGGCCCACGCGTCGAGTTTCGAGGGTGACGGCATCCCCTACACGCTGAAGCGGATCCTCACCATCGACGAGGACGCGGTGGGCACGCTCATCAAGGACGGGTTGTCGATCGACGATTCCGAGGTGTTCAAGCGGGTGGTGGCGCTGACCGCCAACGATCTCGCGTCGCTCGTGTACACGTCCGGCACCACGGGCCGTCCCAAGGGCTGCATCCTCACCCACCGGAACTTCCTGTCGGAGGTGCGGTCGTTGCTCGCGGCGCCGATCGGCGACGTCGCCCGGCCGGGCAACCGCGTGCTGACGTTCCTTCCGCTGGCGCACGTGCTGGCGCGCGCGGTGTCGCTGGCGATGTTCGAAGGCGGAGCGACGCAGGCGCACTGGTCCGACTTCGGCACGGTCACGGGCGAATTCGAGCGGTTCCGGCCCAACACCATCCTCGGTGTTCCCCGCGTGTTCGAGAAGGTGCGCGACGGTGCGGCCCGCAAGGCGGCGTCGGGCGGCGGCCTGCGGAAGCGGATCTTCGACTTCGCCGAGGCCACGGCGGTGGCGTACAGCGAGGCCGAGGACGCGGGCGGTGCGCCGCTGCGGCTGCGGCTCGAGCACGCGCTCGCCGACAGGCTCGTGTACGCGAAACTCCGTGCCGCCCTGGGTGGCGACTGCTGGTGGGCGATCTCGGGTGGCGGGGCGCTGATGCCCCGGCTCGGCCACTTCTTCCGCGGCATCGGGGTTCCCGTCTACGAGGGCTACGGACTCACCGAATCGACGGCCGCGCACTGCGTGAACGTCCCCGGCGCCCAGAAGATCGGGACGGTCGGCCGGCCGCTGGGCGGCAACGGTGTGCGCATCGCCGAGGACGGCGAGATCGAACTGCGCGGCGGCGTCGTGTTCGGCGGCTACTGGCGCAACGAACACGCCACCCGGGAAGTGCTGGACGACGGCTGGTTTCGCACCGGCGACCTCGGCGACCTGGACGAGACCGGCTATCTCACCATCACCGGCCGCAAGAAGGATCTGCTGATCACCGCCGGCGGCAAGAACGTGTCGCCGGGCCCTCTCGAGGACCGGCTGCGCTCGCACCGCCTCGTCTCGCAGGCGGTGGTGGTGGGCGACGGGCGCCCGTTCATCGGTGCACTGCTGACCGTGGATCCGCGGGAATTCGGCAAGTGGAAGGCCGCGCACGGCAAGTCGTCCGATGCCACGGTGGCGGACCTGCGCGACGACGAGGAACTGCGTGGAGAACTCCAGGACGCCGTGGACGACGCGAACACCACCGTCTCGCACACGGAGTCGATCAAGCGGTTCGTCGTCCTGGACCGCGACCTCACGGAGGCGGACGGGGAACTGACCGCCACCCTGAAGATCAAGCGTCCCGTGGTGACCGAGCGCTTCGCGGCCGACATCGCGAGCCTGTACCGCCGGGGCTGACCGGTTACGGTGGCGGCATGACAACAGCTTTCGTTCTGTCGGGTGGGGCGAGCCTCGGGGCGATCGAGGTCGGAATGTTGCAGACCCTCATCGGCAGGGGCATTCGGCCGGACCTCATCGTCGGCACGTCCGTCGGTGCGCTCAACGGCGCCTGGCTGGCCGGGGGTTCGTCCGACGCCGACCTACGCGACCTGGCCGACCTGTGGCGCGGCCTCACCCGCAGCGCGGTGTTTCCCGCCGGATTGCTCACCGGATTCACCGGGTTCGTCGGGCTCCGCAACCACCTGGTCTCCAACCGCGCCATCAAGAAGTTGCTGGCACAGCATCTGCGGTTCGAACGGATGGAGGATGCGCCGATCCCGTTGCACGTCATCGCCGTCGACGTGCTGACCGGCAAGGACGTCCGGCTGTCGACGGGGCCCGCCGTCGACGCCGTCACCGCCAGCGCGTCGCTGCCCGGCATCCTCCCGCCCGTGGTGATCGACGGCCGGGCGCTGATGGACGGCGGGGTCGTCAACAACACTCCGATCTCGCATGCGATCGAACTGGGGGCGACGACCGTGTGGGTGCTGCCCACCGGATATGCCTGCACTCTGTCGAAGGTCCCCGGAAGTGCGCTGGGCATGGGGTTGCTCGGCGTGACGCTCGCGATCAATCAGCGGCTCGCCCTCGACATCGAGCGGTACGAGAGCGTCGCGGACATCCGGGTGGTACCTCCGCTGTGCCCGCTGGACACGAGTCCCGCCGATTTCGGCGACGCCGACGAGCTGATCACGCGGGCGCGGGAGCAGACCGCGCAGTGGCTCGACGAGGCGCGCGTCGTCGCGGTCGGTCAGGCCGATCTGCTGCTGCCGCACGTGCACGGGTAGCCGTCAGCGGCACCCCGCGGGAGCGGGCACCCCGGCCAGCCGGTCGTCGATCCAGTGCACCATCTCGGGCAACGCGAGCACGGCGGCCGTGAGGTGCTCGCCGAACTGCGGGGCGTAGGTGACGTCGGCACCGCCGCGGCACCACTCCTGCTGCACGGTGATCACCCCTTCCTCCGGAATCCACTCGTCGCCGAGGAAGACTCGCGACGACCCGTGATACAGCAGCACCGGCGCGGTCGGTATGAGCGCGCCCATCCGGTTCTCGGCGACCACCGCTCGGGCCGTGGGATTGCCGAACGGGTCGGGGACGGCCGCGAACAGTTCGGCGGGCAGCGAGGCGACCCCGGCCGGCGCGAGGGCCAGGATGCACTGGTCCTTCAGCGGCGACGTCGCCAGCGCCACACCGAGCGGATTCGCCAGCATCAGCATCTCCGGGTATTCGCGGGCGAGCCCGAGGACGGCGGACAGGTACAGACCCGAACCGAGCTGGCCGTTCATCGTCCGACGGAGCAATCCGAAGTCGGCGGGTGTTCCGCCCGCGGCGGCGCCGGCGAGTTCGATGTCCGGTGCGTACGTCGGCTGCAGTTGCGCCGCCCAGCCGGTGGCGATCGCGGCGCCGCTGTAACCCGTCGCGACAACGGGACTGTCCGACAGCCCGAGCCCGGGAAGTCGCTTCATGCCGCGGATGCTGTCGAGCACGGCATGACCCGCCATGCGTCCCGCGCTGTACGCCATCCGCGGTCCCTGGTGATCGGGCACGAGCACCGCGTAGTTCTTCGCGAGGAACAGTGACAGCACCGGCGGGATGTCCAGGTCGAGGGTCTGCCAGTCGTGGACCATCTTGTACGACGGGGTGCAGCGGGCGCCGAGCGAGTCGATGGGCATGTTGTAGTCGATCACCGGTCTCGGACCCGGCGCGGTCCACTCCGCCGCCGGCACCAGCACCGTCGCGGTCACCGGCACGGGGCGGTCCTTGGAATCGTTGGAGCGCACCATGATCTGGTGGGCCCGGTGCGGAACCAGCGGGTTCGGCATCGCGCGGAGTGTCACTTCCCGTGAGCGGATGATCTCGCCGGCCGCGAAGTCCGCGACGTTCGGCGGCCACACGAAGAAGTCGTCGTCCAGGATGGGGGACGGGAGAATGGATTCGGGTCCGAGGGGCTGGGCGGCCGCCCGCGGAGGGTGGGCGCACACATACGCGGCCGCACAGGTGGACAGCGTCATCAGGACCACCGCACGAAACAGGTTCATCGCTACCACCGCCCTGAGGTAACTGTCCCAGGATGTAACTGTAACTCCAGTCACATCGTCGCAGATAGACACGGCTGCAGCGGTGGTTTGTTTTCGCAGCGGGGTGGTTACTGTGTGTGCATGGCGGTCACCGTGGAGCGGGCAGAACTCGAGCAGGCTGAAGACATCGTTCAGATGCACTGGGACGCCGAGGATTGGCTCCTGGCCAGGGAAATCGATCCGCCCGCCCGCGGTGAGGTGTCGCTCGCCGACGTGCGCGAGCAGATCCAGTTCGGGGAATGGCGTGTCGCGCTGTTCGCGGGGATCGTGGTGGGGGCGCTCCGGGTGCTGCGATCCGATCCCGATGTGTGGACCGAGGACGACATTCCGGCCGCGTACGTGGCCAGGGTCATGACCGACCGCAGGCACGCCAGCGCCGGCCTCGGCGCCCAGTTGCTGCGGTGGGTCGACGAGCACGCCCTCTCCGAGGACGCGTCCGTCGTGCGGATCGAGTGCGTCGAAACCAACTCCCGGCTCCGCGACTACTACGAGGAGCAGGGCTTCTTCCTGGTGGGTCGCCGGGACTTCGACGTGGAGTGGCCGAGCGTCGTGCTCATGGAGAAGACGCTGCGCTGACGGTTCACAGCGGGTCGAGAATCCGGTGCAGGAACTGTCGTAGTCGCGGGCTGGCCGGATTGACGAGTACGTCTTTCGGGGTGCCGCTTTCGAGGACGACACCGTTGTCGACGAACAGCACCTGGTCGGCCACCTGCTGCGCGAACCGGATCTCGTGGGTCACGATCACCATCGTCCAGCCCTCGGTCGCGAGATCCCGGATCACCCGCAACACCTCCCCGACCAGTTCGGGGTCGAGCGCGGACGTCGGCTCGTCGAACAGCATCAGTTTCGGTTTCAGGGCGAGCGCCCGGGCGATACCGACCCGCTGCTGCTGACCGCCCGACAGCTGGTACGGGTACTGGTCCGCCTTCTCCGCCAGGCCGACCTGCGTCAGCAACCGCATCGCGTCCGCGCGCGCCTCGTCCTTGGGCCGCTTCTGCACCACGACGGGCCCCTCGGTGACGTTCTGGATCACCGTCTTGTGCGGAAACAGGTTGTGGGCCTGGAACACCATCCCGCTCTGCGCGCGGAACCGGGCCTGCGCCGACCGGCTCACCTCGGCGCCGAAATCCACCGACACGTCGCCGATGGAGATCACCCCGCGGTCCGCCACGTCGAGGGCGTTGAGGGTGCGCAACACCGTCGTCTTGCCGGAGCCCGACGGTCCGATGATGACGGTGACCGTGCCCGCCCCGACGTCGAAGCTGATGTCGCGCAGAACGTGATGGTCGCCGAACGACTTCTCGACGCCGGATACCTGAAGGAGGGGAGGGGTGTCGCTCATCGGGCCACATACCTGTCGAGTCGGGCTTCGAGCCGGACCTGGACGGCCGACAGGAAGATGCAGATCACCCAGTAGTACAGCGCGGCGACACCGTAGAGGGCGAAGAAGTCGAACGTCGGTGCGGCGGCGAGCTGGGCGACGCGCAGCAGTTCGGTCACCAGGATCGTCGATGCCAGCGACGTGTCCTTCACCAGCGAGATGAGCGTGTTGGACAGCGGGGGGACGGCCACCCGCGTGGCCTGCGGGAGCACGATCCGCTGCAGGGTGGTGGTGTAGCCCATGCCGATGGTCTGCGCGGCTTCCCACTGTCCCTTGGGGATCGACAGGATCGCCGCCCGGATCACCTCGGCCGCGTAGCCGCCGACGTTGAGGCTGAACGCGATCACCGCGGCCGGGAACGGTTCGAGCGTCACGCCGAACTGCGGCAGCGCGTAGAACACGATGAACAACTGCACCAGCAGCGGGGTGC
>JBCEBZ010000276.1:0-16718 GCA_039206675.1 Rhodococcus sp. (in: high G+C Gram-positive bacteria) | reverse complement strand
GTCGCGGTCGGCGGCCAGTTGCGCACGGCGTGCTGCGGTGGCGGCCTCGTCGACGTCGCCGTTCGCGATCACGACCCCATGGGCCTCGCCCGCGAACTCCGGGCTCACGAGCCCGCTACGTATGTCCTGCAACACCTTCGCGGGGACGCGGTTCAGGGGGTCACCCCAGCCGCCGCCACCGCCGATCACGAAGCGGAGCGCGTCGCCGGCTTTGAGGATCAGTCCGGAGAACTTGCCGGTCTGGTAGCGCGCGCCGCGGCCGAACTCGCCGTCGTTCGGGTCCGGCCGGCCCTGTTCGTCGAACATGCCGAACAATGGTTCGGCCCCACGCAGGTCGAGCGGGTCACCGTGTTCGGCGAGGTCGAAGTTCTCGATGTACCAACCGTAGGCCGGCGAGCCGGCGCCCCCTCCGTTCGAGCCGGGAGCGCCGAGGCGGACCCGGTCGGCGGTGATGGTGACCATCGTGTCGGACTCGGCGAAGATCGAGTAGACCGAGCCGAGACCGCCGCGGAACTCTCCGGCCCCGGCGGTGTCGATCACCATCTCGTGCTGGACGATGACCAGCGGGCTCTCGATCTCGACGTGTTCCTGCACCGACGTCCGGCAGTTGCCGATCGGAATCACGCAGAAGGAGACACCGTCGTCCTTCCAGGTGCCGCCCCAGCCGCCGCCGGCGAGCGCGAACGCGCCCCACGGCGTGCCTTCGTGGCCCGGACGGGTATCGATGCCGCCGAGGCTGACGACGACGGCGGTGCCGGTGTCGCAGGCGAATGCCTCGTCCATCGCCTGGCTCAGGGCCTGGGTGACGACGTTGATTCCCCGGGCGCCGATGTCGGCGTGGTTGGAGCAACTCGACGGCGGCAGCACCTGCACCACGCTGCCGGAAGGCAGCAGGGTTTCGATCGGCCGTAGCGTGCCGCTGTTGACCGGTGTCGACGGGTCGACCATCAGCTTGACCGCCTCGATGCAGCGTGAGGCCTCGCACCACGCGGTACCGCAATTGCCGAGGGGCTGGCGTCCGGACCCGGAGAAGTCGATCTCCATGGAGTCGCCGCGCACCTTCACGGTCACGTGGACCGGAATCGGTTCGTCGCTGACGCCGTCCTCGTCGAGGAAGTCCTCGGCGGTGTAGTCGCCGTCCGGGATGCTCGCAATGCCGCGCCGCATGCTCGCCTCGGTGGCCTCGATGGCGTAACGGCCGGCCGCGCGCACCTTCTCCAGGCCACCGCGAGCGATCAGATCCTGCAGCTGGCGCTCTCCGACGACCAGGCAACCGTGCAGGGCACGCAGGTCGCCGAGCACGAGCTGCGGGACGCGGTTGTTCTCCAGGATGAAGTTGAACGTCGGGCGAACCGGCACGTCGTTGGCGTACAGCAATGTCGGCGGCAGTTTGAGCTGTTCCTCGAAGTGCGTCTGGGTGCCGTTGGAGAAGCCGCCCGGGATCGCGCCACCGAGGTCGACGAGGTGGGACGTCGAGTGCAGCAGGAATTCCACCCGGCCGTCGACGAAGACGGGCCGGAGCAGGTTGACGTCGGACTGGTGGATGGTGCCGCGCCACGGATCGTTGACGAAGATGACGTCGCCGGGTTGCAGGTTGTCGATGTCCCAGTCGTCCATCACGAAGTTCGCGATGTGCGGGGCGGTGAAGGCGTGCTGCATGCAGCCCTCCCACAGTGCGACGGTTTCCCAGCCGTCGTCGGTGCGCATGTGAATGGCGCTGGTGCAGTCGAGGATGTCGCGGCAGACCGGGGAGAAGGCGCTGCGCATCAGCGAGTCGAGCATCTCGCGGGCGACCTCGGTGAGGCCGTAGCGGAGGATGTCGAGTTCGACGTCGACGGCGGGGCCGGCGTCAGGGGTGGTGATCGTCATGGTCTGTTCCTCAGCTCTGGGGCTCGATGATGAGATTCAGGTCGCCGTCCACGTAGGCCGTCCGGCCGGAAAGGACGAGGGTGGTCGCGAACTTTTCCGCGACGAGGGCGGGGCCCTGCACCCGTTCGAAGGGTTCGAGTCGCTCCCGGACGTAGATGGACACCTCGACCTGCTCCGTCGTGCCCGGCAAGGTGAGCTCCGCCGTGCGCAGGAACGCCTCTCCGTCGTCGGGGGTGAGGTCGGTCTTGTGCTGCGTGCGCGGGATGATCGCCGTCACCTCCACCGTCGAGATCACGACGGGAATCTCCGTCGCCGCGAAACCGTAGGATTCCCGGTAGAAGTCGTGGAATTGTGGTACCAGCTCGGTCACACTGTCGGTGGTGAGAGCTCCTGGGTGGATGGGCATGCGGTTGTCCCACGTCTGGCCGCGGTACATCGCGAAAACGGCCCGCTCGAAGCGGATTCGATCCACGTCGGCGCCCTGGCTGTCGAGTTCACCGCGGATGCGGTTCTCCAGCGCGACGAAGGCGGCCTCGATCGCCTCGGCGCTCGCAGGTGCGAGCGGGGCCATGATCGACTGCGCCCGGGTGACCATCAGGTCGCTGCGCAGCAGTCCCATGGCCGAGAACTGGCCCGGGTTGCGCGGCACGATCACCTTGTCCAGGCCCAGGATCTGCCCGACGCGGTCGGCGAGCATCGGGCCTGCCGAGCCTGAGGGCTGCAGGGCGAACTCGCGGACGTCGAGCCCCCGGTACACCGAAATGGTGCGGACCTTCGCCGCGATGTCTTCACAGGCGACCTCGTAGGCCGCCGACGCGAGTTCGAGGGCCGACATGCCGAACTGCTCCCCGGTCTTCCCGAGCGCATCGAGCGAGGCGTCGACGTCGAGTTGAATGGCGCCGTTGGCGAACAGGTCCGGTTGAAGGACGCCGAGAGCTGCGCACGCATCGGTGAGGGTGGGCTCGACACCACCGCGCCGGTAACACACCGGCCCGGGGTTCGAGCCGGCCGACGCCGGACCGACCGCCACATTGCCGAGCGTGCTGGGCCGGATCAGGCTACCGGCGCCCGAACCGACGCTCTCCACGTCCACCAGCGGCATGGTCAGGGTGAGACCGGTTTCCAACGTCCACAGATCGGTGAGCGGTGTCTTGCCGGCCACGATCGCCGCCACGTCCGTGCTCGTGCCGCCGACGTCGATGGTGAGCAGGTTCGGCGAGCTGCTCTCGTTGGCGAGTTTGACGCTGCCGCTCACGCCGCCGACCGGACCGGAGACCAACTGGAACACCGGAGCGCGGCCGGCGTCGGCGAACGTCGCGACACCGCCGTTCATCATCATGATCCACAGCGTCCCAGCGTAATTGCGCTCAGAGAGCCGACTCATCAGTCGGTCGAGGTAGCCGACGACGGCCGGACCGACGTAAGCGTCGAGGGCGACGGTCGTGGTGCGCTCGTGCTCCTTGGTCACCGGGTAGAGTGCGGAAGTCTGAATGTAGGCGTCCGGCAACTCTTCTGCGACGATCTCAGCCGCCCGCTGCTCGTGGTCGGGGTTGATGTAGGAGTTCATCAAACACACGGCCACCGACTTCGCACCCTGGCTCGCCAGCGAACGCGCAGCGTCGCGAACGGCGTTCTCGTCCAACGGCAACAATTCGGAACCGTCGTACCGCAGCCGCTCGGGAACTCCGAAACGCGACTCGCGCTCCACGATGGGGCGCTCCTGGTGCGGCCGCAGCCAGGTTGGGTCGTAAAACCGGTCACCGAACTCGCGGTGCATGCGTCCGATGTCGAGCAGGTCCCGGTGTCCGCGGGTCGCGATCAGGCCGGTGCGCTCACCGGTGCGGCTGAGCAGTGCGTTGATGCCCACCGTGTGCCCGTGCACGATCTCGGCGACGTCCGGGACCTCGACGCCGATCGCCTCGATGCTCAGCAGTACACCCTCCTCCTGCTGGAGGGTCGACAGCACCTTGCCGTCTCGGGTCTCACCCGTCTTGCGGTTGAGCGCAATGATGTCGGTGAAGGTGCCACCGACATCGATGCCGACTATCCAGTCGGCTGCCCGCTCACTCTGCGTCATATCTCGGCCTCCGTGCTGTGTTCTTCAGTGACATGCGCAGTGCATCTGCGCCACGTTTGTGTTGCACATCACTCTTCCGCACGGAGGGTGCGGGAACATCTGACGGAGGTCGTAGTTTCGTACGACCTTCGGCTTGATCAGCCTTGCGTCGCTGTAGGCGTGGTATCCGAATTTCGCAGCCAGATCGACACGGCCTCGGCCCGGTTGGCTGCGCCGAGTTTACGCAGTATGCGGGTGATGTGGGTCTTGACGGTTCCCTCGGAGATGACCAACCTGCGGGCGATCTTGCCGTTGGAGTCGCCGTCCGCCATGAGTTTCACGATCTGCACCTCGCGGCGGGTGAGCACGGAATCGTCGTCGCGACCGAGCGCGACGGACTTCGCTACCCCCTGCCCGGATGCCTTCGTCCAGCGTCCGAGCCCGTCCAGCTGGGCACGCAGCGTCGAAATACCCTCGAGCACACTCACTCTCGCCAGGTTCTGACTCATCGCCTCGGCGAACGTCGCCAGCAGCGCCTGATCGACAGTGGTGAGATTGCGTTGCTGGTGAAAGCAGTCGCCGTGCACCAAGCCGACGACCTCACCGTCGACCATCAGCGGCGCAATGCCGTACGACGAGGATCTGGTGACCTCGGCCAGCGGACGGTTGACGCGTGGGTTGTCCTGGACCTCGTGGACGAGCGTCGCGCGAGCGCCGACCACGGTGTCGTTCTCCACCAGCATGCGGTCGAGCACCGGCGGATTTTCCCTGCCCACCGCCACGATCTCCTCCGCCCAGCGCGGGTCGCGGACGACGTGCATCGAATGCAGCCGCCACGACCCGTCCACCGTCGACAACAGCGCACGATCGAAGCCGAGGCTGCACACCGCCTCGGGCGCCCGGGCCAGCAGCGCGTCGACGGTCTGCACGTCGCCGACCCGTGCCAACGCCGACTGAACCTTCGCGAGAATCTCCGCGCGGTCGACCAGGCCCACTCGTGCCACCGCGGTCTCCGCCTCGCGTATGCGGCCGAGAAGCAGCATCAGGGAGGTCAGAGCATCGGGCGACGTGTCCTGACGGCCGATCGCACACGTCATCTCCGCAGTCACCAGGTCCCACAGCCGGCCCAGCGCCTCACTGTGCGACAGCGCGCCGACCGGCTGCGGACCGCTCAGATCGCGGTCGAGCAGCACACTCACGTCGTGGACGAGGTCGGCGACCACATCGCGCAGCGCCACGGCGTCCTGCCCGATCGACGTGTTGCGCATACTGCACTCCCATGAAGTCGCTGACCTACGCACCATGCTAGGCATCCCGGTGAGCCACGTCACGACCCGCGGCGAGTCAGCGCCGCTGCGGCTCCAGCGTCTCTGGGACCTCCGACGCAGCGGTCGCGGCACGTGCCACCCGACGGGATTGGTCGAACAGGCCGCCCCCGATCACCAGAACCGCACACCCGATGATCAGCAGCGATACGCCCCACGTCGAGTGGGTGGACGACATGGTCACCATGGTCAGTGCCGCGATCGGCGCCAAGCCGCCCGCGGCGGCGCCGCTGACCTCCCGGCCGGTGCCGATGCCCGACGCGCGGACCTCGGTGGGGAACTGCCGTGCCATGTACGGGCTCGCCGCCACCATGATCATCGGCGCCAGGACACCCGTGGTCACGACCATCACACCCCAGATCAGCGGGGACCGCCCGGTGTCGAACAGCCAGAAGGCAGGGAAGGCCATCAGCCCGACCCCGATCGCCCCGCCGATCATGACCTTGCGGGTGTCCACACGATCGGACAGACGCCCGATCAACGGGCACGCGATGATCGCCGCGATACTCGCGAACGTCACCCCGAGGGCGCCGACATTCTTCGCCACACCCTGAAACTCCGCGAGGTAGGACAGCGAGAACGTCTTGAAGGTGTACGAGAGGGCGGAGTACCCGCCGTACACGGCCGCAACCACGATGAGGCCCCGCCAGTTGCCGCGCACCAGGTCACGCAGTACCTGGAAGCCCTTACGTTGCCGCGCCTCGGTCGCCACCTTTTCGAATTCCTCCGACTCGGGCATCGCGCGGCGGATCCAGTAGCCGACGATCACGATCGCGAAACTCGCGATGAACGGCACCCGCCATCCCCACGTGTACAGGGCCTCGTCGTCGAGGCTGGTGACGGCGGCGACCGCGAGCGACGCCGCGAGCAGGCCGATCTGCGCGCCCATCACCGGGTAGGCGCCGTATCGGCCCCGGGTCTTCTCGTCGGCATGCTCGTACGCCACCGTGATCGCACTGCCCAGTTCGGCACTCGCACCGAAGCCCTGCAGGATCCGCAGGATGATCAGCAGCGCCGGTGCCGCCACGCCGATCGCGGCATACGACGGTACGAGTCCGATGAGCCCGGACGCGATTCCCATGATCAGCAGGCTGATCGACAGCACCGCCTTGCGCCCGATGCGGTCACCCAGGATGCCGAAGAGGATGCCCCCGAACGGCCGGGCCAGGAATCCGACCGCGAACGTCGAAAACGCCGCGAGAGTGCTGGCCGACGAATTCGCCGACGGGAAGAACACCTTGCCGAACACGAGCGCCGCCATCGACGCGTACAGGTAGAAGTCGAACCACTCCAGCGAGGTTCCGATGATGACCGCCGCCCCGACCTTCTTCGCGCTCTCGGGTGATCCCCGCCGAACGGGTACCTCGGGCTTCTGCGCCACAGTTGAGTCCTCTCTGCCGGTCAATCCTGTGGCGCAAAACTATTATGCATAATCTTTAAAATCAAGTGCATCGGATCACGGTTGACGGCAACTGAGACTCGGGACACCCCAAGCGCTCCACAAGGAACGTCGATCGCCTCGGCAGCCGCCAGTCGCCGATCGAAGGGGCGGTTGCGGCGCGTGGATGCCGACCACCCCGCTGCGCCACAGGTTCATCCGTCATGTCGCACATGGTCTTTCACCCGGATTGTCGACCCTCCGCAATTTCTCCGAATCGCGCGCCTGGTCGAACTATTCATTTCCGACGTGCCGACCCGCTCGGTCCAGACAGATTCTCCGCAATCACCCGGCCGCAACCTTCCCCACGCCGACGGCGGCCCGGTGACGGTTCATCGGCGAGCCGGTCCGGGCGTTGTCGCCGTCGAGGAGATGGGCCCGTAAGTGGTGGCTGTCGCGACTCTTGCAAGCGATGCGGCCGCAATGATCACCCACCTCGATGGACCGCTAGATGATTTATGTAGACCGCCTGATGGTTCGTGTGCTAGTTTCGGTTCATCGGAACATGACCTGGATCACTCCCCACCGCTCGGGGTGGGGTTCCGTCACAGACATGACCTGTCGGGCTGTTTTACGGAGGAGCATCATGCACTCGACCATCGACCAATCGGCGCTGTCGTCGTCGTCCTTCGAGGCGCCGGTTCTCGTGCGCATGGAGGGCGTGAACAAGTACTTCGGCGACCACCACGTACTCACGGACGTCGATCTCGACATCACGACCGGCGAGGTACTGGTGGTGATCGGCCCGTCCGGGTCGGGAAAGTCGACCCTGTGTCGCACCATCAACCGGCTCGAGCCGATCAGTTCCGGTCGGATCCTGCTCGACGGTGTCGAGTTGCCCCAGGAGGGTAAGCAACTCGCGCGGCTCCGCGCCGAGGTGGGAATGGTGTTCCAGTCGTTCAACCTCTTCTCGCACATGACGATCCTGCAGAACGTCATGCTGGGGCCGACCAAGGTTCTCGGTATCGGGAAGAAGGACGCCGAGGCCACCGCCCGCAAGCTCCTCGACCGGGTCGGTGTGGGCAATCAGGCGGAGAAGATGCCGGCCCAGCTCTCCGGTGGTCAGCAGCAGCGTGCGGCGATCGCGCGCGCCCTGGCGATGAAACCGAAGGTGTTGCTCTTCGACGAGCCGACGTCGGCACTGGACCCGGAAATGGTCAACGAGGTCCTCGAGGTGATGAAGGAACTCGCCCAGACCGGAATGACGATGGTCGTGGTCACCCACGAGATGGCCTTCGCGAAGTCGGCGGCGAACCGGGTGATCTTCATGGACGCCGGCCAGATCGTCGAACAGGCCGATCCGCACGAATTCTTCGCCAATCCGCAGACCGAGCGCGCCAAGGACTTCCTGTCGAAGGTCCTGCACTGACCGCCGCGCCGTCGACACGAAAAAGGTTGTCTGTCATGAGATTTTCCCGTAAAGCGATCGTGCCGTTGGTGGTCGTGCTCGCCATCGCCGGCATCGCCCTGTTCGGTACCCGCTCGACCGTGACCACGGGAATCACCCCGGCGGTCGCGCAGTCACCCCAGTTTCCGGCCGGCACGACGATGGAGAAGATCGCCCGCGATGGAGTCCTGCGGGTGGGAACCCGGTTCGACCATCCCGGACTGTCGGCCCGCAACCTGCGCGGCGAACAGGAGGGCTACGAGATCGACCTGGTCCGCTACATCGCCGGGAAGCTCGGTGTGCCCGCCGACCGGATCGAATGGACGGAGGCGAACTCCGCCAGCCGTGAGCAGCTGCTGCAGCAGGACAAGGTCGACGTCGTCGTGGCGACGCTGTCGATCAACGACAAGCGCCGTCAGGTGATCAGCTTCGGCGGCCCCTACCTCGACATCAACAATGACCTGGTGACGGCGAAGGGCAACCCGAAGAACATCACCGATCCGCAGACCCCGAACGGGGTGACGGTGTGCTCGACCCTCGGCGGTGCGGTGTCGGCGTCGCTGCGCAAGAACTTCCCTCAGACGAACCTGATCGAGTTCGACGTCTCCTCCAAATGCATCGACGCCCTCAAGAACGGGACGGTCGACGCCCTCGCCACCCAGGGGCCGATCGGCGCCGGATACGTCAGTAAGGACCAGAAGGACATCGAGCTGATCAACAAACCGTTCGCGGTCGAGTCGTGGGGGGTCGGAATCGCCAAGGGTGACGTCGCGTTCTGCGAGTTCCTCAACGGCGCGATCACCGATTACTACAGCGACGGCTCCGCCGAGGAAGCCTGGGCCGACAGTCTCGGCCGCTACACCAAGCAGCAGCCGGTCATGCCGGAACTGCAGCCCTGCACCTGATTCTTTCGTCTCACCTCGAGGACATCCCATGCACACCGTAGTCGACCATTTCGGCGCCCTGATGGAGGGTTTCGCGGTCACGCTCGCGCTGATCGGCGTCTCCACGGTCCTGGCGCTGATCGGCGGAACGATCCTCGCCTCGTTCCGCGTCTCCCCGATCCCGCTCCTGCAATCGATCGGCGCCGGGTACGTCGAGACCTTCCGTAACGTCCCCACCGCCGTCATCTACTTCATGACACTCTTCGCGTTCCCCCAGCTCGGCATCAAGATCCCGTTCTTCTGGGCAGCGGTCGCCGCCTTGGCGATCTACTACTCCGCCTTCTTCTGTGAGGCCATCCGCTCGGGTATCAACGCGATCCCGGTCGGACAATTCGAAGCGGGCCGTTCCATCGGTCTCACCTTCGGCCGGTCGCTGCGCTACATCGTGCTCCCGCAGGCGTTCCGCAGCGTCGTGCCGCCGCTGATCAACGTGTTCATCGCATTGACCAAGAGTTCGGCAATCGCCAGCGCATTCGGCGTCGCCGAACTGCTCACCCGCGCCGAAGGGCTCGTCGCCGAGGACTCCCAGGACGTGCTGTGGATCCTCGCGGCCACCAGCATCCTGTACCTGGTGATCACCATCCCCGCCGGGACCATCGCCAACATCGTCGAGAAGAAAGTCGCGGTAGCGCGATGACAACGACAGCAACAAAGCCCACGGCAGCAGTCAAGCCCACCACTCCCATGTACGACGTACTCGGACCGCAAGGTCAACGGAAAGTCCGCAACGCCACCTGGATCGGCGCCGGCGTGGTCGCGATCCTCGTGGCCCTGGGCCTCTACCAGCTCGGGTCTCACGGTCAGCTCAGCCCCGATCTGTGGTCGGTGCTGCTCGACCGCGACCTGATGCGCAGCGTCCTGAAGGGTCTGCTCGCCACGATTCAGGTGGCGATCGTTGCCATCGTGCTGTCGGTGGTGTTCGGCATGATCCTCGCCGCAATGCGGATGTCCGACAACAGACTCTTACGGGGAGCCGTGCGGGTGTGGGTGGAGATCTTCCGCGGCCTGCCCCTGCTGGTACTGATCTTCTTCATCTTCCTCGGCGCCCCCCGGTTCGGAATCATCGTCCCGACATTCTGGGCGCTGACCATCGGAATCTCGCTCTACAACAGCGCCGTGATGAGCGAAATCTTCCGGGCCGGCATCGCGTCACTGCCCCGCGGCCAGGCCGAGGCGGCCGCCGCGATCGGGATGCGCAAGACGCAGATCTTCCGCATCATCCTGCTGCCGCAGGGGATCCGGATCATGCTGCCGGCCCTGATCAGCCAGGTCGTGACGATCGTGAAGGAAACCTCCCTCGGTTTCGTCATCGGCTACACCGAACTGCTGCGCAGCGGCCGGGTCGCGGTGGAATACCTCGGCGGTCAGTACGCCATCCCGGTCTATGTCCTGATCGCGATCATCTACCTGCTGATGAACGTCGGGCTCTCGAAGCTAGCGCGCCGAATCGACGCCCGCTCGTGAGGTAGGAGACCCTCTCCACTCGGCCGATCTCCGTCCCAGTGGAGGGCGCGATCAGTGCCGGTATCTCGACCGCCCGTACCCCGGTCGAGATACCGGCATTTTCTCGGCTCACCGAAAAATCGGAGCCGGGACGGGTCAGTCCAAGCCGGGCAGGCCGATAGCCGAAATCTTCTCTGCCGCAACGCGGGTGCACTCGATGTAATGCGGGGTTCGCTCGTCGGTGAAGCGCCCGGTGGGCCCGCCGAGGGTCAGCGCAGCCACCACTACGCTGTGGGAGTCGACGAGAGGGAACGACAGCCCGGAGGATCCGAGTTCACGCTCCCCGTGAACGAGCTGATAGCCGCGTTCGCGGCCGGCCTCGACCTTCTCCCGCAGCTGGTCGGCGAACTCGGGACCGTGCGGGGAATCCGCGGCGACGTCGTCGATCAGGTCCGGGGCGGCCAGGAGCAGGATCTTGCCGGCGGCGCCGGCCCACAGCGGGTACGGCACGCCGAGGGGGATGACGCTTCGGACGGTCGCGGTGCTCTCGCACTGCGCGACCACCACCCGGGACAGGCCCTGCCTGATGTACAGGTTCACGGTCTCCCCGGTGTCCGCACTGAGCTGGCGCATGATCTCGACGACCTCTTCCGGCGGTGCCCAGGTCGTGCCCGCCAGGCGCACCCAGCGCAGCATTTCCGGTCCGAGGCTGTAGGACCCGTCCGAGCGGCTGGTCAGGACGCTGCGCGCACACATCGTCGCCACCAGGCGGACCACGGTGGTCTTCGGCAACGATGTTCCCTCCACGAGCTCCTTGAGGGTGCGCGTCGGATGCGCCGTGTCGAACAGTTCGAGGAGATCGATCACCCGGGTGACGCTGCGGACGCCGGCGTCGGCGCCGGCCGGCTTTTCTGCTGAATCCATCGGTACCGCGGTCACCGCTGATCCTCCCTGTTCGGCAATCTCATCCGATGCACCACTCTACGGTTCCGGAAAACCGATCTCCACGAGATGTTCCACCGACACCGTCAAGCGAACCATCAGATGGTGTCACTAGACCGCTAGGTGGTTCAAGTGATAGGGTAAGGCACGTCACATAACGACACCCTGCGTTTGGTGGGATGCCCCCACGGAAAGGATCTTCCGATGAAGCTGCTCGACGGAGTCCGCGTCTTGGATCTCACCAACGTCCTCGCCGGCCCGTACGCGAGCTACCAGCTCTCGCTCATGGGTGCCGACGTCATCAAGGTCGAAGTCCCCGGCAGCGGCGACCTGGCTCGACAGCTCGGTGCCGACACCGCGCTGTCGAGCCAGAAGCTCGGCGCCTCCTTCGTGGCGCAGAACGCCGGAAAGCGCTCGATCACAGTCAATCTCAAGAGCGAGGCCGGGCGGACGGTGTTCGACCGGCTGATCGCCGGCGCAGACGTCCTCGTCGAGAACTTCCGCCCGGGTGTCCTCGGCCGGCTCGGCTACTCCTGGGACGAGCTGCACGCGAAAAACCCGCGGCTGGTGTATTGCGCGATCTCCGGTTTCGGGCAGACCGGGCCGATGCGCGAGCGCCCCGCCTACGACCAGATCATCCAGGGCCTGTCCGGGATGAGCGCGGTCACCGGCACACCCGAAACCGCACCACTGCGGGTCGGGTTCCCGGTCTGCGACACCCTCGGCGGGATGACCGCGGCGATGGCCATCAACGGCGCCCTTGCGTCCCGCGCCCGCACCGGCGAAGGCGTCTATCTCGACGTGTCGATGCTCGAGAGCTCGCTGACCGCGTTGGGCTGGGTGGTCTCGGACTACCTCGTCGCCGGCCGGCAACCCACCGCCAACGGCAACGAAAACCCCACCGGCGCACCGTCGGCGACGTTCCAGACCGGAGCCGGCGCCCTCAACATCGCGGCCAACAAACAGGAACAGTTCGAGATACTCTGCAAACTGATCGGCCGCGAAGACCTCATCGACGACCCCCGGTTCGCGTTGCGCGACGACCGCAAGAACCGCCGCCCGGAACTGCGCGTCGAAATCGAGTCCGCACTGGCCGCCAAGACCGCCCGCGAATGGGAGCCACTGCTCAACGAGGCCGGAGTTCCGGCCGGGCTCGTCCTCGACGTCACCGACTCCCTCGACCTCGAGCAGATCACCGAACGCGAACTGCTCCACCAGGTCGACCTGCCCGATCGCACGGTCAGCGTCCTGGGCACCGGATTCCACGTCAACGGCCGGCCCCTCGCCCCGGCGTCGCCACCTCCCACCCTGAGCGAACACACCGACGAACTGCTCACCGATCTCGGCTTCACCACCGACGAGATCGCCGACCTGCACACGGAAGGCGCGGTATGACCACCACCGAACGGCGCCCGGTTCCCGGCGCGGACCAGACCACCATCGACGACGTCACCAGCTGGTGGCGCACCGAAATCAGCGACATCTCCCCCGGCGTCATCCGATACCGCGGCTACGCGATCGAGGATCTGATTCCGGCCACGTCCTACGCCGGCATGGTCTGGCTGATGATCCGCGGGCAGCGGCCCACCGTGTGGCAGGAACGACTTCTCGACGCGGCCCTCGTCGCCGCCGTCGATCACGGGCCGCAGGCCCCGTCGATCGCCGCCGCCCGGATGGCCGCCACGTGCGGGGTCGGCCTCAACAACGTGATGGCCACCGGTGTCGGGATGCTCGGCGACGTCCACGGCGGGGCCGGTGAGCAGTGCATGAGCGTGCTCGCCGACATCGTCGAGCGGGCCGCCGACCCCACCGAACTACGCCCGGTCGCCGACCGCATCGTCGCCGACTACCGTGCCGCCAAGCGGTACGTGCCCGGTTTCGGGCACCGATTCCACCCGCGCGATCCGCGCCGCGACCCGCTGCTCTCGCTCGTCGCCGCGGCCCGCGACGACGGCGCCGTGTCCGGCCAATTCCTGCACGCCGCGCTGGCGCTCGAGCAGTCCCTCGCCGCCGGACGCGCCCGCCCCGTCCCGATGAACATCGACGGCGCCACCGCCGTCGTCTACGCCGAACTCGGCTTTCCACCGCCGCTCGGCCGGGGCTTGTTCGTCCTGTCCCGCTCGGTCGGCATCCTCGCGCACGGCTGGGAGCAGACCCAGCAGGGCGGCCGCAACAAGGGCCCGATTCCCCGCACCCTGCTGCCCACCTACACCGGCCACCCCGCCCGGCCCGTCGAGGACACCACTCATGCCGACCGATAACCCCACCACGACACCCACCCGGTCCACCTGGGGTGCGTTCGCCGCCACGCCCGAACGAGGAATGGCCAACTACGCCGGACCCGACGAGGTCCACGGCGCGGCAAGCCTGGTCCGACGGGGCGCCGTCTTCGGACTCGACTACCCGCTCGACGCGTTCGTCCCGTCCCTGGCGACGCTGCGCAGCGCCCCCGAACACCACCTCGTCTCCCGGCACCGCGACCACCGCGACGACTACCTCGACGGCTTCTGGCCGCAGGCCGCCAGTCACCTGGACGGGCTGCGGCACCGCCGCCACGCCGAGCACGGTTTCTACAACGGCACCCCGGACGAGGCCGTCGTCGAAGGGAATCCCGCGCTCGGCATCAACCGGTGGTCCGAGCACCCCATCGCCGGTCGCGGCGTCCTGATCGACGTCGGCCGTCACCGGGCCGCCGTCGGCAACCCGATCGATCACGCCCGGGGTGAGGCGCTCGACATCGGCGAACTCGACGCCGCCCTCGCCGCCCAGGGTGTCGAGCTACGCACCGGTGATCTGCTGCTGATCCGCACCGGATGGGCGCAGTGGTTCCTCACGGAGGCCACCGCGGACGAACAGAGCCGGATCCACGCGGACAAGACCTGCACCGGTCTCGCGCAGTCGCAGGCCGCGATCGACTGGTTCGCCGACCACCGGGTCGCCCTTGCCGCGTCCGACACCTTCGCCCTCGAACGCCTCCCCGCAGTGGCGAATTCACCCTTCGGCGCCGACACCGACCACGGCATGATGCACCAGGAACTCATCGCGCTCCTCGGCCTGCCCATCGGCGAGCTGTGGAAACTCGACGAACTCGGTGACGACTGCGCACGAGACCGCAGCTACGAATGCCTGCTCACCGTCAAACCCCTCAACCTCACCGGTGGCGTCGGTTCACCCGCCAACGCCACCGCCATCAAATGACCACCAGTGGCAGGGCGGCAACAGCCACGGTCGACGTCCACTTGGTCGCTACCGCAACCGGAGTGTTCAAACCCCTTCAGACCTGAAAGCGGTGTCACAGTGCAGACCGACACTCTCGTCGAAGAGTTCGCCCGCATCCCCACCGCCACCATCGGCGACGCCCAGGACCGCTTCGGCTGCCCGATCGGAATCAGACCGATGTGGGTGGGAGCGACCATCGCCGGCCGCGCGTTCACCGTCTGTACCCGAGCCGGAGACAACCTCTACATCCACAAGGCACTCGACGTCGCCGCCCCCGGCGACATCCTCGTCATCAACGGCGGCGGCGACGAAACCCGCGCACTCATCGGTGACCTCATCGGAACCCGGGCGCAGGCAATCGGATTGGGCGGCTTCGTCATCGACGGAGCCGTGCGAGACGTCGCCGCCCTGGAACAGATGGGCATCCCCGTCTTCGCCCGGAGCACCATACCCGCCGGGCCCTACAAACACGGACCCGGCCGACTCGGCAAACCCGTCGCCATCGGCGGCACCGTCGTTCAACCCCGCGACATCGTGATCGGCGACGCCGACGGAGTCGCCATCGTCACCGACGGCGACGCGGACGACGTTTTGAAGAACGCCACGGCGATCGCCGCCAACGAAATCGTGAAGCGCCACCGCTACGCGACACCACGCGAGAATCGGCAGCCTCAGCCGAGACCCTGAACCGCAGGGCCTTCCGGTTTCTACTCCGCCCGCGCCGCGAGGTGCTGCCGGAGGAGCTCGAGAGCGGCGTGCTGGAGCAGGAGGACGGCCTCGACGTTCGTCCCGAGTATCCGCGCGACCTCGACGACCGGGAGCCGGTGCGCGAGCCGGAGTCGCAGGACCATCCGATGCCGGGCGGGGAGGGTGTCCATCAGCGTCGCCGACCCGGCTGCCTCCTCGTCGTCGATGGTCACGACCGCCCCTTCTCTCGGATCGCACCACTGTCGCCGACCCGGCGTCCCAGGCGGAAGGGACCGGCGTCCCGATCGTCCGGGATCGCTCCGACGGCCTGCCTGACGCTTTACGCTGAATGTCATGGCCGCTCTTCGCGCGGAGTGGATCAGGATCTGGCGCAATCCGGCAGACACGCTCGCGACCGTCGCGTTCAATGCCGTCCTGATGATCGGCGCCTGGTTCCTGCTGCCCCGGAACTGGCTGTTCGAGTGGACCGGACCGTCGGGTTTCGCCCTGGCCCTCGCGGGCTGGATGTATGCCGACGTGACCGCCACCAATGTGCTGGCACCGGACCGCGAGCGCGTTCTCGCCGCACTCGACGACCGCGACGCGCTGGGCGCGTTACTCGGCGCCAAGGCGGTGGCGCTGTGGATCCTGATCGCCCCGATCTGCGCGACCATCGCGATCCTCGTGGGTTTCGCCGATCAGGACTGGTTGTTCACCGCGGTGGTCGTCGTCGCGGTGGCGCTGTGCCCGTTCGGTCCGCTCGCCGGGTCGAGTCTGGTGGGGGTGTTCTTCCCGTACCACCAGCGGCCGCTGCGGTGGCGGTGGGAGCAGCGTGGCCGGTGGCGCTCTGTCGTCGTCCGGTGGCTGATCCTGCTGGTGGTCCCGTACGGGGTGTTCCCCGCGTACTCGGCGGCGATCGCCGTCGTCCCGGTCGTGCTGTGGCGCCTCGTGAAACCGGACGACGTGCACACGCGGATCGGCACCGCCGACTTCGTGCTGTGTGTTCTCCTCGCCGTCGTCATCTCCGCGCTGATGTGGGTGTGGGCGCGGCGAATCGCCCTGTCACGCATACAACGGCACGCACCGCTGGCGGACTACCTGCGCGACCGCGACCGCGGCTGAGCCCACCGACGTGAGCGCCGATGCGCACCCCGGCACACAATGCCACTCACCTGCGCAGGTGAGTGGGAAAGCGTGCCGGGGCACACTTTGCCACTCACGTCAGGAGAGGTGTTTCGGCTGGGGGCGCGACTTGTGGTCCCAGTCCGCGCCGACCTCGTCCTGGCCCGCGCCCGGCGGACATTCGGCGTTGTACCGGCCGGCGTGTTCGAGGGAGACGACGACGGACTTCGACGTGGGACAGTTGCTGCCTGCCGCCGTGGAGTCGAGAGGAACGAGCGGGTTGGTC
>JBCEBZ010000275.1:0-16724 GCA_039206675.1 Rhodococcus sp. (in: high G+C Gram-positive bacteria) | reverse complement strand
CCTCGGCGTCGCGCAGCCGCTGCAGGATGACCTGCTTGGCGGTGGTCGCGGCGATCCGGCCGAAGCCGTCCGGGGTGTCGTCCCACTCCTCGCCGACCATGTTGCCGTCGGAGTCGACGTCGTGCGCCATCACCCGCACGATGCCGCTCTTGGTGTCGACGTCGATCCGGGCGTGCTGCTGATGCCCCTCGGTGTGCCGGTAGGCGGTGAGCAGCGCCGTCTGGATGGTCGAGATGACCGTTTCGATCGAGATGCCCTTGTCGGCTTCGATGGCGCGCAGCGCCGCAATGTCGATATTCACTTGTCCAACCCCTCTACTACTTCTTCATCTTCCGACGCGTCTGCGTCCGCAGGTGCCACGCGACCCTCGGGAATTCCGCCGGCGAGTTCCAGCTCCCTCGGGTCGGGTTTCGAAAATTCCACCTGCACAACGGCTTTCTGAATGTCCGCGAGCGCGATGCGCCGAACGTCCGGACCGGTGCGCGAGCCGATCACCACCGCGACCGAGTCGCCGTCGAGAGTTCCGATCCGGCCCACGACGGTCTCGTGCGCGAGGTCGATGCGGGCCTTGCGGCCGCGGGCCCGCCGCCAGTGCCGCTCGTGCGTGAGCGGCCGGTCGATGCCGGGAGACGTGACCTCGAGCGTGTACGGGGACTCCCCGAAATCGGACACCGAATCGAAGACCTCGGAGATCTCGTGGCTGAGGTTCGCGACCGCGTCGAGCTCGAGTCCGGCGTCGCTGTCCACCATGATCCGGACCGCGCTGTGCTTACCCGCGAGGGTGACGGCAACGTCCTCCACGTCGTAGCCCTGGCGTTGCACCAGATCGGAGATGAGCTCCGTCACCCTCTCCTTGGATGGAACCGGCATCGGGGAAGCTCCTCGTTTCAGTTGTCGCTCGTCGTTGTCGTGGCCTGCAGGTCATCGTGCCGCACAGAGCAGCACCTCGAACCCGCCGGGACGGGTTCGAGCATCTAAGAGTAACGCCGATTCGAGGTGCCCGTGACCAGCCCCGGTGCTCGATTCCCGGGATCGCGGCCCGACCTGGCACCATGGACCGGTGCTCATGCCCACCGTCTCCCGGCCCGCGACACCCGGTCCGGCCGTGTCCCGGCGCACCGCCCTCCGGTTCGCAGCAGCCTCCGCCTTCGGCGTCGCGAGCGTCCCCCTGCTGGCAGGGTGCGCCGACGGCGAGGACGCCGACACCGAGGTCGATTCGCTGGTCGCGCAGTCGCGTCTGGCGCGTCGCGACGCCGCAGGTGCGGCAGCGACCATTGCCCTGCTGCCCGACCGCGGCGCGGCCCTCGAACTGGTCCGCGCCCAGCGCACCGCGCACGCCGACGCCTTGGACGCCGAAATCGCCAGGGCTGCAGGAACTTACCCGGACGGCACCGCGCCGACCACGTCCGCTCCCCCGTCGGCGACACCGACCGCACCCGCGCCTCCGCCCGGTCTCGAGCAATTGCGGGCCGACTTGGCCGAATCGCAGCGCAGTGCAGCCGACTCGGCCCGCGCGCTGACCGCGTACCGCGCAGGACTGTGTGCGTCGATCAGCGCCGCGTGCGGAACCTACCTGGCGGTGGTGCTGCCGTGACGACACCTACCGAGGTCGAGAGCAGGAGCCTCGGCGACGCGCTGGCCGCGGAACATTCCGCGGTGTTCGCCTACGGAGTGGTCGCCGCCTTCTCGAATCCCACGCGGGCGGCGCAGGTGGCCACCGCCGCCGCGGCCCACCGGGCCCGACGGGACGAACTCCTGGACACACTGACCGCGGCGGGTCTGACGGCCCCGGCCGCCGAGGCGGGCTACACGCTGCCGTTCCCCGTCACCGACCCGATCACCGCCGCGCAGCTCGCGGCCCAGGTCGAGGCGGACACCGCGGTCGCGTGGCGGGCGGTCGTCGAGCACGGCGAGACGGCGGACACCCGGACGCTCGGCGTGACCGCGCTGACCGACGCCGCCGTCCGGGAGGCCACCTGGCGCGTGGCCCTCGGAACAGATCCGGTGACCGACCCGTTTCCCGGCCAGCCCTGACGCGTAGGTTCCCGCCCACCGGGATTGTGCCCCCAGACCGCGCATTCCCGGCTTAGCGTCTCTCCCGAGACACCGAACTGCAACGGGAGGACGGCGGCGTGGACGAACGCTCGGTGGAGCAGCGTGTGGCGGACCTGGAGCGGGTGAACGCGATCAAGGCCCTCAAGTACCGTTACTGGCGAGCGTGCGACGGCAAGGATCCGGACGCGTTCCGTTCCTGCTTCGTCGCGTCCGGGGTGTCCGTCGACTTCGGCCCGCTCGGCCGGTTCGACGACGCCGACCGCCTCACCGACGTCTTCCGCAGGATCGCGCTCCACGAGGTGGACGGCCGGCACGTCATTCTGGACATGCACCACGGCTTCCACCCGGACATCGTGCTGCGCGGCGACACCGAGGCGACCGGTACGTGGACGCTGCAGTTCCGCCAGGTCGATCTGCTGAAGCGGACGGAGACCGTGTCCTCCGGCGAGTACGACGACGCCTACCGCGTCGAGGACGGCGGCTGGCGAATGTCGCGATGCCACTTCACCACTCGATGGTCGATCACCCGCCCGCTCACCGGCGACACGGTGGTCGTCCCGTGAGCGCGGGAGTAGCACTGGTCACCGGGGGCAGCCGCGGCGTCGGCAAAGGTGTCGCGACCGCGCTGGGAGCCGCCGGGTGGACCGTCTACGTCACCGGACGTGGCCCCGTGTCCACGGACAGCCCGCTGTCGGCGTCCGCGCGAGCGGTCACCGACGCCGGGGGCACCGGCATCGCCGTGGCCTGCGATCATCGCGACGACGAGGACGTGCACGCCCTGTTCGCCCGGATCTCGAACGAGCAGGCCGGCCGACTCGACCTGCTGGTCAACAACGTGTGGGCCGCGCCCGAGGGTTTCGGCGGGTTCGGCACACCGTTCTGGGAACGGCCCCTCGGCGACTGGGACTCGCTGATCGGCGTCGGACTGCGCGCCCACTACGTCGCGTCGGTGGAGGCAGCGCGGTTGATGGTGCCCCGGCGGTCCGGGTTGATCGCGAACATCTCGTCGTTCGGAACCCGGGGGCATCTGCACTCGGTGCTCTACGGCATGTCCAAGGCCGGGTTGGACAAGATGGCCAGCGACATGGCGGCGGAGCTGGCTCCGCACGACGTCCGTGCGGTCTCGCTGTGGCCGGGCATCGTGCGCACGGAGATGATCGTCGCCAGCGGCCTCGAGACCATTGCCGGCTTTCCCGTCGCGGATGCCGAGTCTCCCGAGTTCGTCGGCGAGGTGATCTGCGCGCTCACGGCGGACCCCACGCTGCCGGAGCGCAGCGGCCACACGTTCGTGACGGCGGAGCTGGCCGTCGAATACGGCATCACCGACACCCAGGGCCGCACCCCGCCGTCGCACCGGGGACCGTTCGGCGGCGGCCCCCTGTTCTGAGCCGCCGGCCGTCAGTTCACGTCGCGCCGGCGGACGAGCCAGATCGTGCCCGCCGCGAACGCGGCAACGTAGCCGGCCAGGACGAGCACCGCCGTGCCGCCGTCGAGGATGTTCAGGACTCCGGGAGTGGTGTCGCCGCCGAAGTCGCGGAGTGATCCGGCCAGCGAGCCCGCGGCGGTGCCGGGGAGGAAGTCCGTCACCACCGACACGGGGTCGAGGACGGCGGCGACTCCGCGGAGCAGGTTTTCGACGACCAGCACCCACACGAGCCCGAGACCGACGGACAACGCAGGCCCCCGTGCGAGGGCGCCGACGAGGACACCGGCCGCGGTCCACATGGCGAGGATGAGCATCCCGGAGGCGAGGGCCTTCAGCATCGCCGAGGCGGCAGGCAGATTCGCCGGCTCCGATTCGACCGCGGCGATGACGGTGGCCACCCCGACGTCCACGGCAGCCACGGTGAGGACGAGTCCGACCACCACGGCCAGCAGCGCGAGGAGGGTTCCGGCGAGCGCGGCCGATCGCGAAGGCCCCTGGGTGAACACGGTCTTCCACGTCCCCACCCGTAGCCGCTGCCGATGGTGAGCGCGCCGAGGATGAGCATCAGTGCGCCCCCGAACATGGCCATGCCCTGGGTGAACACCTGAGGTACCGCCGAGGGCAGCATCTGCGCGAGCAGCACGTCCCGGGGCGCGGACGACGCCATGCCGGTGGTGCCGCCGGTCTTGAACGTGAGGTAGTTGAACAGGTACACGAAGACCAGGTTCAGCACGATCCAGGCGGCGAGCAGCACCCACATCGACGGCCATTTCCGCAGTCGGAGAAGCTCGGCCCGGGTGCCGGCGATCACTGCATTCATGACACTCTCCTCGGATCGTCGCGCCCCGCGCGGTCGGCGGGGCCGCCCTCCGATGTCATCGCGAAGAAGACGTCCTCGAGCGATCGCTCCCGCCGGGACATCTCGTGCACGTCGATTCCCGCGTCGACGAGTACCCGGGCCACCTTCGGTGCCAGATCGGGCGACACGGCGACGGCGAGCGCGTCGCCCACCGTGTCGACGACGTCGCGTCCCAGCAGTTCCGCGAGCACCGTCGCGGCCCGTTCCCTCGGATCGGCGCGCACCAGCAGGCTGGTACCGCCGCGCAGTTCGGCGACGGTGGATTGCGCGATCAGCTGTCCGCGCGAGATCACGCCGACACGATCGCAGATCTCCTGGACCTCGCTGAGCATGTGGCTGGAGAGCAGGACGGAATGCCCGGATTCCGCGAGTTCGACTATCAGTTCCCGCATCTCGGCCATTCCGGCCGGGTCGAGCCCGTTGGTGGGTTCGTCGAGGATCAGCAGGTCGGGTTCGCCGAGCAGCGCGGCCGCGACCCCGAGGCGCTGCTTCATCCCGAGCGAGTAGGTGCGGAAACGGTCGTGTCCGCGAGCGCGCAGGCCCACCCGGTGCAGCGCGGATTCCACCGCGCCGTCCGGCAGTCGGCGGTACCGGCCCAGTACCCGCAGGTTGTCGCGACCGGACAGGTAGGGGAAGAAGCCGGGGCCTTCGATCAGCACCCCGGTGCGCGCCGCGACCGCACCGTTCCCGGGTGCGCGCCCGAAGAGCGTCGCGGTCCCGGAGGTCGGCCGGACCAGCCCCGTGAGCATGCGCAATGTCGTGGTCTTGCCGGCGCCGTTCGGTCCGAGGAACCCGTACACCTCGCCCGCCCGCACGGTCAGGCTGACGGCGTCGACCGCGGTGTGTTCGCCGTAGCGTTTGGTCAGCCTGTCGGTGACCACGATGTCGGAAGTCATGGCTCCAGCCTCGGCTCAGCGGAAGACGCGCACATCCGCCTGCGCGCGTCTTCTCGCGTACGTGTCGCGGACGACGACAACGTCGCCGGATCGGGTCTACGTTCGGGTGGTGCACACCGACCGGAAGGACACGTCGATCGCCCCGCGGGACGTTGTGATCGCCCTGGGCGTCGCAATCGTCCAGGTCGCCGGCAGTGTGGGCGCAAACCACAACCAGTCGTGGGCGACGCCGCTGGACGCGGCGGGCTTCGTGTTGCTGGTGTGCGGTCCGCTCGCGCTGCTCTTCCGGCGACGGTTGCCGGTCACGGTCCTGCTCGTCGCCCTGGCCGTCACGGTCCTGTACGTCGCCCGGGGTTACGGATACGGCCCGGTGTTCCTGTCGCTCGTGATCGCGTTTCTGAGCGCCGCGACGGCCGGGTCCCGCTGGCACACCTATCCGATCCTCGCCGTCGGTTACGTGCTGATCGTCTTCGCCGTGCCGGCGGTGTCCGCTGCCGAGGCCCCGTCGCTCCCGGCCCTCACCGGCATCGCGGCCTGGCTGCTGGTGCTCCTCGCCGTCGCCGAGATCATCCGGCAGCGCCGCGGGACGCTCGACGCCCGCAGGCAACGCGCCGAGGCGGCGGAACGCAGCACCCTGGAGGAACAGCGTCGCCGGGCCAGCGAGGAACGGCTCGCGATCGCCCGCGAGCTGCACGATGTTCTGGCACACAGCCTTTCGCTCATCAACGTGCAGGCGTCGGTAGCACTCGAGCTGTGGGACAGCAGGCCCGAACAGTCGCAGGAGGCGCTGTCCGCGATCAAGGTCGCGAGCCGCGACGCGATCGGCGACGTCCACGCGCTGCTGGCGTCACTGCGCGGCGGCGACGGCAGCCTGCCCACCGCGCCCACGGTCGGGATCGGAGACCTGGACGGCGTGGTCGAGCGTGCGCGCACCGCGGGCCTCGCGGTGACCACGGTGGTCGAGGGTGCACCGCGGCCGTTGCCCGCCGTGGTCGACGTCGCTGCGGCGCGAATCGTGCAGGAGTCGCTGACCAATGTGGCCCGCCACTCGGGCGGCTCGTCGGCCGACGTCACCGTGACGTACACGCCCACCTCCGTCCGCGTCCGGATCGACGACGACGGACGCGGCCCGGTCGGCGCGCCGGCCGGTGGCGGCGGCAACGGCATCCCCGGCATGCGGGAACGCGCCCGCGCCCTCGGCGGTGAGCTGACCGCCGGGAGCGGACCGGGCGGCGGCTTCCGGGTGCAGGCGACGCTCCCCCTCACCCACGACACGGCGGGCCGGGCATGACGATTCGCGTCCTCGTCGCCGACGACCAGGCCCTCGTGCGGGCGGGTTTCGCCGCGCTGCTCGACGCCCAGCCGGACATCACCGTGGCCGGTCAGGCCGAGAACGGTGAGCAAGCGGTCAGCCTGACCCGCACGCTGATCCCCGACGTCGTCCTCATGGACATCCGGATGCCCGTGCTCGACGGACTGGAGGCGACCCGGCGGATCGCCACCGATCCCGCGCTGTCCGGCGTGCGGGTGGTGGTGCTCACCACCTTCGAACTGGACGAGTACGTGTTCGAGGCCATGCGCGCGGGGGCGACGGGTTTCCTCGTCAAACACACCGAGCCCGCCGAACTGGTGCGGGCGGTCCGCGTGGTGGCAGACGGGGATGCTCTGCTGTCGCCGTCCGTGACACGGAAGCTGGTCGCGGAGTTCGCGACCCACGCCAAACGGCCGCCGCACCCCAGTCGCCTGGGCGACCTGACCGATCGTGAACGCGAGGTGATGATCCTGATCGCCGAGGGACTCACCAACGCCGAGATCGGCTCGCGGCTGTTCCTCAGCCCGGCCACCGCCCGTACGCACGTCAGCCGGATTCTGCTGAAACTCGGCGCCAGGGACCGCACCCAACTGGTGGTCATGGCGTACGAGTGGGGCCTGGTCCGGCCGGCTGGCAGGACTGACGACGACCGGACCGGCCCCGCTCAGGTCGACGCCAGAACCGCCTTGGACCGTCCCGGCATGAGGGCGGCCGCGAGGACCGCGACCGCGACGGATCCGGCTCCCACGTACAGGGCCGGCGCGAGGGCGTCGATGTACCCGGTCGGCGTGAGGCTGCCGCCCGCACCGAGGAACACCGCGGTCAGCAGCGCGATCCCCAGCGCGACTCCGATCTCCCGGAGCGTCGCGTTGGTCGAACTGGCCGTGCCGTGGTCGGCCTCGGGCATGTCGGCGAGAACGGCGGTCGCGTTGGGCGCGAACGTCAGACCCATTCCCGCGCCGGCCATCACGAACGCCGGCACCATGCTGCCGTAGGTGGCGCCGGGAACGATCAGCGACGCCATCCAGAGCAGTGACAGTCCCTGCAGCACCAGACCGGTGACGAGGAGCGTCCGGACGCCCAGCCGGGGCGCGAGCACACCCGCGATCGGCGCCACGACCATGGGGGCCGCCGTCCACGGCAGCGTCCTCAGGCCGGCCTCGAACGGGGAATACCCCATGACGATCTGGAGGTACTGCGACAGGAGGAAGACGGCGCCCATCATTCCCAGCGTGAACGTCAGCCCGATCACGTTGGCCAGGGAGAACTGACGGGACCGGAACAGCCGCAGCGGCATCACCGGGAACGGGGTGCGCAACTCGCGCACCACGAACGCCGCGAGCAGCACCACCGCGGCGACGAGGGCACCGAGAACCGTGGCGCTGGTCCAGCCGTCGTCGTTGCCGTGCACGATGCCCCAGACTCCGAGGAACACCGCGGCCCCGGCCAACACGACACCGAGCGGATCCAGCGGTTGCCGCTTCCCCTTCGCCTCGCCGAGCGCGTAGAGCGCCAACGGGATCGCGACCGCGGCGACGGGCACGTTGATCCAGAACACGGCCTGCCACGACACCCCGTCGACGACGGCGCCGCCGATCACCGGGCCGAGAGCGATTCCGAGCCCCGAGACGCCGCCCCAGATCCCGATGGCGAGGGCCCGCTTCGCGAGCGGCACGGCGCCGGCGAGCAGGGTGAGCGAGAGCGGCATGATCGCGGCGGCGCCGACACCCTGGACGGCACGCGCTGCGATCAGCATCTCGGAGGTGGTCGACAGCGCCGAGGCGATCGATGCCAGAGCGAAGAGCACTATGCCCCAGAGGAATACACGTCTGCGGCCGAGCCGGTCGCCCAGCGCCGACAGCGTCAGCATCAGGGTCGCGAAGGCCAGCGTGTACGCGTTCATGAACCACTGCAGTTGCCCCACCGACGCACTCAGGTCGCGCTGGATCACCGGCAGGGCACTGGTCATCACCAGGTTGTCGAGGGTGGCCATGAACATCGGGATGGACGCGGCGGCGATCGCCAGCCACACCGGCACCGCCCGGCCGCGGCGATGCCCGGGGGGCGGCGCCGTCGATTCGTGTTCGAGGCGTTCGGAGAGTGTCGTCATGACGGGACCTCACATCCGAGTCGTGGGTAGAGGAGATCAGAATTTGTAAGCATCAGATGATTACTTATTTCGGAGACTAGTAATCGACTGATAACATGTCAACATGGCCTCGCCCGTGAAACAGACCCGCATGAGCGCGACGGAGCGGCGTGAACTCGTCCTGGCCGCCGCCTCCCGCGCGTTCGCCAGGGACGGATATCACGGCACCAGCACCGACGCCGTCGCTCGCGAGGCGGGAGTGTCGCAGCCGTACGTGGTCCGCATGTTCGGTTCGAAATCGCGGCTGTTCGCCGACGTCTTCGACCGCGCGATGTCCCGGATTCTCGACACCTTCGAACCCTGGTTCGACGGTGTCGCCGCCGACCCCGAGAACGACGAGTCGTGGCTCCCGATGGGCGTCGCGTACACCGAACTGCTCGAGGACCGCGACCTCCTGCTCGTAATGATGCACGGCTTCACGTCCGGCGCGAACCCGGAGATCGGCGCACTGGCACGCGACTGGATGTCCCGGCTCTACACGCAGATCCGCACGCGCACCGGCTGCAGCCCCGAACGGGCCCGCACCTTCATCGCCAACGGAATGCTGCTCAACACCCTGCTCGCCATGCAGGTACCCGAGCATGCCGGGCAGGATCCGGCGCTCGAGGAACTCGCCGTGTGCGCATTCGGGAACACCCTGGACGCCGCAAGCTCCGAGAACTGATCCGTGATCGGCGATTTCCGCTCTTGATCTTGCTCATCGGACACACGGCGGGGCACGATGGAAGCGTGCGGAAGGGGTGTAGCCGTGGACCGAGCCGTTGAGTCTCGACTGAGCTATTCCGACAGGGAGGGTCACCACCACACCGTGGACCTCTCCCCCACTTCCGCGCGCGTCACGATCGGACGGTCGCCCGGCTCCGATCTCCTCCTCACCGAGGACGACGAGGTCTCGCGACTCCACGCCGTGCTGGAATGCGTCGGATCGCACTGGACCATCCTCGACGACGGGCTCTCCCGTAACGGCACGTTCGTCAACGGCGAGCGGCTCGCGGGCCGTCGGCGGCTCCGGCAGGGCGACAGCATCCGCATCGGCGGAACCAAGATCCGGTACCTCGAATTCGGCGGCGCTCTCGACGAGGCCACCCGGATGGGGACCGACATGCCCGACGTCCGGTCCCTCACCGACACCCAGCGGGCGGTCCTCACGGCGCTGTGCCGGCCGTACAAGCACGGCGCCGCGTTCGCGAATCCCGCCTCGAACCAGCAGATCGCGCAGGAGTTGTTCCTCAGCGTCGACGCGATCAAGACGCACCTGCGCGCCTTGTTCGCGAAGTTCGGCGTCGGCGATCTCCCGCAGAATCAGAAGCGGGTCAGCCTGGCCGAGCGGGCCATGCGCAGCGGCATCATCAACGAGCGGGACCTCTGATCAGCAGGCGGCCATCAGTTCGCGGTCGCGTGCGGCCGTCTCACCGTGGGCGATCCGCTCGACGAGTCCGATGATGGCGAGCGCGACGTCGGCCGCACGCTCGAGGATCACCGAGTGTCCTGCCCCGTCGACGCTCACGAGTTCCGAAGCGGGGAGCTTCGAGGCCATCGCGACGGAATGCTGGAACGGGGTGAGCATGTCCACCGAGCCGCACAGGATCAGCGACGGAATGTGTGCGAGCGCCGCCAGGGAGTGCCGCTCGTCGAACCCGAGCAGGGATTCGAGGAAGCTCGACATGGTGACGACGGACGTCGTGTTGACCATGGCCGAGACCAGAGCCGCCAGCCGCGGATCGACGGCCCGGTTGCGGGCGCTCGCCGCGCGGGCGATCGCCGTGCAGACGGTGCGACCCACCCGCTTGGATCCGTGCACGACCCGCGGTGCCCGCCGCACCGCGGTGCGGAACAGCGACACTGCGGGGCTCCGCAGGTGGCGACCGAGTCCGGCCTCGGCGAGGTCGCACGCCGCGGTCGAGATCAGGGCCATGCCCACCACCCGTGAGCCGATGGTGTGCGGGTTCTGCCGCGTGTAGGACAGGGCGGTCATTCCACCCATCGAGTGCCCGACCAGAACGACCGGACCGTGCGGCGCGACGGCGTCCAGGACGGAACCGAGGTCGCGGCCGAGCTGATCGATCGTGTAGGTGGCGGCCGGCGCCTCACCCGACTCACCGTGCCCCCGGTGGTCGTAGAAAACCATGCGAACGTCGTTGCGCCAGAAGCGGACCAGCTGTTCGCGCAGTGCCCACCAGGATTCGGTGCGGAGGCAGTGACCGTGGACGAACACCACCGTGGTGGCCGCGTCGGGCGAACCGAACTCGCGGACCGCCAGCGGGACCCCGTCGTCGGTCCTGACCGTGAGGCGACGACCTTCGTGCTCATGTGCAACCGGGGTGTTCGTCATGATGGCCTCCTCGGTTTCTTCGCTCGCGGCTGGTGAAGCGTTACGTTCTTGCTTGTCCTCCACTCTGCCGCCCACGGGGTGCACCGACCAGGACCCCCAGTGGTGGCCTCCGCACCCGGAGGTGTCGCGCATTCCACCCCTGGGGTGGGTGGACACGGACATGCCGGAGATCCGCCTCGGCGGGGAGGCATCCGGGGTCTTCGCCGCGACAGGACCGGGTCGCCCGAGGGAGCGATCTGTGCCGCGACTTCAGGATGCGGCGTCCGTCTCGGCGGGACCAGGCACCCTGGGGTGGGGAGCCCGTCACCCCCAGGGGAGGCCCGGGCCGCCCTGTCCGCCGAAGTCGTGGCCGCCGACGCTCGTCCCGCCGGGCCCGGCCTTGATCCCGTCGACGGCGATCGGCCCGACGTGCGGGCCGCCGATGTCGACGTTGCCGCCCTGCGCGTTCGGTCCGGGAGCAAGGGTGCTCACGGAGGGATCGTCGGACGGAGCGTCCGGCGCCGCCGCCGCGATGCCCGCGCCCGCCGCCAGGACGAAGAACGCGGCCGCGACGGTGGCACCGGTGCGCGTGAGGACAGTGGACAAGCCGAAGGAGGTCGACATGGGAAGAACCTTTCGCAATGCGGGGCAGGGGGTGGGTAGGTGGTACGGCATGGCGCCGAGGGGCCGGCACCTGGCGGTGTCGACCCCTCGGGTTTCAGCGGAATCGAGCGATCACGACTCGGTCAGAAGCAGAAGACGAACCCGCAGTTCTGGGTGTTGTCCGTGGTGGTCGTGTCGCCGGCACTCGCGCCTCCGTTCGCGGAGCCACCGTTCGCATCCCCCGCATTGCCTCCATTGGCATCCCCGGCGTTCCCGCCGTTGCCACCGTTGCCTCCGTTGCCGGCGTTCTGAGGACCGGTGGTGGTACCCGGGCTGCCGATGACCGGACCGCCCAGCACGACGTTCCCACCGGAGCCGTTGCCGCCGTTGCCGCCGGCACCGCCCTGAGAAGTGCCGCCGTTGCCACCCTGAGAGGTGCCGCCCGACGCCGTGCCGCCGTTCCCACCCGGATCGGCGGAGGCGATTCCCGCTCCGGCCGTGAGGGCGAAGCCTGCGATCGCGAGAGCGGAGAGGGTGCGCTTGAAGGTGTGTGCCATGTGTGGATCTTTCTGTGGGGGTGGGGTTTTGCTTGCCACATAAGAATGCGCTGAGAGCGCCCACCCGAACAGGTACCCCAGGGGGCGCAAGCGACACCCCGAGGGATGACGCCGCCCCACCCCGTAGAGCCGGGTCTACGGCCGCATTTCATAGGCTCCGTCGTAACCTTCGACCTGCGCCCACACCCGCGAGAATCGTTCCGCGTCCACGACCGGCCGGTGGATCGCACCGAGCGCCCACCGCTGCTGAGCCTCGGTGGCGGACGATTTACCATGCAGCGCAACAGCATACCGGGAGAAGTCGCGGATCTGGAAGTCGAAGATCTGGTCGATCAGGTCGCGGTCGATGCCGGCGATGTCGGCCTGCTCGAGAATCAGGTGCCCGTAGACCACGAGCGAGAACAGGTGCCCGAGGTCGAGCAGGAAGTCGAGGTCCTTCTGCTGTTCGGCGTCGGGCGGGGCGGTAGTGAGGAGTTCCCGCAACGCTGTCGCCTGCTCGTGGAACCGGGCCACGTTGGGGACGTCCGAGTGCGTCTCGTACGCCGTCGTCCAATCGTGGAACTGGATCTTGCCTGCACCGCGGGTCGGTCCCTGGGCCCAGAAGAAGGCGTCGTCGGCGGCGTCGAGGCGGGTGCCGATCTCCGGGTACTCCGCGGGGTTGAGCAGGTAGTTCGGCATGAACTTCAGGATGAGGCCGACGTTGACGTGCACCGTGCCCTCGAGTTTCGGCAGGGTGCCGATCAGCTGGGCGGCCTCCCGGAAGTAGGTGTTCTTCTCGTAGCCCTTCGCCGCGATCACGTCGTGCAGGAGCGCGATCACCTTCTCCCCCTCGGACGTCACCTTCGCCTTCGTCATCGGGTTGAACAGCAGGTACCGGCGGTCGTCGAGACTCGCGCTGCGGAAGTAGTCGACCGAGCGGGCGCTGAACAACTTCATCGCGACCAGCCTGCTGTACGCGTCGACGAAGTTTCCACGCACGTGCGGAAAATCGGTGACCGGGTTTCCGTACAGAATCCTGTTGTGCGCGTGGGTGATCGACTCGTAGAACGCGTGCTCGGAGATGCCGATCGAACCCGTGCACAGGTTGAACTTGCCGACGTTGACCGTGTTCAGCGCGGCCTCGAACGCGGCGACGCCGGTGTGCAGGATGTCTTCTTCCCGCACCGGGTAGTCCTCGAGCCGGAACGTGCTGACGTACATCTGGCCGTGCACCACGTTGCCCTGCAGGTGATACGCCGGGTGGCGGCTGTCCGCGACGAAGAAGACGTACCCGTCGCTGCCCTCGACGTCGGTGCGCCTGCCGAACACCGACACCATGCCCGCGACGTTGCCGTTGCCGATGTAGTACTTGTCGCCGCTCGCGGTGAACGCGAGATCCGCGTCGTCCTCGGCGGGGGTCAGCAACATGTCCGTCGAGTAGACGTCCGCACCGTGTTCCCGCTCCGACAGGCCGAACGCGAGCACGCCGCCGTCGTCGAGGAGTTGCGCGGCGCGATCCTTCGCGGCCCGGTTGCCGCTCATCCAGATGGGGCCGAGGCCCAGGACCGTCACCTGCCACGCGTACCAGTACGCCAGCCCGTAGAACCCGAAGATCTCACTGAGCGCGGCGTTGCGTGCGGCATCCCAGCGTTTGCCCGGATCGCCGCCCGCCGATTCGGCAGGCGTGAGGAACGTGGCGAACAGCTTCTCCCGTTTCACGAACTCGAGGAAGTCCTCGGGCCAGACCGCCTCGAGATCGTCCTCGATGAGCCGTTTCTTGCCCCGCGACTCGAACCACTCGATCAGCGCCCGCAGCAGTCTGCGCGTCTCCGGATCGAAATGCTCGGGATCGTAGGAGTTCGGATCGAACAGCAGGGAGTTCGTCACAGCAGGCCTTTCGTCCGGACGTGTCAGGCCAAGCTAACAGTCCGGACGAAAGGCGCGGGCCGGTTTGATCAGCCCCTGACGGTCTTGACGATGTCGCTCAGCGCCGACTCGGCGGCCACCTCGCGGCTCTCGCCGGTGAAGCGGTCCCGCACCTCCACCTTGCCCTCGCCCCAGCCGCGGCCGACGACCACGACCAGCGGGACACCGAGCAGTTCGGAGTCCTTGAACTTCACGCCCGGCGACGCCTTGCGATCGTCGAGGATGACCTCGAGACCGGCCTTGTCGAGGGCGGCCGCGAGCCCCTCGGCGCCTTCCCGCGCGGTGTCGTCCTTGTTCGCGATCACCACGTGCACGTCGGCGGGCGACACCTCGGCCGGCCAGCGCAGACCCTTGTCGTCGTGGTGCTGTTCCGCGATCACGGCGACGAGGCGGGAGACGCCGACACCGTAGGACCCCATGGTCGGACGGACGGGCTTGCCGTTCTCGCCGAGCACGTCCACGGAGAACACGTCGGTGTACTTGCGGCCCAGCTGGAAGACGTGACCGATCTCGATGCCCCGGGCCGCGACGAGTTCACCGGCGCCGTCGGGTGACGGGTCGCCGCCCCGGACCTCGGCGGCCTCGATGGTGCCGTCCGGGACGAAGTCGCGGCCCGCGACGAGCCCGACCACGTGCTTGCCCTTCTCGTCGGCTCCGGTGATCCAGCTGGTGCCGTCGACGATGCGGGGGTCGACGAGGTACCGGACACCGTTGGCCTGCAGCGCCTTCGGTCCGACGTATCCCTTGACGAGGAACGGGTTGGCCTCGAAGTCCGCTTCGGTGAGCAGTTCGAACTCCGCGGGCTCGAGCGAGGCGCCGAGGCGCTTGTCGTCCACCTCGCGGTCGCCGGGGACCCCGATGGCGAGCAGTTCCCACTTCCCGCCGGGCTGCCGGGTCTTGACGAGGAGGTTCTTCAGCGTGTCCGCGGCGGTGACGGTCCGGCCCAGGTCTGCGTCGTTCGCCCACGCGACGAGCGTCGCGATCGTGGGGGTGTCCGGCGTGTCGTACACCTTCGCAGCGGGCAGTCCGTCGAACGGAATGGGCTCGGGAGCCAGCGTCTTCACGGCCTCCACGTTGGCGGCGTAGCCGGACTCGAGGCAGCGGACGTAGGTGTCCTCACCGATCTCGCTCTCGGCGAGGAACTCCTCCGAGGCGCTGCCGCCCATCGCACCGGACGTCGCCGACACGATCACGTACTTGACGCCGAGCCGGGCGAAGATGCGCTCGTACGCGTCGCGGTGCGCCTGGTACGACTCGGTGAGCCCCTCGTCGGTGAGGTCGAAGGAGTAGGAATCCTTCATGACGAACTCGCGGCCGCGCAGAATGCCGGCCCGCGGGCGCTCCTCGTCGCGGTACTTGGTCTGCACCTGGTACAGGGTGACCGGGAAATCCTTGTACGAGTTGTACTCGCCCTTGACGGTGAGCGCGAACAGTTCCTCGTGGGTGGGGCCGAGCAGGTAGTCGCCGCCCTTGCGGTCCTTCAGGCGGAACAGACCGTCGCCGTACTCGGTCCAGCGGTTGGACGCTTCGTACGGTTCCCGCGGCAGCAGCGCGGGCAGGGAGATCTCCTGCGCACCGATGCCGTTCATCTCTTCCCGCACCACCCGCTCGACCTCGCGCAGCACGCGCAGACCCAGCGGCAGCCACGAGTAGACACCGGGCGCGATTCGACGCACGTAACCGGCGCGGACCAGCAGCTTGTGGCTGGGGACCTCGGCGTCGGCGGGGTCGTCGCGCAGCGTGCGGAGGAACAGGTGGGACAGGCGGGTAATCACGGGATACCAGAATAGTCGGCTGGGACGAGGCCGGGCGCGTCGGTAGGGTTTCATGCGTGCTGGTGCTACTCCCTCCCTCCGAAACCAAGTCCGACGGCGGCGCCGACGCGCCCCTCGACCTGGCCGAGCTGTCCATGCCGCAGCTCACCGAAACCCGCGAAATGCTCGTCCAGACGCTGGTCACGCTGGCGGCCGACGGGGAGGCGTCGCAGCTCGCGCTCGGCCTGGGCCCCACCCAGGCCGACGAGATCGAGCGCAACGCCAAACTGTGGGTCTCCCCCACCCGGCCCGCGCTCGAGCGGTACACCGGCGTGCTGTTCGACGCGCTCGACGCGAAATCGTTCACCAGGGCGCAGAAGTCCAAGGCGCTGTCGCGGCTGGCGATGGGATCCGCACTGTTCGGTGCGGTCCGCGCCGGTGACCTGATCCCCGCCTACCGGCTGTCGGGCGGATCGAAACTTCCCGGGCTGAGCACCCTGCGCGCGTTGTGGAAGCCGGAACTGTCCCGGGCGATCACCGCCGAGGCGGACGGTCTCGTCGTCGACCTGCGGTCGGGGACGTACCAGCAGCTCGGACCGATCCCCGAGGCCGTGATCGCCACCGTCCTCACCGAGAAACCGGACGGCACCCGCACCGTCGTCAGCCATTTCAACAAACACCACAAGGGTCTGCTGGCCCGTGCGCTCACCGTGTCCCGCGCCGAACCCCAGGACGTTCGCGGGGTGGCACGGGTGGCGGCGAAGGCCGGACTGCGCGTCGAGGTCGCGTCGGACCGCGAGTTGATCATCCTGACCGACTGACCCGTGAGTACTTATTAACCGCGGGGAGGCTGTTGCTGAATCGGTCTGCGGCGTTTCGGGGTCGGTCGGCTTCGGT
>JBCEBZ010000274.1:0-4192 GCA_039206675.1 Rhodococcus sp. (in: high G+C Gram-positive bacteria) | reverse complement strand
CAACATCCACGCCGCCATCCTCGATGCCAACCGCCTCTGCCTGGCGATCTGAACCTCACAGCGAAAGAAGACATCATGTACGACGCAATCATCGTCGGCGGTGGACTCGCCGGCCTCTCGGCCGCCCACCGGCTTCGGCACCGCAACGTCCTGCTGCTCGAGAAGGAACCCCGCTTCGGTGGCCGGATCCGCTCCGAACGACGCGGTGACTACTGGCTCAATTGGGGCGCGCACGTCTACAACGGCCCGGGCACCGCCACCGGCGACCTGATGAGTTCGGTCGGCATCGATTCGACCCCGGTGCCCGGAAGCCTTGCCGGGCTGGCCATGAACGGGAAGTTGCTGACATCCGGGCGGGTGGAAACCTATCCGTTCCGGGTGCCGATGTCCTGGTCCGACCGCGCCGCTCTGATGCGCGCCGGAATCAAGGTGCGCACGGCGGTGATGAAGTACGCGAAGGTCGCCGCCCCCCGCGACGGCGAGGACTACCGGGTCCGCCAGCAGCGGATCTACGACTTCCTCGGCGACCGCACCTTCACCGATTTCGTGGGTGACCTGCCCAACGATGCCGACGCCCTCTTCCGTCCCACCGTGAGCCGTTCCGCCGGTGACCCCGAGCAGGTCTCCGCCGGCGCCGGAGTCGGCTACTTCCACCTGGTCTGGGACCGCAGCGGCGGGTTGTGCCGCAACATCGTCGGCGGCCCGTCGACGCTCACCGAAACCATCGGGGCCGGGCTGGGCGAATCGGCCAGGATCGGCGCCGAGGTCACCGAAGTGATCCACGGCAAGAACCACGTCATCGTCCGCTACCGGCACGACGGCAAGGACCACGAGGCCAAGGCCCGCTACGCCGTGCTGGCGACCACGGCCCCGGTCACCTCGAAGATCGCCCCCGACCTCGAGACCGACGTCCGCGACGCGCTGAGCAAGATCGTGTACGGCCCCTACGTCAGCGCCGCGTTCCTGACCAACGAAACCACACCGCAGCGGTGGGATTCGTCGTACGCGATCGCCACCCCCAAGCGCGCGTTCAACGTCTTCTTCAACATGTCGAACACCACCCGCGCCGCGGAACCGGTGCGCGGCAAGGGCAGCAGCATCATGGCGTTCTCCCCGGCTCGCTTCGCCCGCCCGCTGATCGACCGCAGCGACGAGGAGATCCTCGACGCCTACTACCAGGATCTCGACGACATCTTCCCCGGCTTCCCGGGACTGGTCGAGGAGGCCGTCGTGCAGCGGTGGCCGCACGGACTGGCGTACTGCTTCCCCGGCCGCGGCAAGTTGCAGCCCACCCTCACCCGGCGCGGCAGCCGGATCATGCTCGCCGGTGACTTTCTCGGCACCTGGTACACCGAGACCGCCGTGCAGTCCGGATTCGCTGCCGCCCAGGACATTCTCAGCGCACTCGCCACCCCGGGCGCCGTGCGCCCCGTCGACGCTTCCCTGATCGGAGAAAACCATGGCTGACCTCACCGGCAAAGTAGCCCTCATCAGTGGCGGATCCCGCGGACAGGGGGAGGCCGAGGCCCGGCTGTTCGCCGAGCGCGGGGCCAAGGTTGTCGTCGCCGACATCCTCGACGACGAAGCCGCGAAACTGGTCGCCGACATCGGCGCCGACCGGGCGATCGCCGTCCACCTCGACGTCAGCGACCCCCAGCAGTGGCAGGACGCCCTCGCCGCGGGCATCGACGCCTTCGGGCACGTCGACGTGCTGATCAACAACGCGGGTATCTACTACCAGAACCCCATCACCGAGACGCCGGTCGAGCGGTACCGGCGCATCATCGAGGTCAACCAGATCGGCGTGTTCCTCGGCATGCAAACCGTTGCTCCGCACATGGCCGAGATCGGACGCGGATCGATCATCAACATCGTCTCGGTGTCCTCGTTCGCGCCGCTGGACTACACCGCCGCGTACGCGTCGACCAAGTCGGCGCTGCTGGCGATGTCGAAGGCCGCGGTCGGTGAACTCGGGCCGAAGGGCATCCGCGTCAACATGATCCACCCCGGCGGGGTGGCCACCGAAATGGGCGCACCGCAGGGCGCCGTCCCCACCGAGTACTCCAAGGCCCCGCTCGGCCGGATCGGACAGCCGCGCGAAATCGCCACCGTGGCAGCATTCCTCGCCTCCGACGACAGCTCCTACTGCAGCGGAGCCGAAATCCTCGTCGACGGCGGATGGACTGTCGGTACCCGCAACCCCTGGACCACGACGGACTGACCTCCGCCGCAGACTTCCGGTCACCGAGCGCCACCTGATCAGCCTCTGACCGGAACACCGCAGTGCGGAGCACCCGACGCTCCCAACGCTGCGAGATCGTGTGCTCCGCACTGTGTTCACACAACAAGTCCCGCCACATCCGGAGGCGTGACCGACAGGCCGATTCCGTGTACCCGCACGACGGCGGCCACCCCAACTCCTCAACTCACCCACATCGGGAGATGAGCACCATGACCTACTCCGTGATCGACGAAGCACCCTACGGTAAGTTCCACCGCAAACTCGTCCTGCTGTCCTCCGGAGGACCGTTCCTCGACGGTTACATCCTCGGCAACATCGGCGTCGTCATCGTCGGCATCCAGAACCAACTGCATCTGACGTCGACCGAACTCGGTGTCGTCGGCGCCGCAGCACTGATCGGATTGTTCATCGGCGGTATCGGTTTCGGCCGGCTCACCGACGTCATCGGCCGAAAGCTGATGTACACGCTCGACCTCGGAGCCCTCCTGGTGGGTTCGGTGCTGTGTCTCTTCGTACAGGAGGGATGGCAGCTGATCGCGCTGCGCCTGATACTCGGCATCGCGATCGGTGCCGACTATCCGATCGCCACGGCGATGCTGTCGGAATGGTTGCCGCGCAGGGAACGCGGCCGCTGCATGGGCCTGTTGATGGCGTGGTGGTTCATCGGTGCGTCCGCCGCGTACGTCGTGGGCTACCTGTTGGTGCAGGCGCTCGGTGACGACGCCTGGCGATGGGTGCTCGCCAGCGCCGCGGTTCCGGCGTTGTTGATCATGATCGCCCGCCACGGTACCCCCGAATCGCCGCGCTGGCTGATCAGCAACGGCCACCGCGACCAGGCCCGTGAAAACATCACCGCCGCCCTCGGACGCGAACCCAGCGAGCGCGAACTCGACCTGCTCGCCGAGCAGGAAACCCCCACCGGCATGAACTTCTGGAGCTCGTTCCGGAAGCCGTACGGCAAGCGCACCCTGTTCGTCACCCTGTTCTGGACGTTCCAGATCATCCCGCTGTTCGCCCTCTACACCTTCGGGCCCACCATCCTCGAAGCGTTCGACATGTCCGAGGATTCCCTCCTCGGGTCGCTGCTGATCAGCCTGGTCTTCCTGATCGGCCTGATCCCGGCGATCAAACTGATCGACAAAGTCGGCCGCCGGCCCCTGATCATCTGGTCGTTCGCCCTGATGATCCTCCCGCTGACCGTCCTCGGCCTCGTTCCCCACGCCGCAGCCCCGATCGTCGTGACCTGCTTCTGCCTGTACGCGCTGTTCTCCGGCGGTCCCAGCATCCTCGAATGGGCCTACCCGACCGAACTGTTCCCGACCGAAATCCGCGGCACCGCAGTCGGAATCGCGACGTCCGCCAGCCGCATCGGTGCAGCGGTCGGCACGTATCTACTTCCCATCAGCCTCGTTCACCTGGGTCTGGGCACCACCATGCTGCTCGGCGCGGGCATCACCCTCGCCGGTCTGATCGTCTGCATCGCCTGGGCACCCGAGACCAAAGGCCGCTCCCTGCAGGAGGCGTCCGGTTTGGGCAGCATCGAGCAGCGGGCCGTCGACAGCGCCGCCTACTGACCCGCCCTCAGCCCGGTGCGCGGCCCGTCCGCGCACCGGGCGTTGTTCCCGGAACTCCCGCGGGGTACATCCGAAGCGCACACGAAACGCACGACTGAAGTGCGAGGGGTCGGTGAATCCCCACGAAGCCGCCAGCGCCCCGATGGTCGTGTACGCGTTCTGCGGGTCGCAGAGGGCACGCTTCACACCGTCGAGTCGCTGCATCCAGATCCACTCGCCGGCGGTGCACGGCTCACCGGCGAATGCGCGGTGGACCGTGCTCAAGGACAGATGCAGCGTCGAGGCCACCGCCGCAACTGTCAGGTCGGGATCGCGCAGGCCCGCCGTCATCGCTCGTTTGATCTCGTCGAGACGTTGCGATGCCGCATAGGGGGCG
>JBCEBZ010000273.1:0-16731 GCA_039206675.1 Rhodococcus sp. (in: high G+C Gram-positive bacteria) | reverse complement strand
CGGGCGTGTAGCTCAGTGGTAGAGCTCTGGTTTTACACACCAGCGGTCGGGGGTTCGAAACCCTCCGCGCCCACCGTCAGGCAAGGCCCCGATCTGCGTTCGAGCGCGGATCGGGGCTTTCTCGTCTCATTCTTCGGTGAGTTCCCTCAGCTGCTCGGCGGCGGTGATGTTTCCACTGTCGGCGAGGCGGCGGAGTTCGCCGAGGTCGCCGAGTTCGGTGGCGACTTCGATGAGCTGGTCGGCCGCGTCGGAACTCCCGTTTTCGGCGAGGCGCCGCAGCTCGTCCATGTCGCCGCGCTCGCCGGCGAGTTCGATCAGGATGTCGACCGCCGTCGGATCACCGTTCTCGGCGCGCTCCCGGAGGGCAGACAACTCGGGTTCGGTCATGCAGTACATCCTCGTCTCGGTCCACCGATCCCGGGGCGGGCATCGTGAGGCTCGACCGTTACGACGACGGGGGAGTGGCCGGCGTCTGGGCTGCGCCGGCCACGATCCGCCCCTCCCGTTGGCCGGTCAGGTGCCGTCCCGCGAGGCCGCCGATCCGCGGCGATCGAGTTCGGCCTCGAGTTCGGCGATCCGATCGGTGACGGTGCGCACCGTTCCGCAGCCGTAGTCGTTCGCGATCGACTCGCCGAGCAGCGCTCGGTGCTCGCCGAGCAGCGCGAGCAGTTCGTCGTCGCCGAGCTTCGTCACGTCGCTGGACACCCTTCGATCGTCCCAGCCGCAGTCGGCGAATCCAATGCCTGACAGAAATTCTCACCAGACGCGCGGAACCCCGCCGGGCCACGTGGGTGTGTTGAGTCAGCACCGAAGATGTGAGCAGGGCGGGGCCGTGCGCCGCCCCTGAATGGGGGGAACGAGGCGGCATTTACCATGGTAGGCGCACGAAAGGGCGCTTGGCGAGATCCTTACGAGAGTTTCAGGAATCAGACATTCCGACCGGACCGTTTACCCCCGGGTCGGGCGGCCTCTACCGGGTGCGCGTGCCCGGCCCCACCGTGTCGTAGGCCTCCGCGAGGAGCGCGGCCAGTGTGTCGTCGAGTTGATCGTCGGAGGTGATCGTCAACCGGTGCGTGATCACCGTCTTCGTGGTGGGAAACGCCTCCCGCAGTTGCGGGTGATGGACGCGCCGACGCAGATCGAGGGCGATCTCGAGCCGCGACGAATAGATGAACGCGGCAGCGAAGACGCGGGCACGAGCCCACGCGATCTCGGTCCGGTGGACGCGTTCGTCCACCTCGCCGCACGCCAGAACGAGGTCACGGAACTGCAGTAGGCGCTCGGTGGCGTCCGGGTCCTTGCCTGCCAGGTACTCGTCGATCGCGGCACTCATGGGACGCTCCTTTACATCGCCTGCAACGTTAGTTGATACAAATAGCGGCGTGCATCGAACCTCCCGTCCGGCCACTGCGCGCGCCGCAGGCCTGCTTCTCGGCTTTGCCGCCGACCGCGCGTTCGCCGACCCTGCCCGATGGCATCCCGTGGCCGGATTCGGCCGCACCGCAATGGCGTTGGAAAAGGCGACGTACGGCGACTCCCGGTCGGCCGGAATCCTGCACGTTGCCGTCCTGGTCGGGGGAGCGGCCGGCCTGGGGGTCGCCGCGGACCGGGTGGCCCGGCGCGGGGGATGGGCGGGCGAGGCGGCCTGCACCGCCGCCGCGACGTGGGCGGTGCTCGGCGGAACGTCCCTCGGACGGACCGGGGCGAACATGGCGGCGCACCTCGGGGCGGATGACCTCGCTGCCGCCCGCGCCCTGCTGCCGTCGCTGTGCGGTCGCGACCCCAGTGTGCTCGGCGTCGACGGGCTCACCCGGGCGACGTTGGAGTCGGTGGCCGAGAACACCTCCGATTCCGCGGTCGGGGCCTTCCTGTGGGGTGCGGTGGCCGGCGTCCCCGGACTGTTCGTCTACCGGGCGTCCAACACCCTGGACGCGATGGTCGGCTACCGCTCGCCGAAGTACCGCAACTTCGGCTGGGCCGCGGCTCGGTGGGACGACCTCCTCAACCTGCTTCCCGCCCGCCTCACGGGTGCGCTGTCCGTCGTGGCCGCGCCGACGGTCGGTGGCTCGCCGAAGGAGGCATGGGAGGCGTGGCGGCGCGACGCGGCCGAACACCCCAGCCCCAACGCCGGTGTCGCGGAGGCCAGCGCCGCGGGCGCTCTCGGGATCTCCCTGGGCGGTCGCACCGAGTACGCGCACGGCGTCGAGATGCGACCCGTGCTCGGATCCGGGCCGTCACCCCGGCCGGACGACCTCGACCGTGCGGTGCGGTTGTCGACCGCGGTGCAGGCGGGTGCGGCGCTGGTGTCAGCGGCCCTTGCCGTAGCGGTCGGCGAGCTTCGCCTCCGTCGCCGTCCTCGGCGCTGATTCCACTGGCTTGCTCCGGGTGAACGGCTTCTTCCGGGCCGCAGGCGCGGGAGCGGGGGCGGCGTCGTCGGACGCTTTCGCGGACTTCTCCTTGCGGCGTTCACGCCACTCCGCGCGGATGAAGTACGCCAGGCCGAGCGGGGCCATGATGCCGAACGCCAGCCACTGCAAGCCGTACGACAGGTACGGGCCGGCGTCGAGTTGCGGGAGCGGAATGGTGCCCAGACCACCCGGCTGATCGGGTTCGAGTTGGACGTACGCGTCGACGAGGTCGGTGCCGATGAAACCGCCGATCTGGCCCGCGTCGATGTAGTACACCTGCCGGAGACCGTTCTCGTCGATCGGTTCCTTGCCGGCGATGGTGCCCTCGGACTTGCGGACGCGACCGTCGAGGGTCACCGGCCCGGCCGGCGGCGGATCCACCGGCGGCGCCTCCGTTCCCTGGATCGGGCGCACGTAGCCCCGGTTGACCAGGATCGTGCGACCGTCGGTCAGCTGCAGCGGGGTCAGCACCTCGTACGCGGGCTGCGATTCGATGGACCGCAGCCGGACCAGCAGATCACTGTTCTGCACGTACGACCCGGACGCGGTGACGCGGCGCCACTCGTCGTCCGGATTCGCCGCGGCGCCGGACAGCAGGGTCTCCAGCGGGACGGGGTCGGCGTCGACGGAGTCGGCGATCAGCTGGTTCCGGTGCTCCGTGGACGTGTTCTTGCCGAGCTGCCACGGCGCGAGCACGTAGAAACACATGAATGCGAATCCGGCGACCACCAAGGCCAACACCAACCAGCCGGGTCGCAACAGAAATCTCAGCCTTCGCACGCCTCCACGGTAGCCGCTCGCAGGTCGGGACCCTGATCGTGGGTTACCGGCTGCGCACCCAGTCGAGCAGCCCGGGCACCGCGGCCTCGATCTGGAGGCGGACCCGCTCGAAGTCCTCGAGGTCCCCGTAGAACGGGTCGGGTACGGACGACGTGTCCGCGTCCGGGTCGAAACTGCGCAGCAGCCGGCGGCGCTCGTCGGGCACACCCATGTGGGCAAGCTCACGGTCGTGGTTGGCCGCGAGAGCGACCACCAGATCGGCGCCGAGGTGGAACGGCCCGACCTCCGCGGCCGTGTGGCCCGTCGGATAGCCGTTCAGCTTCAGGGTTTCGTTGGTGCGGATGTCGGCCTCACGGCCGACGTGCCAGCCGTGGGTCCCGGCGCTGCTCACCATCACCCGGTGGTCGAGGGCTTCCCGCCGGAGGTGCTCGGCGAAGATCTTCTCTGCCATCGGGGAGCGGCAGATGTTGCCGGTGCACACGAACGTCACGTGCAGCGGGGTGTCAGGCCGCGTCATCGAGCAGCTTCCCGAGGTCGGCGACGGTCTGCGCCGTCGTGTGCGCGCGCTCGGCCTCGGCGGGGAACCCGTAACCCCACTCGACGAACACCGCGGGGATACCCCAGTGCGCGGCGCCGAGGACGTCGTGGTCGCGGTCGCCGATCATCAGGACGTCGGCGGTGGCACCCTCGGTGGCGGTGACTCCGAGGTTCCGCAGCGAGTGGGCGATCACATCCGACTTGGCGCGGCGACTGCCGTCGTCGCTGGCCCCGCCGATGAACTCGAAGTAGTGCGCGAGTTCGAAGTGTTCGAGGATGCGGATCGCGAACCGTTCGGACTTCGACGTCGCCACGGCGAGCCTTCTACCGCTGTCGCGTGCGGCGACGAGCACCTTCTCGATGCCGTCGAAGACGGCGTTCTCCGCCCACCCCACGCGGTCGTAGCGTTCGAAGTAGGCCGCGATCGCCTGCTGCACGAGGTCTTCGCCCAGCCCCATCGAACGGAACGTGTCGATCATCGGCGGGCCGATGACGGCGTCGATCATCTCGTCGGTCGGTTCCGGCCGGTCGATCGTCGCGAGCGCATGGCGGAAGCCGGCGTGGATGCCGGGCGCGGAGTCGGTCAGCGTGCCGTCGAGGTCGAACAGCACGATCGGGGCCGACAGGGCAGAGGGGGAGGTGGAGAGAGACGTCACCGGACCATTGTCCCTTAGGCTCGACAATCGTGGACATTCGTGCCGGTAGCCGGGAGAGCCTGCGTCACCACGGAGACGTGGATGCGGGGCCCGGACTCCTCGATTTCGCAGTCAACGTGCAGGGCGACGGGCCACCGGACTGGCTGCGCCACCGCCTCGCCGACGCGCTGGCGCACCTGGGCACGTACCCGACGGTCGCGGCCGATCTCGCGGCCCGGACCGCGGTGGCGTCCCGGCACGGCCGGACACCGGAGGAGGTGCTGCTGCTCGCCGGCGGCGCCGAGGGGTTCTCCCTGCTCCCGCGGCTCGGAGTCCGGGAGGCGGCCCTGATCCACCCGTCGTTCACCGAACCGGAGTGGGCGCTGCGGGAGGCGCAGGTTCCCGTCACACACGTTCTGCTCGAGGATCCGTACCGCCTCGACTCGGCGACGGTCCCGGAATCGGCGGATCTGGTGGTGATCGGCAACCCGACCAACCCGACGTCGGTGCTGCACCCCGCCGAGACGATCCTGCGGTTGCGCCGTCCGGGCCGGATCGTCGTCGTGGACGAGGCGTTCGTGGACGCGGTCCCGGACGAGGACGAATCGCTGGCCGGTCGCTCACTGCCCGACGTGCTGGTGCTCCGCAGTCTCACCAAGACGTGGGCACTGGCGGGATTGCGCTGCGGGTACGCCCTCGGGGCCCCCGAGATCCTCGAACGACTGCAGGTGGGACGGGCGCACTGGCCGGTGGGCAGCCTGCAGGTGGAGGCGATCGCCGCGTGCAGCGAACCGCACGCCGTCGCCGCCGCCCGCGACCACGCCGTCGTGCTGGGTGAGTGGCGCGACGACATGATCCGGCGGCTGACCGGGATCGGCGTCGCGGTGCACCGGCCCGCCGCCGCGCCGTTCCTGCTGCTCCGCCTGCCGGACGGCGAACTGATGCGCAAACACCTGCGCGAACGGGGCATCGCCGTACGCCGCTGCGACACGTTCCCCGGACTCGGGCCGGACTTCCTCCGCGTCGCGGTGCGTCCCGCGGAGCAGACCGCTGTGCTGATCGATGCGATGAAGGAGATCCTGTGAACCCGGTGCGTCTCGCCGACGTGATCGCAACCCTGGACGCGGCCTACCCGCCCGCCCTCGCCGAATCGTGGGACTCCGTCGGACTCGTGTGCGGCGACCCGGACGACAGGGTGGCGACGGTGACGGTCGCGGTCGATCCGACCGCCGCGGTCGTCGACGAGGCCATCGCCGCCGGCGCGGATCTGCTCCTCGTCCATCACCCGCTGCTGCTCCGCGGAGTCGACACCGTCGGCGCCCACACCCCGAAGGGGGCGCTCGTCCACAAGCTGATCAAGGCCGGGTGCGCCCTGTTCACCGCGCACACCAACGCCGATTCCGCGGACCCCGGCGTCTCCGACGCACTGGCGGCGGCGCTCGGGCTCACCGTCACCGGGCCGATCGAGCCGCAACCCACCGAGAACCTCGACAAATGGGTGGTCCTCGTCCCCACCGACGATGCTGACACGGTGCGCCGCGCGCTGTTCGACGCCGGCGCCGGACAGATCGGCAACTACCGCGACTGCAGCTGGTCCGTCGCCGGGCACGGCCAGTTCCTGCCGACCGACGGCGCGAACCCTGCACTCGGCGCGGTCGGGGCGCTCGAACGTGTCGAGGAGAGCCGGGTCGAGGTGATCGCCCCGCGCGGCATCCGGCAGAACGTGCTCGCCGCGATGCGCGCCGCCCACCCGTACGAGGAGGTCGCGTTCGACGTGTTCGAGACGGCGACGTTCCCCGGGCCGCGCGGACTCGGACGCGTCGGCGAGCTACCCGAATCGCTGACGCTGCGCGAGTTCACCGACCGGGTGGCGGACGCGCTGCCCGCCACCACGTGGGGTGTGCGGGCCGCGGGCGACCCCGAAGCCGTGATCCGCACCGTCGCCGTGTGCGGTGGCTCGGGCGACTCGTTCCTCGACGACGTCGCACGCCTCGGTGTGGACGCGTACGTGACCGCCGACCTGCGACACCACCCGGTCGACGAGCACCTGCGCGCCGGAGGTCCGGCGCTGATCGACGTCGCGCACTGGGCGAGCGAGCAACCGTGGTGCGCACAGGCGAAGGGTGTGCTCGACACCGCGTTCGCGCACACCCCGGAGTGGCAGGTGCGGGTGTCGGCGGTGCGCACCGATCCGTGGTCGGTCAGCGCGTCGTCGTCATAGCGCCGTCCGGCCGAAACCCGTGATGCGCCGGGGTACGGTTGACACCCAGCAATCTGCACAGAAGAACCCTTCACAGAAGACAGCAGGAGTTACCACGCGTGAACGTCGAACCACAGGTGCAGTCCAAGCTTCTCGACCTCGCCGGCGTCGATGCGGAGCTGTCGAGGATCGCCCACCGACGCACCGCGCTCCCGGAGCGTCAGGAAGTCGAGCGGCTCGAGGCGGAGCGGGTCACCCGTAAGGACGCGGCCGTGGCCGTGGAGATCATCCTCGACGATCTCGATCGCGACATCCGCAAGCTCGAAGGCGAGGTCGACGCCGTCCGTCAGCGTGAGGACCGCGACCGCAAGCTGCTCGAGAGCGGCACGGTCGGATCGAAGCAGCTCACCGAACTCGAACACGAACTCGGCAGCCTCGTCCGCAGGCAGGGACTGCTCGAGGACGAACTGCTCGAGGTGATGGAACGGCGCGAGGCGTCGCAGTCCGACCACGACCACGCCGGTGCGCAGCTGTCGCAGATCGAGGAAGACCTCATCGACGCGTCCCGCCGCCGCGACGACGCCGTCGCTGATCTGGACTCCGCCGAGGAGCGCTGCACCCGGGACCGTGCGAGCCTCGCCGATCAGTTCCCGGCCGACCTGATCGCCGTCTACGAGAAGCAGCGCAGCCAGAACGGCGTCGGCGCGGCACTGCTGCAGGCCCGCCGCTGCGGTGCGTGCCGCATCGAACTCGACCGAGGCGAGATCTCCCGCATCACCGGCACCGCACCCGACGTCGTCGTGCGCTGCTCCGAGTGCGGCGCGATCCTGGTGCGCACCAAGGAGTCGGGTCTGTGAGTGTCGGTCGGGTCGTCGTCGAGGCCGACGGCGGGTCGCGCGGCAATCCCGGGCCCGCGGGCTACGGCACCGTGGTGTTCGCCGCCACCGACGGTGCCGTGCTGGCCGAGCGCAAGGAGAGCCTCGGGACCGTCACGAACAATGTCGCCGAATACCGGGGTCTGATCGCCGGGCTCGAGGCCGCCGCCGAACTCGGTGCATCCGGGGTGGACGTGCGGATGGACTCCAAACTGGTCGTCGAGCAGATGTCGGGACGCTGGAAGGTCAAGCACCCGGACATGATTCCGCTGCAGCGCCGGGCGTCGGAACTCGCCCGGCAGTTCGACGGCGTCACGTACACCTGGATCCCGCGGGCCGAGAACGCGCACGCCGACCGCCTCGCCAACGAGGCCATGGACGGTGCCGCCGGTTCCGCCGCCGAACCGGAACCGGCCGCCGTTCAGTCGGACGAGTCCACCCCCGCGGCGCCGGGCTGGATGGACACGACGGGCGCCCCGACCCGGATGCTGCTGCTCCGGCACGGGCAGACCGTGCTGTCCGTCGACCGCCGGTACTCGGGTCGCGGAAACCCGGCGCTCACCGAGATCGGGCTGGCTCAGGCGAACGGCGCGGCCTCGCGTTTCGCGGGCAACGACGGCATCGCGGCCGTGGTGTCGTCCCCTCTGGGGCGCGCGCAGCAGACCGCCGCCGCGGCGGCGAAGGTGCTCGGGCTTCCGGTCACCGTGCACGAGGGCCTCACCGAAACCGACTTCGGCGAGTGGGAGGGCCTCACGTTCAGGGAGGCCGCCGACCGCGACCCCGAACTGCACCGCAAGTGGTTGTCGGACACGTCGGTGCGACCGCCGGCGGGGGAGAGTTTCGACGAGGTCAGGGAGCGGATCGTGAAGGTCCGCGACGACCTCACGGCCTCCTACGGCGGCTCCACGATCCTCGTCGTCACGCACGTGACCCCCATCAAGACCCTGCTGCAACTGGCGCTCGACGCGGGACCGTCGCTGCTGTACCGGCTGCACCTGGATCTGGCGTCGCTGAGCATCGCCGAGTTCTACCCGGACGGCGGCTCGTCCGTCCGCCTGGTCAACGACACCTCCCACCTGTGAGTACTTATTAACCGCCCGCGGTTGACAAGTACTCACAGGCCCAGAGGGCAACGACGGCCGCGAGCAGGGTGAGCGGTGTGGTGACCAGCGCGAGAATCGTGAAGGTCCGCAGATCCGCGGGCGATCCGGCGCGCGCGGCCACCCGCCGCCACAGCATGATCGCGAGCGACCCCACGTAGGTGAGGTTGGGGCCGAGGTTCACCCCCAGCAGCATCGCCAGGACGAGGGCGGTCGGGGGGTGCGGTCCGAGCGCCGCCAGCAGGAGCAGCGTGGCGGGGAGGTTGTTCACCAGATTCGCGGCGACCGCCGCGACGACGGCCATCGTGAGCAGGGCCGTGAACGACGTGTCGGTCGGCAGCCGCGAGCCGATCCATTCCCCGATCGGACCGTTCGCCACGCCGGCGACGACGACGCCGAGGACCAGGACGAACGCGCAGAACCACACGTCGACCGCGTACAGGATGCGGCCGAAATCGGTCCGGCCGTCGCGGAGTGCGACGACGCCCAGCACGATCGCCCCCGCCGCCGCCACCCACGCCGGCGCGACCCCCACGAAGCCGGACACCGCGAAACCCGCGAGTGTGGCCGCGATGATCGACAGCGCGACGGTCGGTGCGGGTGGATCGCGGGCCGGTTCGGGTTCGGCGTCGGGGGGAACCAGGTGTCGGCGGAAGAAGATCCGGAACAGGATCAGTTCGACGACAATCGCCAGCGCCCAGGGCAACGCCATGACGGCGGTGAAATGCAGGAAGGTCAACCCGGTCGCGGAGAACGCGATGAGGTTCGTGAGGTTGGAGACCGGCAGCAGGGTCGACGCCGTGTTCGACAGGTGCGCGGTGGCGTACGAATGCGGCTGCGGATCCATCCGCAGCGAGCGGGCCGTCGCGATCACGGCGGGCGTCAGCAGCACCACCGTCGCGTCGAGACTCAGCACCGCGGTCGTGAGTGCCGCGGCCCCGAACACGAGCGTGAGCAACCTCTTCGGATCTCCGCGTGCCCCGCGCCGCAGCCTGGCCGCGATCCAGGTGAACACACCCATCGCGTCGGCGAGGTGCGCGAGAACGAGGATCGCCGCGAGGAACCCGACGGTCGGGGCCATCTCGGTCACTTCGTCCCGAGCCTGCGACGGCGTCACCAGCCCGGTGGCCAGGACGACGACAGCGGCCGGTGCGGCCGCGACGATCTCGGGTAGTTTGCGGGGACGCACGACCGCGAAGACGAGGACCGCGGCGACGAGCGCCACCGCGAGAACGGTCACCGGCGACTCACTTCAGGAGCTTGACGAGGGTGCGCAGGTTCCGGGTGGTGGTGGAGGCCTTCAGCTTGGCCGAGCCGGTGCTCTTGCCGAACGTGCTCTTCAACGTCATGCCCCGCTCGACCTCCCAGTACAGGACGCCGTCACCGGCCTGGATTCGTTCGACCTCCGGGTCGAGGTCGTCCCGGACCCGTAGCAGCGTGTCCAGGACCTCGGGGTCGGGAGTCACCAGCACGTACGGGTGCCAGCCTTCTCGCTCGGGGTCGAACGGGTAGTCGTCGACGATCTTCCGGATCGTGTCGAGGTCGAGGACGAAAACCCAGGCTTCGTAGTGGAAGTCGGCCCGCAACGCGGATTCGATCTCGCTCTTCAGGGCGGGGACGTCGTCGCGGTCGGCATCGAAGAGCACGTTGCCCGACGCGAGGACGGTCTTGACGTTCTCGAATCCCAGCTCGGCGAAGGTGGTGCGGAGGTCGGCCATCTTGATGTTGATGCCGCCCACGTTGATACCGCGCAGGAGGGCGGCGTATCGGGTCATGCTCTGAACCCTAGTGCGGCGGTAGGACACGTTCGCGCGAACTGTAGGCTGATCGGGCGGACGAGTTGGCCGGGCGGCCGCGGCACAGGGAACCAGCACACGGGTGCGCAGGCCCTGGGTCGAGGAAAGTCCGGACTCCACAGAGCAGGGCGGTTGTTAACGGCAACCCGAGGTGACTCGCGGGACAGTGCCACAGAAAACAGACCGCCGGCGCCACACCCTCCGGGGTTGCGGTGCCGGTCAGGGTGAAACGGTGCGGTAAGAGCGCACCAGCACCCCGGGTGACCGGGGTGGCTAGGTAAACCCCGCCCGGAGCAAGGTTGAAGGCCGCATCGGATCCTCCGGGACCCGGTGCGGCTGCGCAGGTGTTCGAGGGCTGCTCGCCCGAGCCTGCGGGTGAACCGCTCGAGGTACCCGGCGACGGTGTGCCCAGATGGATGGTCGCCACCCGGCGTTTCGGCGCCGGGGACAGGATCCGGCTTACACGCCAACTCGTCCGCCTCGATCCTGCGCCTGCGGGATCCGTCGCGTGCGGCTGGAGACCAGGTCACGGCCCTGACTGGCGAGTAACAAACAGACCGGTTAGTGTCTTTCCCGCATCGGCCCGACTGACCCGAATCGGGGTCGACGCCGGGGCCCGTCGTCCACGTCCGTGGACGATGGGGCCCCTCGCCGACGGCGTCCAGTAGATGTTACTCGTGATAGCGGTAACATCTGCCCATGGACTTGCCTCACGACATCGCCGGTTCCGGCCCCACTCTGGTTCTCGTGCACGGAATCGTGCATCGGCGGCAGGCCTGGAACGTCCTGCTCGACCAGCTGACACCCTACCGCCGGGTGGTCACCGTCGACCTTCCCGGACACGGCGAATCGGCGGCACTCGACGACGGCGCGGACACGATGGATCACCTGCTCGAGGAACTGAGCGGGTTCGTCCGCTCGGTGACGCCTGCCGGGGAACGGCCGCACGTCGCGGGGAACTCGCTCGGCGGCTGGCTCTCGCTCGCCCTCGCCGCCCGCGGCGAGGTCGCGTCGGCCACCGCACTGTCACCGGCCGGTTTCTTCGTCAATCCCGCCGATCAGGCCCGCACCATGTACACGTTCCGGGCTCTGCGCGGAGTCACCCGGGCGCTGGGCCCGAACACTCCGAAGGCGTTGCGATACCGAGCCGTCCGCTATCCCTCACTCGCCGCCTTCTTCGCGCGGCCCAGCCGGGTGCGCTACGAGGACGCCGTGATCGACGCGCAGTCGCTGGCCACGAACGCCCTGGTCGACAAGGGGATGACGGCCTCGTTCGACCTTCCGCCGGTCGTCGACGCGACGGTTCCGGTCACCGTGGCGTGGGGGCGGCGGGACCTCATTCTGCCGGTGTATCAGGCGCGCCGGGTGCGCAGAGTGTTCCCGCAGGCCCGGATCCTGATCCTGCCCGGCATCGGGCACGTCCCGATGACCGACGACCCGAACCTGATCAGCACGATCCTGCTCGGCGGCAGCGCGGCGAGTTCCGGCGACTCCCCGAGCTGACATCGGCCCTAACGCGCCTCGGCAACGACTACGGCGCCGAAGCCGAAGAGAACGGTTCCGGTGATCCGGTCGAGGACCTTCCGCACCGACGGCTTCTCCAGCGTGGTGCGCGCGCGGGTCAGCAGGATGCTGTACGCGCCGAGCCAGACGATCCCGAGCAGTCCGTGCACCAGCACCAGCAGGGCCAGGCTCGGGGCGGTCGGCCAGCCGGGCGGGACGAGCTGGGGGAGCAGGCCGGTGTAGAACACCGCGATCTTGGGGTTCAGGAGGTTGGTCAGGAACCCGGCCCGCCAACTCGACCCCGAAGGCGGAACCGGCGCCGGCACGGTTCGGGCGGCGCGGGGCCTCGTCCGGCTGCGCCAGAGGGTGGAGAGACCCAGATACACCAGGTACATCCCGCCGACGATCTTCACGACGGTGTACGCCTCGGCGGAGGCGGCGAGCACGGCACCGAGCCCGACGACGGTCAGGGCGCCCCACACCATCAGCCCGGCGACCACGCCGAACGTGGCCCGCAGCGCGGCGCTGCGCCCGCCGGACAGTCCGGCGCGGGTCACCACCGCCATGTCCGGACCCGGAATGACGGTCAGGAGCCCGAGCACCGCGAACGCAGTCACCATCACACCGATCATCGGACCAGTATGTGGGATGTGGTCAGCGCAGTGAAATCCAGACCTGCGACTTGCCGAGCACGGTGTGCCCGTCGAACGTGACCGTCAGGTCGATCCTCGCGCTGCCCGCGGATTCGTCGACCTCCGCGGCCTTCGCGACCACCTCGACCACCGCACCCTGGCCGGGGTCGACGATCACCGGCTTGGTGAAGCGAGCGCGGTACCCGGTGACCAGCGCCGGATCGCCGAGCCAGTCGACGACGCACTGCGTCGCCAGTCCCAGCGTGAGCATGCCGTGCGCCAGCACACCGGGCAGGCCCACCGCGTCGGCGACGTCGTCCCGGTAGTGAATGGAGTTGAAGTCACCGGACGCCCCGGCGTAGCGGACCAGGGATTCCCGGGTCACGTGATACCGGGCCTTGGCGACGGTGTCGCCGAGCAGGATTCGTCGCGGGGGCGTCATTCCTCCCCCCTGACGAACAGCGTCGACGTCATCGTGCTCACGTGATCGCCTGTGGCGTCGTGGATCTCGATGTCGGCGACGAGCAGGGTGTGCGGGCCGCGGGAGGTCACCTGCGTGACGGTGAGCACGGCGGAGAGTTCGTCGCCCGCGACGACGGGGCGGTGGGACGTGGCGTGCTCGGTGCTGTGCACCAGATTGACCGGCTCGATCCCCGACGTCGGATCGGCGACCAGTTGCGCGAGTGCCCGTTCCTGCACGATGACGGGAAACGTGGGCGGGGCAACGAGATCGGCGTGACCGGCGGCGCGGGCACTGTCGACGTCGAACGACGTCGGGTTGGTGGCGAAGACGGCGCGGGCGAATTCCCTGATCTTCTCGCGGCCGACGAGGTACGGCTCGGTCGGTGGGTAGACACGACCCTCGATCTCCGGATTCACTCCCATCACGTCAGCCTAGAGACGTGGGGTCCGCCGGGCAGGGCGAAGCGTCACGAATATGTTGCGGGCGAGCCCGCCCCGATGCGACGAAACCCCCGCCGGGATGTGTCCGGCGGGGGTTTCGATGTATCGACTGATCGACAACCGTCAGACGGGATCGACCATCAGCAGTTGGGCCCAGTAGGAGGCGCCTTCGGCACCGAGGTAGGGAAGTAGCTGATCAAAAATGATCGTCGACATGCTCGCTCCATTCTCTGTTCGGGCACTGCGCACGGGAAGAACGAGCCATCGGCACCGCACTGACCGGCGCCGGGGACCGTATCACCGGACAGGACTCCGAGGGTAACAGTCTGAGCGTGATCCACAACCCCACACGTCCCACCGATGCCACACTGAGGGCATGACTGACGAAGATCACCTCTGGTACTACAACGTCGAGGACGGCACCGTCACGCAGGGGAAGGCGGCGTCGTCGATGTCGCGGATGGGCCCGTATCCCGACCGCGCGTCGGCGGAGAAGGCGCTGCAGATCGCCGCGGAGCGGAACAAGGCGGCGGACCGGGCCGACGAGGAGTGGAACAACTAGCGTCAGGGAAAGGGTGTGCGGGAGGTGCCGATGAGTCGTTTCGTCACGCGCGGAATCGATTTCGGCACCGTGCGCACCGAGTTCCACCTGCCGGACGGGTATCCGCCCGCCGCGGTGGCACAGGCGCGGGGGGCGTCCGACCGGTACGCGTCCCTACGGCAGGACCGCACCGATCTGGCGTTCGTCACCATCGATCCGCCCGATTCGATGGACCTCGACCAGGCGTTGCACCTCGAGCGGGCACCCGACGGATTCGTCCTGCACTACGCGATCGCGGACGTCGGCGCCGTCGTGGAGCCCGGTGGGGTGCTCGACGTGGAGACCCGCAAACGCGGGCAGACGTTCTACCTCCCCGACGGCAAGGTGCCGCTGCACCCCAAGGAACTCTCGGAGGGATCCGCAAGCCTCCTTCCGGGTGAGAACCGCCCGGCGGTCGTGTGGCGCATCGAACTCGACGAGTCGGCCGAACCGCTGTCCTGCACCGTGTCCCGTGCCACGGTGCGGTCCGTGGCCCGACTCGACTACGCCGGTGTGCAGGCCGATGCGGAGGCGGGACGACTGCATCCGTCCATTGCGCCCTTGCCCGAGTTCGGCCGGCTCCGCACGGCCGCGGCGGTGGCGCGCGGCGCGATCGAACTCCGGCTCCCCGAGCAGGAAGTGGTGCCGGACGGCGACAGCTGGCGCGTCGACCTCGCGCCCCGCACCGAGGCCGACGACTGGAACGCCGAGGTCTCGCTGCTGACCGGAATGTGCGCGGCCGCCATGATGCTCGACGCGAAGGTCGGGTTGCTCCGCACTCTGCCGTCGGCCGGTCCGGACGCGGTCGGGGCGCTGCGGCGCACGGCGGCGGCACTGGGGATCGACTGGCCCGAGAGCGTCGGCGTCGGTGCACTCCTGGCGCGGCTGGACCCGAATTCGGCGTCGACGCTGGTGCTCATGACCGAGGCGCCGTCGCTGTTGCGGGGCGCCGACTATGCGGCGTTCGACGGCACCCTGCCGGAATTGACCGCGCACGCCGCCATCGGCGCCCCCTACGCGCACGTGACCGCGCCGCTGCGCCGGCTCTCGGACCGGTACTCCACGGAGGTGTGCCTGGCCGTGTCCGCCGGAACGCCGGTGCCGTCCTGGGCCCGGGACGCCCTGGGATCGATGCCCGAGATCATGGGCGGCTCGGATTCCCTCGCGAGCAAGATCGACCGGGCCTGCATCGACCTCACCGAGGCGACCGTGCTCGCCGACCGGGTGGGGGAGACGTTCGACGCGACCGTGCTGCGGTCACGGAACGGCAAACGCACCGCGGACGTGTTCGTCCCGTCGGTGTCCGTGATGGCCAAATGCGTGGGCGACCCCGCCGAGGGCGAGCAGGTGAAGATCAGGCTCGTCTCCGCCGACGTCGCGAAGCGGACCGTCGAATTCGGTTATCCCGCATAACGCGTCAGGCGCGGAAGCGGTCCGTGGCCTCGATCAGGTGGTGGACGATGCCCGGTTCCATCGCGGAGTGTCCCGCGTCGTCGACGACCTCGAGCCGGGAACCCGGCCACGCCCGGTGCAGCGCCCACGCGCTGGCCGCGGGGCACACCACGTCGTAGCGGCCCTGCACGATCACGCCCGGAATGCCGTCCAGCGCGGCGGCATCCCGCAGCAACTGGCCCTCGTCCAGGAATCCGCGATGGTGGAAGTAGTGGTTCTCGATGCGGGCGAAGGCCAGCGCGAACCTCGGCTGGGACGTCTCCACCACCCGTTCCGGTTTGGGCAGCAGCGAACTCGTCGCGCCTTCCCACGTGGACCACGCGACCGCGGCCCGCGTCGCGACGTCGGCGTCGTCGGAGTGCAGGAGCCGGTGATATGCCTCGACGAGATCCCCGCCCCGCTCCGACTCCGGCACCGGCGCCAGGAACTCGTCCCACAATTCGGGGAACAGGTGTCCGGCACCGCCGTTGTAGTACCAGTCGATCTCGCTGCGGCGCAGCAGGAAGATGCCCCGCAGCACCAGTTCGGTGACCCGGTGGGGATGCTTCTGGGCATAGGCGAGTGCGAGGGTCGAGCCCCAGGACCCGCCGAAGACCTGCCACCGGTCGATGCCGAGATGCTCGCGCAGCATCTCGATGTCGGCGAGAAGGCGGTCGGTGGTGTTCACCGACAGATCGGCGCCGTCGGCGACGTGGGGTGTGGAACGCCCGCACCCGCGCTGGTCGAGCAGCACGATCCGGTACACCTGCGGGTCGAAGAACTGGCGTTGCGCGGGGTCGGTGCCGCCGCCGGGCCCGCCGTGGAGGAACACGACCGGCTTCCCGTCGGGGTTGCCGCTCTGCTCCCAGTACATCTGCTGACCGTCGCCGACGTCGAGGTGCCCGAACTGGTACGGCTCGAGCGGCGGGTACAGCGTGCGTAGTGCGCTCATGCCGGCCTCAGAACCCGATCAGGCCGGACGCCAGATCGGGGATCTCCAGAGCGGTGATCGCCTGCTGCCGGATGTCGGGGCAGGCCGTCGTCGTGATGACGTCGATCCGGGCCCGATCCTGCAGGAAGTCGAGCGCATTGAGGTTGTTCTTCGCGATCCACGTGCCGACCAGGCCGTTCAACCCGGTCTTCCCGATCGTCGGGGTGTAGGTGCGCCAACTCTGCAACTGGCCCTCGAGGTCGGTGCACAGCTGGGCGGCCTGAGCCTCGGTGACCCCGCCGGGCACCGGGGCGGTGCCGGGAGCCGTGGTGGCCGGCGGCGGGGGCGCGGTGGTGCCGGGCGCGGGGGCGGGGCCCTGTCCGGCGCACCCCGCGACCAGCGCCGCGGCCGCCACCGTCC
>JBCEBZ010000272.1:0-4203 GCA_039206675.1 Rhodococcus sp. (in: high G+C Gram-positive bacteria) | reverse complement strand
CGTTCGCCATCCAGGAGCTGACGCTCCCCCTCGCCCTCGCCGGCGACGACCTGATCGGTCAGGCCCGCACGGGTATGGGCAAGACGTTCGGTTTCGGCGTCCCGCTGCTCCACCGCATCTCCTCCGGCACCACCGGGACGGCCGCACTCGACGGCACTCCCCGCGCACTGGTCATCGTCCCCACCCGCGAGCTGTGCATCCAGGTCACCAAGGATCTCGAGGGCGCCGCGAAGTACCTGAAGGGCGAGAAGAACAAGCCCCTCGAGGTCCTCGCCATCTACGGCGGCCGCCCGTACGAGACCCAGATCGCGACGCTCCAGAAGGGCGCCGACGTCGTCGTGGGCACCCCCGGCCGTCTGCTCGACCTCGCCAACCAGGGCCATCTGATCCTCGGCAAGGTGGAGGTGCTCGTTCTCGACGAGGCCGACGAGATGCTCGACCTCGGCTTCCTGCCCGACATCGAGCGCATCCTGAACATGGTGCCGGACAAGCGCCAGACGATGCTGTTCTCGGCGACGATGCCGGGTCCGATCATCACGCTCGCCCGCACGTTCCTCACCCAGCCGACGCACATCCGCGCCGAGCAGGCCGACGACTCGGCGGTCCACGACCGCACGAGCCAGCACATCTACCGGGCTCACGCGCTCGACAAGGCGGAGATGGTGGCCCGCGTGCTGCAGGCCGACGGCCGCGGCGCGACGATGATCTTCACCCGCACCAAGCGGACCGCGCAGAAGGTGTCCGACGAACTCGCGGAGCGCGGTTTCGCCGTCGGCTCCGTGCACGGCGACCTCAACCAGGTTGCCCGCGAGAAGGCGCTCAAGGCGTTCCGGTCGGGCAAGATCGACGTGCTCGTCGCGACGGACGTCGCGGCCCGCGGTATCGACATCGACGACGTCACGCACGTCATCAACTACCAGTGCCCGGAAGACGAGAAGACGTACGTCCACCGGATCGGCCGCACCGGCCGCGCGGGCCGCACCGGCATCGCGGTGACGTTCGTGGACTGGGACGACATCCCCCGCTGGCAGCTCATCGACAAGGCTCTCGGCCTCGGAATCCCGGATCCGGTCGAGACGTACTCGAGCTCCCCGCACCTGTACGAGGAACTGTCGATCCCCGCCGAGGCGACCGGTGCGATCAAGCGCCCCCGGGTCGAGAGGGCAGCACCGGCGCAGAGCGAGAGCGCCGATACCGAGAACGGCGAGAAGGCCGAGCGCACGGAGCGTCCGGCACGCACCCGCACCCGCCGCCGCACACGTGGCGGCCGTCCCGCGGACGCCGTGGGCCCCAAGTCGCCGGAGCCGACGGCACCCGAATCCGCAGCCCCGGGCACGGACGCCGACGGCGAGGGTTCCAAGCCCCGCCGGCGCCGTCGCCGCCGGACTCCGAAGGTCGGCGCCGCCGCGACGAACGCGGAGTAAACACCCGCCGTGCTCGCACCTGAGCGGCGCTCACGCGCCGATCTCGTCGTCGCTGCCGGAATCGCCGTCGCGGTCGTGGTCGCCCTCACCGTGGTGTGGTTCCGCAGCGATGCCCGGGGCACCACCTCGGTCACCGCCGCCGAGCCGCCGCCTGCGCTCGTCACGGCCCTGACGGTCCCGGAGACACTGAGCCCGATCTGGGACTCCGCCAGTTCCGCCACCACCGCACCCCTCGTCGTCGGCGGTGCCGTCGTCACCGCCGAGGGCGGCGACGTGGTGGGCCGGGAGCGGATGTCGGGCGCCGAGCTGTGGCGGTACGAGCGTGATCTCGACCTGTGCGGTGTGACGGCGTCGTGGGAGAAGGTCGTGGCCGTCTACCGCGACGACCGCGGATGCTCCCAGGTCACCGAACTCGACGGCGGCACCGGTGAGCGTCTGGCGCAGCGGACCAGCGACGCCGATCCCGACGTGACGCTGACGGCCGACGGAACCTATGTGGCGTCCCTCGGCGACAGCCGTCTGGAACTGTGGCGCTCCGACCTCGTGCGGACCGTCGAGTACGGCCGGGTGGACGCGCAGGTGAATCCCAAGAAGCAGCCCCGCAGCGGATGCACGCTGATCGACGTCGGTTCGAGCAGCAGCAGGCTGTCCGTGCTCGAGCGCTGCCCCGGCGAGGTGGCCGATCGGCTGACGGTCATGAACCCCTCGCCGAAGGACAATCAGGAACCCGAGGAGTACGGATCGAGCGTCCTGGCCGGTGTCGACGCCGGCGTCGAGGGTGCGCGCATCCTCGGGGTGTCGGGTGAGACCACGGCCGTCTATCTGCCCCCGGGCAGAACGACCGGACCGCGGATCGGCCTGTTCGACGGCACCGGCAACGCCGTGTCCGAATACGCGCTCGCGCTGCGGATCGGACCGGATCCGGTGACGTCGGCGAGCAGTTCGGCGGTGACCTGGTGGACCGGTTCGGATGTCGTCTCGCTCGGCGCGTCCGATCTCGTTCCGCGCTGGACCTTCCCGGGCGCTCTCGGCCCGGGCGCCGTGATGGCCGGAAACCTGCTGGTCCCGGTGGCATCCGGGATCGCCGTGCTCGATCTGCCGACCGGCGCGTTGCTGCGCACGATCCCGGTCGCGCGGGACGCTACCACCGGGCCGGTCACCACGACGGTGGCCGGCGACATCGTCCTCGAACAGCGCGGCGACCACGTGGTGGCGCTGCGATAGCGGTCGCCGCTACGCGGACTCGGCGCTGAGGGTCGCCGCTACGCGGGCTCGGCGCTACGCGGGCTCGGCGAACACGACGAGGTAGCCGTCGAGATCGCGGAGCCAGATCTCGCGATGTCCCGCATTGGGATTGACGTGCACGTCCGTGACCACGTCGGCTCCCGCCTCCCGCACCCGCGCGACGGTGCCGTCGAAGTCGGTCGTCTCGAACCAGATCGCCACCCCGTTTCCCCGCGGGAGTGACGGATCGCCGACGGGGCCGTGGTGGTGGTCCTCGTCGAGCCGGTGCAGTTGCAGGATCATGTGACCGTCGACGAGGAGTTGCTCGTAGTCCCGTCCGCCGTGACCGCTGCGCGCGTTCAGGACTTTCCGGTACCACTCGCCCGCCCGTTCGACGTCGTCGACGGCGAGGAGGGGCTGGGCCCGCATCGTCAGCGTGTTGTTCCGGGGTGTGTCCGAGACCGTCATGGGCCCGACGGTAGCGCCGCGCACTCCCCCGCACTTGGACGAATGGGCACACCGTGCGCCCGTCAGCGGAAGGTGGCGCGGTACGTGGAGGGTGAGACGCCGACGGTGCGCGCGAGGTGTTGCCGCAACGAGGTCGCGGTACCGAATCCCGCGGCCGCGGCCACGTCGTCCACCGGTAGGTCGGTGTTCTCCAGCAGTTCACGGGCGCGGGTGATCCGCTGCTCGAGGATCCACTGCGTCGGCGACATTCCCGTCTCGGCGCGGAATCGCCGGGTGAACGTGCGTACGCTCATCGACTCCCCTGCGGCCAGTTCCCGCAGCGACAGCGGCTGATCGAGCCGGGACAGCGCCCGGGCCCGCGCTCCCGACGTCGAGGCGACGCCGGCCTCCGGGACCGGCGCGGTGACGAACTGCGCCTGACCACCGCTGCGATGAGGCGGCACGACCGTTCCCCGCGCCACCTCGTTGGCCACCGACGCACCGTGATCGACGCGAATCATGTACAGGCACAGATCGATTCCGGATGCGACGCCGGCGGCGGTGAGCACGGTGCCGTCGTGGGTGTAGAGCACGCCGGGGTCCAGATGCACGTCCGGGTAGAGCCTCCGGAACGCGTCCGCCGACTTCCAGTGCGTCGTGGCGCGCCGGTTCTCCAGCAGGCCGGCGGCGGCGAGGACGAACGATCCCGTGCAGATCGAGGCCACCCGGGTGCCGGGACGGATGTGCGCGAAGGCGGCCGCGAGAGGGCGGGGCAGTCCGCCGTCCTCCGGCGGGTCGTAGTCCTGATCGGACGCCGGGACGACGACCGTGTCGGCCGTGCCGAGCAGCGCCGGGCCGTGCTCGACCGACAGCGTCACGTCGGTGTCGGTCCGGACGGTGCCGGGCGCGAGAGCGCACGTGAGGACCTCGTACAGCGGTTCGCCGTCCCGTGAGCGCGCTTCGCCGAACAGTCGGTGGACGATTCCGAACTCGATCGGGAGCAGGCCGTCGCGTACGAACACGACCACGCGATGACGACGCCCGGGCCGCTCACCCCTCGATGCGGACATGGCCCGATTATTCCACATAGTGTCCCACCGGCCACTGG